>NZ_JBFRGS010000004.1:0-485923 GCF_052115465.1 Allobosea sp. 2RAB26 | reverse complement strand
GATCTAGCCGCGGTGGGCAGGAGGCTCATCGAGCGTTTCCATTGCCCGAAACAGAGCCACGACGTGACCGGGTTCGTTCGCAAGACGGCGGATGCGGCAAGGCTCAGCGCGATTGGCGCGATGACAGGCGGGAAGACGCCCGGCGCGTACAAGTGGATTGCGTAGATATCGAGGGAGCGCGCGCCGATGTACGAGAGCGCCTGGGCAACCCACCGAGGAGCCCTATTGGCGACGACCCTAGCGAAATCGACGAAGGCAAACGTTCCCGCAAAGCCAACCAGATATTGATACGCGGTGTTCAAATTGTCCGGGTGCGTGACGGCCGGCAGAACCTCAACCAGGGGCGATAGATTCGACCGATGCCAGAAGGGCACGGCGAGAGCGAACACGAGGTAGGGAGCCCATCGGATTGCCGCCGGCAACCCCTTAGGGCGCCATATGTGGGACAGAGCACCCGCCAGGAAATAAATCAGATAGATCTTGGTCAGGTGAAGGCCTGACTCGTTCGGGGTGGCCTGGAAGAGTTTGCGGGTTGGGTAGGCCACGAGCAGAAGCAGGGCTACAACGTAAACGGGCCGGATAGCCTCCAGATTGATCGGCCGATAGCGCCGAAGCGCTGCGAAACTGGCGCCGATCAGTGCCAAAACGATCTGACACTGGAACAAGACCCATAGGAACCACAGGGCGTTGTCCGGGTTCGAGACGACCCTCAGCATCCACTGCGAGAGGTCATCAGTCGATGATTGCACCAGGTAAAAAGAGACCAGTGCCCAAGTGAAGAAGGGCAGCAGTAGACGCACCGAGCTCTTCACGAGACCGACGATGAAGCTACCCGGCGGCATATCTGCGAAGATTTTCTTCTTGAACCCAATCGACGCGACCATGCCGGACACGAAGATGAACATCGGCATGTGGAACGAGTATACGACCTTGAACGGCGTGTAGTCGTCAAAGCGAGGGCCGACGCCTTGGAATGTGTGCCCCAAGACAACGGTGATGATCGCCAGCCCCTTGAGGCAATCTAGGAACACGTCGCGGCCACGAGCGTCAGGCATCGCATCGATGTCGCCGAGGCTGTTCATCCGCCGAAATGGCCAGCAGGCCAGCCCGAAGTCAACCACCCCAGGGTCGCCCTAACCGGCGGCTTTTCCATTCCTGGAGACGTCATGGACACGACCGCCATACAGCGGGCGCTGGTCGCGCTCGGTTATGCTGTGACCGTCGATGGCGTTCCCGGGCCGAAGACCAAGACGGCGATCCAGGCTTTCCAGCGTGGGCGCGGCCTCGCAGCCGACGGTGTCGTAGGGCCGCAGACAATCAAGGCGCTTCAGGCGGCGGTCGCGCAGCGCACGGAGCCGAAGGCGGCCCCCGCCGCGCCTTCGCTGCCCGGGTTCGGCCAGCCGCGCGCGCCGCGCCGCGTCGATGAGATCATCATCCACTGCACGACGACGCCGGAGGGCAGGCCGGTCTCGGTCGAGACGATCCGGGGTTGGCATAAAGCCCAAGGCTGGAAAGACATCGGCTATCACTGGGTCGTTCTGCTCGCCGGCACCGTTGCGCCCGGCCGGCCTGAAGCCGAGATCGGGTCGCATGTCGCCGGCCACAACATCGGCACGCTCGGCGTCGTCTATGTCGGCGGGCTCGCGGCTGACTGAAAGACGCCGAAGGATACCCGCACCCCCGCCCAGAAGGCCGCTCTTCTCGCACACGTGAAGGCGCTGATCGCACGCTACCCGACCGTCAAAAAAGTCACCGGACGCAACCAATACGCCGCGAAGGCTTGCCCCAGTTTCGACGTCCGCAAGGACGAGCTCGGCCACTTAGTCTGAAGGCCTGCCCCCCGTAGCGGCCGGGTTCGCCGCCTTTCCACATCGGAGCATCATCATGAAGCGCCTCTTCGCGGCGGTTGCCGTCGCGTGCGCGCTGGCGCTTGCCGGCTGCCAGACGACCCAGACCTCCGCCACCGGCTGGAGCCAGATCGCGGCCGGTGTCGGCCAGGTGATCGGCAGCACCAAGGCCGATGGTCAGGTCGCCAAGGCCTCGGCGCAGCTCATCAAATATTGCGGGCAGATCGAATTGGCGGCCTTCGCCGTCGACATGTTCGCGCCGGAGAAGATCCAGCGCGCCACGGCGGACGCCCGGATCGTCTTCGCCACCGTCTGCGCCAAGCCGCCGCAAAGCGTCGTCGAGGCACTGGTCAGCGCCGCCGCCGCTTACGCCGCGATCGAAGCCGCCCGCGCCGGCCGCTGAACCGCTTTCCCCATCTGCCGGAGACACTGCCCACCAATACATCCGCATCGCGATCTACGGCCTGACCGGCGCGCTCGTGCAGCGCGGCTATCTGGCCGCTGATGTCGGCGACTGGATCGCCGCAACTGCTCTCGGCGGCGCGGCACTCGCCTGGACGCACTTCTGGAGCCGCAAGCGCGACGTGCCCGCGCCTCCCGTCCGAACGCAGCCAAGAACGGCGCCAGCCACCTCTGCAAATCCGATCCCATGGTCGGACACCTTCATGTCGACTATCCATGAATCACACAAAAGCTGCTGCCGGAATCCCGAAACCCTCCAGAGGCTGCAAATTCTGCCAGGTTGGTGCTGGTCGGGGTTGACCAGAAGCCCGGCACAGGTCGAAAAGCCTTGCCGCCGCTGACCGGTTTGGTTAAGGCGTTCGCAACGCCGAAGGACCAAGCTCTTTAATGGGTGAAAAAGTACACACAGTCATCACGCCGAAATCGCACTCCGACAGCTACTGGGGTGACGTTTGGCGACACCGGGAGTTGCTTGCGTTCCTGGCGTGGCGCGATCTTGTCGTGCGCTACAGGCAGACGGTCGTCGGCATTGCTTGGACTGTTATCAAGCCTCTGGCGACAGTTCTTGTTTATACTTTTATATTTGGCTACATTGCGCAGCTGCCCTCTAGTGGAATTCCTTACGTTCTCATCGTTCTGACCGGGTTGCTGCCGTGGCAGCTGTGCACGCTGGTGCTCACGGTGTCCAGCGAGAGTCTGATCGCCAACGCCTCGCTGGTCTCGAAGGTGTACTTCCCACGCATCATCATTCCGCTGAGTTCGGTCGTGGTGTGCGTCGTCGATCATCTCGTGGCGTTCGTGCTGATCGGGGTGCTGCTCGCCTGGCACGGGATCGCGCCCGGCTGGCAGATCGTGCTGCTGCCGTTCGTGACGGTGCTGGCCGTCCTCACCGCGCTCGGCCTCGGTCTGATGGCGGCGGGGCTCAACGCCCATTTCCGGGACTTCCGGCAGCTCATCCCGCTGGTCCTCCAGCTCGGCATCTTCGCCTCGCCGGTCGGCTACGCGACCGGCATCCTGCCGCAGAAGTGGCAGTACGTCTACGCGCTGAACCCTGCGGTGGGCATTATCGACGCGTTCCGCTGGTGCATTCTCGGTAAGCCCGAGCTGATCTTCGCGCCCAGCGTGCTGTGGTCGATTCTGTTTGCGATCGGCACGCTGATCTACGGAGTACGCGTGTTTCGCCGTCTCGAGGACACGTTCGCGGACGTGATGTGAGGTCATGAGTATCGCCATCCGTATTGAGGGCGTGGGCAAGCGCTACGACGTCAACCGCGGCGGCGATGCCAGTACGTCGATTCGCGAAGTGCTCGGGGGCTGGCTGGGCCAGCGCAAGAGCTGGGCGACGCCCGGCGAGGCGACGTCCGAGTCTAAGGCGGCGCGGGAGGAGGAGCTCGCACGCGAATACTGGGCGCTCAGGGACGTGACGTTCGACATCGAGGAGGGTGAGCGTGTCGGCATCATCGGCGCCAACGGGGCCGGCAAGTCGACGCTGCTCAAGATCCTTTCCCGTGTGACCGCGCCGACGGAAGGGCGCGTCGAGATCTTCGGCAAGGTCGGAAGCCTGCTGGAGGTCGGCGCCGGCTTCCACCCTGAGCTTTCGGGGCGCGAGAACGTTTTCTTGAACGGCGCGATCCTCGGCATGAGCAATATCGAGATCCGCCGCAAGTTCGACCAGATCGTCCACTTCTCCGGGGTGGAGAAGTTCATCGATACGCCGGTAAAGCACTATTCGAGCGGCATGTATGTGCGGCTTGCATTCTCTGTCTCGGCCTGGCTCGACCCCGACATCCTGATCGTTGACGAGGTGCTGGCCGTCGGCGACCAGGCTTTCCAGAAGAAGTGCATCGAGCGCATGCGGGAGCTGACGAAGGAAGGGCGCACGGTGCTGTTCGTCAGCCATTCCCTGGCGACGGTGAGCCAGATGTGCCGCAAGGCGCTCTATCTCGAGGCGGGGCGCATGGTGTCCTTCGGTCCTGTGGTGGAGGCGACGCGCGAGTACAACAGCAACGTGATCGAACAGATCGAGGCCGACGAGGCGGAGCGGTACGAACAGGAGCATGCGGACGTCCGGGGCCTTGCCGGAGCCGAGGGTGGAACCATCGCCTTGGCGTCAGGCAAGGACATGACTTCGGGCGCCGAACGACGGCGCCACTGGCGTTGGCATCGCGCGGAGTTCACGCTGCCCGATCCGACGGTCGAAGTTTGGTCGGACTATCCCGGCGCCGTGGAGTGTCTTGGCGGCTCCATTTCGACGGAGGAGGGCGGAATCGCAGACAAGTTGCCCATCCATCACGCCTTGCATGTCACGTCGCACTTCAATGTGACCGGCGACCTGGGAGTCGACCTTGTTCCGAGCGTCAATCTCTACGATGAGAACGGCGTTTTCCTGTTTGCCGCCATCGCTGACAAGCCAATTCCCGGCAAGGCCGGCAAGCATAGCGTAACCTGCATCCTGCCAGCTTTCCTGCTGAACATCGGACGTTTTACCGCCAATGTCAGTCTGAGCCACTTCAAGGCTGATCGTACAACTTATCTCACCACCGGTGCTGGTACCTTACGCTTTGAAATCGAGGAGGCCGATGGCGTCGACGACCGACGCCATGGTCACCAGTCGCCCCTTCCGGGATTTTTTCGGCCTCGGCTTCGATGGCAGCATGGCGTCGCGTAAGGCACAAATGGCCAATCGGTTCATGGCCGACCTGGATCGACGACGTGTCCATTCAACCAGAAAAGCATGCGGACCGTATTGTCCCATCCCATGCTTGCGCAAACATGAAGCTTTGAGTTGCAGATCAGACGGTCATGCCTTGAACCAATGATGCTTGAGGCAACAATCACCTGGGAAGCCGGCAACAGCTTACGACAGCTTGACGAGGATTTATCATGAGTACGCTGGCCCCCGAAAAGCACCTCGGCAAGGCAAGTTACGCACAGTCGGGTGAAGATCTGATCGCAAGATTCATACTCGATGTGCTGAGCATTCCTTGCCCGAATTACCTCGATCTCGGCGCATATGACGCAGTCCAATTGAGCAATACGTATCATTTTTATGAACAAGGCTCAACCGGTGTCTGCGTGGAGGCCGATCCGGAACTG
This sequence comes from Allobosea sp. 2RAB26, assembly GCF_052115465.1. NCBI lineage: Bacteria > Pseudomonadati > Pseudomonadota > Alphaproteobacteria > Hyphomicrobiales > Alloboseaceae > Allobosea > Allobosea sp. 2RAB26. The sequence continues at coordinate 480,518 of NZ_JBFRGS010000004.1, read as the reverse complement.
GTGTCGCGGATCATTGGACAACGTCCGAAGGATCGAATCCTCAACGTTGCAGTGTCGGGACTGGACAAGGGAACCCGTGATTTCTTCTTGATGTCGTCACCAACACTGAACACGTTGAGCCGCGCTGAGGCGCATCGGCTGGAGCGCGAGGAAGCATGCCCCATTCGTGCCGTAACGACAGTTGACGTTGTGCCCGTGTCCGAGATTGTGGCCACGCATTTCCCGGAGCGTTCGTTGGATTTTCTGTCGATCGACGTCGAAGGTGGAGATGCTGACATCATCGCCGGTTTCGACTTCGACTTCGCGCGCCCGAAAGTCATCTGCGTCGAAACGCTGAGCTACAGCCGGACAGGCTTGCAGACGAAAAGCTCATCAGCTGCGGAGATCCTGTCAGCGAAGGGATACATGTTGTATGCGGATACATACATTAACACCATCTTCGTCGATTCAGCGGCGTGGAGCCGGCGCGGCTGAACGCGTGCATCGGAAGGCGCTTGACGTTGGCGCTGCGTGGAGGCACCGCGCAGCCTTTGTGGAATCGTGGACATGAAATCCCGCATCGACAAGCTGATGCGGCTGCTCAGGCAGCTGCGGCAGCCAGGTATTGCGCTGCACCGTCTCGAGACCTTCGAGGAGCACCATGATTTCGTGGTGCGGACCATCCAGTCGAAGGCTTTCGTCGAAGCCGTGCTGGACAAGCGCGGGCTCATGGAGTCCACGCTCGACAACGCGGACTTCGTGGAGCGCTCGCTTGCGGCGCGACTGAGGCCCTATATCGACGCCATCCTGGACGCGTCCGAGGAGGAGCGCGCCAAAATCCTGAGCCTCGACCAGGGGCAATATCAGGTCGGCACGACGAATTCCGCCACGCGAGATGCCTGGGTAGAGAAAGTGCTCAAGGAGCTGCCGGCCGGCGCACGGCTGCTAGATGCCGGCGCCGGCGAATGCCAATATAAGAAGCATTGCGGGCATCTGCGCTATGTCGCGCAGGATGTCGCAATCTACAACGGCAAGGGCGACGCTGGCCTGCACACCGGCAGTTGGACCTTCGCCGAGATCGACATCGTCAGCGACATCACCGCCATCCCCGAAGCCGATGGCGCGTTCGACGCGGTTCTATGCACCGAGGTGCTGGAGCATGTCGTCGATCCTGTCGCGGCGTTGAACGAGATGGCGCGCCTGCTCAAGCCGGGCGGCGTCCTGATTGTCACGGCGCCGTTCTGGAGTCTGACTCATTTCGCGCCGTTCCACTATGCAACAGGCTTCAATCGCTATTTTCACGAACATCATCTGGGACGTCTGGGCTTCGAGATCGTGGAGTTCGTGCCGAACGGCAACTTCTTCGAATGCATCGGGCAAGAGGTCAGGCGCATCCAGTTCATGGCGCAGCAGTTCTCCGGAAAGGTGGCCACACCACTCGAGAGCTACGCGACGCAGGCCGTCCTGGCGATGGCCGAACGCCTGTCCGCCGCAGATGGCGGCAGCACCGAAATGCTGCATTTCGGCTGCCACGTTCGGGCGGTCAAGTGCCGTGATTGACACCCGGCACATCGTGTGGCTTTCGTAATTTTGATAAGAAGAAAGTATGTTGATGGTGTCGGCACATTCCCGGTTGGCTGCTAAAAGCTTTCCGTTACGTCTCCTGGATTTGTTTCGGCACCTTGGCAGGATGGCGCTTGATCCACGTTTCGTTGCCAGAACGGCGCTGAAGCAGGATTTCTTGAAGGCAGTGCTGGCGAACGAGCCGGTGGTTCAGCTCGCCCTCACACCTCGGATAGCCGGGGATGGGCAGGTCGATGACCCGCGCCTTGTCAGATTCAAAGCCGAGTTCGATGAGTTCGCCGCGCAGGCGCGGTCGACAGGAGAGAGGCTTTCCGTCAATTGGACTGACCGCTATCCGTGCCTCGACGACCGCACGTCGACCACACCGTTCGATCGCCACTATCTTTATCACCCCGCCTGGGCGGCGCGCATCTTGGCGCGCACGCGCCCGGACAAGCATGTGGACATATCCTCGACCATTGCGTTCTGCTCGATCCTATCAGCGTTCGTGCCGACTGAGTTCTACGACTTCAGGCCGGCCGAGATCTCGCTCGACGGGCTGTATTGCGGGGCCGCCGACCTTACGCGGCTCCCGTTCGAGAACGACAGCGTCAGGTCGCTCAGCTGCATGCACGTGCTTGAGCATATAGGACTTGGCCGCTACGGAGACCCGCTCAACGTGGACGGCGACCTCAAGGCGATCGCGGAGCTGGTGCGCGTGGTCGCGCCGGGGGGCGACTTGCTGGTCGCGACGCCTGTCGGCAAGCCGCGTGTCCAGTTCAATGCTCACCGTGTCTACGATCACGAAGATTTTGCGCGTGCATTCCACCCGTTGGAGCTGGTCGAGTTCACCTTGATTGAAGAAGCGGGCAGCGACGGGCTGGTCGTCGCGCCATCGAGCGAACATGTCCGATCTCAGTCATATGCTTGCGGATGTTTTTGGCTTCGCAAGCCCCTCTCCTGACGACGTCGAAGCGCCCTTCTCGGCCCGGTGCACATCATGACCACAATCACCACTCGAGTGATCGGCGGGCTTGGGAATCAGATGTTCCAGTATGCGGCCGCGCGCGCCCTCGCGCTCAGGCGCGGCGCGAAGGTGCAGCTCGATCTGTCGGCTTTCGATACCTATACCCTCCGGAAATTCGAGCTCGGTAGCTTTCCCATCCAGGCGCTGCCGGCGCCCCCGGCAGAGACCCAACCATCCCGGTTGGAGCCACGCTCGGGCGCGCTGAGCCTCGGCGGCACACTAATCAGGAGCGCTCTGGCTGCGGTCTATCGTTTTTCCGGCAGAAGGGCTGCTGACGACACTCGTTACGCGGAGCCGCACTTTCACTTCGACAGAAAACTGGCTGAGCAAGCCCTGCCGCTCCACATGGTTGGATATTGGCAGTCTGAACGTTATTTTTCTGACGCTGCGGACATCATCCGGGCTGAGCTAACATCTGTCGTGCCCTTGGAAGTTGAGAACGCCGCCATCGCAGCCGAGATCAAACGGGTCGAATCGGTCTCCGTGCATGTGCGGCGTGGCGATTATGTCAATGATGCTACGACGAACGCAGTTCACGGTAGCTGTTCGTTGGATTATTACCGCCGGGCGATCGACTTCATGTGCGAGCGGCTGACCAGCCCGCATGTTTTTGTTTTTTCCGACGACCAAAAATGGGTCCAGGATAATCTGCGCTTCAATCTGCCGATTACCTATGTCAACGCAAACCCACCGGATCGAGGCTATCGGGACATGCAGTTGATGAGCCTTTGCCGGCACCATGTCATCGCCAACAGCTCGTTCAGCTGGTGGGGAGCCTGGCTCAATCCTAGCAAGGACAAGATCGTGGTGGCGCCAGAACGCTGGTTCGCCTCCGACGAGCTGGATACGCGCGACCTGCTGCCCGAACGATGGGTCCGGCTGTGATGGAGGCAAAACTGGCGCCGACCTTGAGTGTCGTCATGCCCACCTACAATGCGGCCCGCCATGTGCGGGAGGCGATTGGCAGCGTGCTGGCCCAGGATTTCGCGGATTTCGAGCTGCTGTTGGTGGACGACGGCTCGACCGACGACACGGCCATAGTGCTGCAGGAATTTGCCACCGATCCACGCGTGCGTGTGCTCCGCAATGAACGCAATCTAGGACTTATCACGACCCTGCACCGAGCCTACGGCGAATGCCGGGCGTCATTGATTGCGCGCATGGATGCTGACGACATTTGCGAGCCGTCGCGATTTCGAAAGCAGGTGGAGTTCCTTCGGGCCAACGCCGGGATCGATATCGTCGGCGGCGCCATCCGCTTCTTCGGGAACATCCCCGAGCCGAAGGTTTTTCAGTTTCCAACGAAGCATGATGACATTCGGCCAGCGATGCTATTCTTCTGTCCGCTAGCACATCCGGCGCTGATGTTCCGCCGCCGTCTCATTGATGAAGGCCAGATGCGTTACGATGAAGCTTTCAAACACGCGGAAGATTATCATCTCTGGAGCCAATTGCTCGAGCGCGTTCCCTCGGCAAACCTGCCTGATGTCGTGCTGAGCTACCGGCTTCATCCGCAGCAGGTAAGTTCCGACTCATCGTCGAAACAGCACGAAGCTTCGTTGCGCGTACGGCGGCGGATGCTTCAGGCTGCCGCGGTCGATTTCAGCGAGGACGACTTTGTTCTTCACGAAAGTGTCCTTCTTGAACGGCCGCTGCCGATGGCCAACTACCTGGCCCTGCTGGCAGGCTGGTTCGAGCGACTGGAGACGGCGAACGCTCGTTCGGGCTATTGGGACACATCAGCGCTGCATGCCGTTTTACGGTCTAAGTTCCAGGAGACCGCGCGACGGGTGGATGCGGACTTACGATATCTGGCACGCGATCCCGAAACCGGCCGATATATCTCGGCATCAGACGCTGGGCGTTCCGTGCCGATATATGCCGCGATCCTGAGCACTATGCGCCGCGCGAAAGCGCGGCTATGGCCATCGCCGTCGCAAGGCTGACCGATGGATAAATCAACTCCATTGGTATCGCTGGTCATGCGGACGTTGGGTGATCGCCCGCGTGAAATACGCCGTGCGCTCAACAGCGTCGCCGCAAATACATGGCAGCAGGTCGAAGTAATCATCGTCTACCAAGGCGCGGAAGGTCGAAAATGGGACGAGCTTCAGCGAATCGCGAAAGATCTATCGCCGCTGCCTGTCTCCTTGTTGCGAAACCCTAAATCTGGCGACCGCCGCGCCGAGAATCTCAATATAGGCTGGGATTTTGGCCGCGGGCGTTTCATCGGCTTCCTGGATGACGACGACACCCTCGAACCCGGCCACATACAACTTCTGGTCGAGGCGATGGCTGCCACTGGCCGCACATGGGCCTATTCACAAACGCTGCTTCGCAAAGAGGACGAGGAGTTTCGTGTTGTCAGCGAGACACGACCATTTCTACGTAAGCAATTTTCGCTTGCAGACATGTGGAACGAGAATTTTATACCGATTCATAGCCTGTTGATCGACCGTGACGGCCTGGTCCCGCAGCTGAAGCATCGCCCTTTTCTTGATGATCTCGTTCGCGCTGAGGACTGGGATTTCCTTCTCCGCATTTCATACTATCATGAACCGGCGGTCATTGAAAATTATACATGCGTATACTATGTCAGCACGGGAACGCGAAACACGAATATATCGCTCATGAATGAAGGCGTGAATGTCGAAGCGGAGCAGCGGAACCGCGAAGCTTGGGCGCGTTGTTCGGTTATCGTAGAGCAACGTAAATCCAACCTGGTGAAGCAAAACTGGTGGGCGCGAGAGTATTTCAAGCCAGCGCCTCCGCTGAGGCTCCCACCCGGCTCCACTGTTGCGGTCGGACCCCAGGCCGCAGCCAGCGAGCGCTCGACCTTTTCCCGCTTGCGTCGACGTGCTGCCCGCGTGCTGATCCGAATGCTGGAGCGAATGTTATGAAGGTTTCGATCTGCATTCCGGCGTATCGGCAGGTACAATACCTGCGCTCGACTCTGATTTCTCTCGTGCAGCAAGACTACCAGGATTTTGAACTCATCCTGTCAGACGACTCACCTGATCGACAAGTGCAAGATTTACTGAGTGAATTTACGTTCGGCGAACGCTGTCGTTACGTGCGCAACGCTCCTTCGCTCGGCTCGCCCGAGAACTGGAATGCCGCAGTGCGGATGGCGCGCGGCGACTACATCAAGATGTTGCATCATGACGACGGTTTCATCCGGCCTGACGCCTTGCGGCAGTTTGTCCATATGCTGGATGAGCATCCACACGCGGATTTCGCGTTCGCCGCTAGCCGGGTCGACCATGTGGACGCCGGGCGGCAACGAATTCATCGCGCGACACCAGAACAGGTTGAGCGGCTACGAACTGAACCGGCGACGCTGTTCCTCGGCAACTGCATTGGCGCGCCCAGCGCCACGATCGTGCGACGCGGGATAGGTCTGGATTATGACCGGCGCATGAAGTGGCTGGTTGATATAGACTTTTACTATCGCGTTCTCATGCAGAATGGCAATTTTGCTTGGACGCCTGAAGCGTTGATCAATACAACGGCCGATGCTCCCCATCAGGTGACGGAAGAATGCCACGATAACGCGCAGGTCGAGCTTGGCGAGGCCATGATGATGTTTGTCAAATTGACACCCGCGCAACGGGCCTTGCCTGAAATCCGGAGAAGGTGGCAGCAACTTTTCGATCAGTTTCGCATTCAATCGGTCGAGCAGCTACGGCGCCTGGGAATGCCCGACCCGATTGATCCAGCGATTGCGGAAATCCTGGAGGAAGCAAAAGCAAGGCGTGCGGCACTGACAATCGCGCATGTCGGGCAGGGTCCGCGGAGGATCTTGAACTCGATGGCCCTACGTACGAAAGCCCTCGCGCTAGGCCCTCTATATCGGGTCTATCCTTTCCTGCCGTCGAGTTCTCGTCGCCTCATCAAGCGGATTGTCGGGATTTTGGGTTTGCGCTGAGCGATCCGGTCCCGTTACCAGACGGCCGGAGGGGGGGGCGTTTCCGGCTCCGGCGCTGGCTTGACACAGTCGCCGGTGTCTGGTCGAGCAAATGCTTGGCGGTTGGCAACAGTCTTCGGAGCACTTTGACGTGGTTTCCAGATTTCTGGTGACCGGCGGAGCCGGTTTCATAGGGTCCGCTGTCGTACGGAAACTGATCTCAGGGACAGGGCATGAGGTCTGTGTCGTCGACAAGCTGACCTATGCCGGAAATCTCGCATCCCTCGCGCCCGTGGCGCAGGACAAGCGCTTTCGGTTCGAGCACGCCGACATTTGCGACGGCGTCCGCATGAAGGCGATCCTCGCCTCGTTCCAGCCGGACATCATCATGCATCTGGCGGCTGAGAGCCATGTCGACCGCTCCATCGATGGCCCGGGAGCCTTCATCGAAACCAATGTCATGGGCACGTTCACGCTGCTTCAGGAAGCGCTTCGGCATTTCCGCACGCTGCAGGGCGCAGGGCAGGCGGCGTTCCGGTTTCATCACATCTCGACGGACGAGGTGTTTGGTTCGCTCGGGGAAGAGGGGCTGTTCCGGGAGGATACGGCCTATCAGCCAAACTCCCCCTATTCGGCGTCGAAGGCGGCCTCGGACCATCTCGTCAGGGCCTGGCACCATACCTACGGTCTGCCGACCGTCATGACAAACTGCTCTAACAACTACGGGCCGTATCATTTTCCGGAGAAGCTGATCCCGCTGATGATCATCAACGCCCTCCAAGGACGTCCCTTGCCGGTCTACGGCAACGGGCTCAACATCCGTGACTGGCTGTATGTGGATGATCATGCCGACGCCCTTCTGACCGTCGCGACAACCGGCAATACGGGCGAGAGCTACAATGTCGGCGGCCACAACGAGAGGACCAACCTGGAGGTCGTGAAGGCGATCTGCGGTCTCCTTGATGAGTTGAGGCCTGACCCGGCCGGACCGCATGAAAGGCTGATCACCTATGTGACGGACCGGCCAGGGCATGACGCACGGTACGCCATCGACGCCAGCAAGATTGACCGTGAGCTGCGCTGGACGCCGAAGGAGACCTTTGAATCCGGCTTGCGCAAGACCGTCGAGTGGTACCTTGCCAATACCCGCTGGTGGGGCGACATCCTCGCCGGGGTTTACCATGGCGAGCGCCTCGGCGCCGCCTGACCCATTCAAGACCCTGGGACCATGTTGACCATCGAAGCGACCGCAATCCCGGCGGTGAAGCTGATCACGCCGAAGAAGTACGGCGATCATCGGGGTTTCTTCTCCGAGGTCTACAGCCGCTCCGACATGAAGCGGGCCGGCATCAACCTTGATTTTGTGCAGGACAACCATTCCTGCTCAGCCCAGGTCGGCACATTGCGTGGCCTGCACTTCCAGGTGGCGCCTCTCGCGCAGGACAAGTTAGTGCGTGTCACGCGCGGCCGCATTCGGGATGTGGCGGTCGATATCCGGGCGTCTTCGCCCACGTTCGGACGCCATGTCGCGGTCGAGCTCTCGGCAGAGAATTGGCGAGCTCGTAGAACTTGCGTCGGACGCGGCTCCAGCAGAACGCCAGGCTCACCGCGTTGCGCTCAGCCAGGACCTTGCAGACCGCATAACCATCGAACTGCAGCGTGCCCACGAAGCCCTGAAGATGCCGGATTGGCTGCTCGGCCTTGCGATCCGGCGCATAGTAATAGGCCATGCCAGGTGGATCCGATCCGCCCCAGGGCCTGTCGTAGCGGGCATAGGCGAAGAGCTGGCCGGTTTTGGTCCGGCCGCGCGACCTTCCCGCTGTCAGCCGTAAAAGGAGCGGTACCAATCGACGAAGCGCTGGATTCCGTCCTCGATGGGGGTGGTGGGGCTGAAGCCGACGCGGCCCGCGAGCGCACTGACATCGGCAAAGGTTGCGGGCACATCGCCGGGCTGCATCGGCAGATGGCGCTTGATCGCTTTCTTGCCGCAGGCAGTCTCGATCTCGGCAATGAAACGATCGAGCCGAACTGGCGTGTGATTGCCGACATTGTAGATGCGATAGGGGGCGGCGGCAGTCGCGGGATCGGGTAAGGCGGGGTTGAAATTCGGCGAGGATAGGGGCGGCTCGCCGGTCAGTCGCACGATCGCCTCGCTAACATCGTCGACGTAGGTGAAGTCACGGCTCATCTGGCTTTCAGCGTAGACGTCGATTGCTCGGCCTTCAAGGATCGCCTTTGTGAACTTGAAATAGGCCATGTCCGGCCGGCCCCAAGGGCCATAAACCGTAAAGAATCGCAGACCGGTGACCGGAATGCCGTAAAGGTGGGCATAGGAATGCGCCATCAATTCATTAGCGCGCTTAGTCGCGGCGTAGAGTGAGACGGGATGGTCGGCGCTATCATGCTCGCTGAACGGCACCTTGGCATTGGCACCATAGACTGAGCTCGACGAGGCATAGATCAGGTGTTCGACGGGGTGATGCCGGCAGGCCTCCAGCACCGACAGAAAACCGTCGAGATTGGCGCTGGCATAGGCGCGAGGGTTCTCGAGCGAATAGCGTACGCCGGCCTGCGCCGCGAGATGGATTACGGCGTCCGAGCGAAAGCGAGCCAAGGCGTTTTGAAACGCGTCGTAATCGGAAATATCGAACTGCTCGAATGAGAAGCCGTTGCGCGGTGTCAAGCGGGCGAGCCGCGCCTGCTTCAGCGCCGGGTCGTAATAGGGGCTGAGATTGTCGATCCCAAGGACCTCTACGCCCTGCGACAGGAGGGCCTCGGCGACATGGAAGCCGAGGAAGCCCGCGGCGCCCGTTAGCAGAACTCGTTGAGGTGAAGCTTTGATCGTCAAGGAATAGGCCCCCAGATCGACAAAGTGGTAGCGGGAGAGCGCGGTCGTTACAAGACACGCTCGCTGCGCTACAAGTTTCGTGCTTGGTAGGGAAGCCCCCACCGGCGCCCCTGTCGAGAAGGGGCGGGCTTGCCATTCCCCCTGTCGTTGGGGGCTCTTAATGGCGGCGCGGGTTGCGCAAACAAAGAGGCGCAATTCTGGATGGTCGAAGCCCTAGGTGTTTGATCCCGGGCTTTGATGGAGAAATCTCGACCCAGGAATCGAGGGAGGCGCTATGGGCCAGGTTCTTCACGCATCTTGAACGGCGCTAAACGCCGCAATGGAATCCCTTTAGAGTAATACCAGCGCGCCGATGATATAACATTACAAATTTATAGAAATTGGCTAAGCACTTCGTCGAAATAACGCAACGCGCGGTCAACAACGCGCGTCAATTCGTAGCGAAGACTATTTTCGCCGGCTTGAATTATTTACAAACGGTCCGTCCATAACGTGACAGGATAGCTGAGGCCCCTTCATAGCCCCAGCCAAAATGCGCGAAGTCGATGTTAGGCGAGCGATACACGCCCTCGAGCGGGATAAGCGGGACGCAGTCGGCGCTGGACGCGCGGAACTCGGAAATTCCGTGCTGGTTATGTTGCCGGATGTTGTCGCCAGTTGCAAGCTCAATGCCTTGCCAACCCAGCACACCGAGCAGCGCAAACCCGAAGACAGGGTCCAGCAAAGACCGCTGATTCTCGCGAACCAAAAGCCATACGGCCGTAACGGCCAACACCCCAAATGCGGGGCCGAAATAACGCGGATACGGACCCCAGGTTGACAGAAAAAATGCCGCGAACAGACCGAAACCAAACAGGAACACCAGGAGGAGAGCCGGGCTGCCGCGCTTGAGCGCGACAAGGATCTTCAACATGATGTAGGCCATCAACAGCAAGTGACACAAGATGAATGGTAACCGCAGGGAGGTCACCCGCCACAATGCATCCGAATCTTGCGAGGACCCGAACGCATGGAATTTAGGGATCAGTCCGAACAAGAGACCCCATCCCGACATCCACAGTTCCCGGTCAACGAGGATGCTCAGGCCGGAGCCCGCGACGAGCCCGATCACGGTTGCCGCAACCGCTGTCAGTCCCGCCGTTCGCGCGTTGGCATCTACCCGCCACAGAATTGGGCTAAGCGACAGCGCCACGAGCGTGCAAATGCAGGCAATGGCGAGCACCAAGGCCCATTCATTCTTTCCCAATGCCACCAGTGCTGCGGCGATCACCACGACTAGGTTCTGAACGTTCAGCAAGTTGCCCGGTTGGTAAGCTTTGGACTGGCCCGCATAGACCAGCAGAACGGCCATGGCGTAGGCGGCGGCTGTCAGGAAGCCCTGGAATGTGTCGATCTGAAACTCGTTGGTCGACTGTATAGCGATAGGCGAAATCGCCAGGCCGACAACGGCGGCATATCCCGCTATGCGGGCGACCAAGCCTACCGGAGCTCTGGACACCAACGCGAGGAGTGCGACCCAAAGCAAAAGATGGAAGCCGCTCACCATCGCCTTAATCATGGTGATGATGGCACCGTTTGACATAGCCTGGATATTTACGATCGCTCCAGCCATCTGTCCCAGCCACCCAATGAACGCATAGGGGGGCGCGGGATGACCAGTTGCCGGCATATAGATTGACTGTCCGTCCACGCGACCGAACAGCAGATAGTTCGGCCCAGGAGGCCCATGAACAAAGATGTCGGTGTCATGCCCACTGCCGTCGGTGCCGTCCCAGCCCAGCGAAAAAATCGGCAAGCGAATGGCGAAGAAAACAATCAATAGCAGCGCGAAAGCTAAAATAAACTCTCGACGTTGTCTCATCATAATTTTATCCTCAATACAATACTCTGTAAATTGCGCTAATATAGAAAAAATCTAGCACTTTCGAGCCAGGAATAGAAAATCAGCGTAACCAAGTCTGGTCAACATGTCCTGCAATTCGATTTTGCTCAGGGGAGAGCTTAAGCCCTCTTTTCCAATTGTGTGCGGATCATAGCCGTATTCCGCCAATTGATCGACAATACTGGACGCTGAAGAGCCATTAACGTTGAGCAAAACCTCGTCTAGTTCGATAAATATGGCTGGCTGTTGGCGTAGAATTTTCTTGGAGCCCTCAAGAACCGCCGCCTCATGACCTTGGACGTCGATTTTGATCAGTGAAACGCGGCGGCCGGCACAGGTGTCAGACAGGCTGTCCAAAGTGACCGATTTGACCGGAAGTCCGACCGCCGCCATGCGATGATCGGCCGGATTGCTTGCATTGACAGCAAGATGTGCCAGTCCGATCGCGTCGGAAGCAACCGCCTCGCAGATATCGACCCGCTGATTCAGCCGGTGGCGCGCCATCCGTCGGCGCAGGCTCTCAACATTTGCCGGCTCTGGTTCGATCGCAACAACGAGGCCTTCCGGTCCCACCCAGCGGGCAAACAGGATTGTGAAGTAGCCGATATTGGCTCCGACATCTATGACGACGCTTCCTGGCGTGGCCAACGTACGCAACAGCCTTGCATTCTTGGCCTCCCAGTAGCGCTTGTAGCGGAGATAAGCCCATTCGAAGGCAGCCCGACCCGCGCGGGTCGAAATTATGCCAGTGGCCTCCACCCTGCCATACAAGGCAATAAGGATATTCTGGACCCCGAACCCCATGTGCACGCTCCGCGTTGCTCCAATATGCACTGCTGATTGAACTGCAAGTGCGGCGCATACGGCTCCTCAAACAGCCCTCAGTTTAAACCAGCCAAAGATGACCATACGTATAAGCAGAAATCCGTCGCGGAACCTCGAAATTTGTGTCTCCCCGTATGTACGAGCCATGTAATGTACCGGGATCTCCACAATCTTCAGATTTTGCTTTGCCGCGCCGAATATTAGGTCGAAATCTCCGAATGGATCAAAATCACCGAAGTAGCTGCGTCCAGCTTCAATTTTATCATAGTCAGATTTCCGGAAAATCTTCGTTCCGCAGAGGGTATCAGTGAAGCGCTGATTCAGCAGATAGGAGAACAGAACCGCGAAGCCTCGATTTGCGATGAGATTCAGTGGGCGCATGGCATCGCTCTGCATCGGATAAATCAACCGGCTTCCGTTTACGAACTCGCCCTTGCCGGATGCAATCGCATCATAGAACCTTGGCAGCATCTCGGGTGGAACGGACAGATCGGCATCAAGGATCATCATGATGTCGCCGGTCGCAGTGGCGTAGCCCGTGCGCATGGCGTCGCCTTTGCCCTTACCCGCCTGCTGAACTGCCTTAATGTTTCGGTCAGGGTAAAGCGCCATGACCCGTAGGCATTCCTCATAAGTGTTGTCGCTCGAGTTGCCCTCGATGAAGATGATCTCTTGACGGCTTCCGAATTGCGGCAAGCGTGTCACCGCGCTTTCAACGTTACCTCGCTCGTTACGGCAAGGGATCAGGATACTCACGGATTGCTGGGTCGGCGTTGCCGCCTCGAGGCTGCGGGCGACGATGTATTTGCGCAGTCCCAGGCGTCGCAAAAGGGGCAGTGTGCCGATATAGCGATTGACTAGCGGTCCGATGCCGAAAAGGCTGAACGGAATAAGTTGTCGATGCTCGTCCCTGATGACCTCAAAGCTGGCGAGTTCAAGAATGTTGCTGAAGTCTCTCGAGGTGATGATGTTACTGTGAGGTGTGGCATGGCGGAGCCCGAGCCGGTCCGCCAGGTAGATCGCGGGCTCCCATATGTGGGAGTAGTGGGTGATGACCAGTCGCGTGTCGCGGGTGCACAAGGGATGAAGCGCCTTGAGCGCCATCTCGATATCGTCGAGCTGACCGATCGTGTCGGACAGAATGATATAGTCGAAGGGCCCGGTCAGCGTCGCCAACAGCGAGGGATCTTCGACGTCGCCGACGACAAACTCCAGATCGGGGTGCCTAATGCGGGCGCAGTCAATCATCCGCGCGGAGAGATCCACGCCAAGGCCGTGCGAGGGCTTGAGTGCCGCAAGCAGGGCGCCAGTGCCACATCCGAGATCTAGTACGCGCGAGCCTTCTGGAATGAGGTGGCGCAGGAAGCGGTAGTCTTCATCAAAATAGGCGTTATTCTTCTGGATCCAGGCGTCACGCGTCTCCGCGGTGGCCTCTGCATGTGCCTTGATCCGCTGTTTCCGTTCTGCCAGTTGGTCCGAGTAGGTCCGAGGTGCAACGGCTCCGCCTGCCTCGATTTGGGCAGGCCCCGATAACGCTACAGGTTGGACTTGCATGCTACTCGGCCCCATCTGATCAAACTGCGGGATACGTAAGCGGCCTTTGATTAGCCAAGAAAGTCCGCCTACCATCCCCACGGTCAGATTGGAAAGGCCTAGCAGGATCGAAACGGCCAGCGCCTCGTCTTGTGATGCGTAACCCATTGCGGGCAAGATCAGGACGGCCGCCCCTTCGCGAACGCCCCAGCCGCCGAATGACAAAGGCACGACAGTGGCGAGCATCATCGCCGGCAGCGTCTCCAGGGATCCAATAAAGCCGATTGGCACCCCGATGCTGCGGCCAAGCAAGTCGAAAGCGATAATCATAAGGACATGGCCAAGTATCGAGTACGCCATGGTCAACGTTGCGACCCGAGGCCGGCCAAGAACTTGAGCCATCCAGTCGGACAGGGTGTGGAGCGCCCACAGTGCTGATATTCTCCTAAACCAGATCCTCGGCATCGACAGGAGAGCGCCTCCGATGATTAAGCCTGCGCTCGCGATGCTAAGTGCAAGGCCGATCTGGCGCGACGGGATATGTTGGTAGAGAGCCAGTGCGCCGATCAGCGCTAAGGCGGCCAGCGCGATCAGTCCAAGTAGCCTGTCAATGAGAACGGCGATCGTTGCTAGCCCGGCGGACATACCAGACTTGACTGCGATGTAGATGCGCACGGCGTCGCCGCCAATTGTCGAAGGCACGACCTGATTGACGAAATTCGCCTTCAGGTAGGCATCGAAGGCGATAGGAAGTGGAAGCCGCGCTCCCATGACCCGTGAAACCAGACGCCAGCGGACTGCGGCCAGGAATTGCTGACCAAGAAGCAACAAGGTGGCGCCTGCGAACAGGACGAGATCGACCCGGCTCAGCAGCCGAAATGACTTTGTGAAATCGACATGGCGGGCCATCAGGATGCCAAGCCCAACAGCGGCCCCGAGTTGAACCGCCGGCTTTATCATCCGCCAGATGCCAGATTTGGCGTCGCTCAGTTCAGCCTCCCCACCCTTGCCCGCGTCTACCCGCGTGCCGCACGTGATTAGACGAACCTAAGCATTGAACAACAATAATCTGCGATGCCCAAAATAAAGCTTTATCGCAAGCGCTTACGTCCGTCGCCCGATAGCTTCGATCGGCCAATTTTGGGTTGAACTGAGTGACTTGCTGCGGACGAGCCGGGACAAATGCCGATTCCGCCATCGACCAAGCAATGAGTTCATGTCCGAAATGGGCCTTATCGCTCCTTGAACGCAAAAGGCCCCGCCAGCCGGAGCTGACGGAGCCAGTGATAGTCCGAGGAGTCTCGCTGATCGAACGCGACGAACGGCCCTCGGTTCCAATTGCCCGGATGATCCACCGCTGGGTTTTGGCGGTAGTATCGGGAGGGACGGAGGACCGTCGCGCCAGTGGCGCGCCCAGCGGATCAACGCGTCGCACACGGTCATGCCGGCCAGCCCAAGCGCGAAGCCGAGCGAGCCCTCGATATCGCCGGCTGGGTACTGCCAGAGGTCGAGCCACTTCCGCAGGATCGGCACGGCGAGGGGCGTGCCGTAGCCGGCGACGCCCGCACTCACCAGGGCTGAGACAATCCGCTGCGGCCAGGAGAAACGCGGCGAGGCCAGCCTGCGCACGCCACCCCCGACTAGGCCGGCAATGACATGCGGCGTCTTCACGCCAATGGCCTGTTGCAGCCAGTCATAGGGCGGCAGGTTGACCGGCTCGTCGTTCGGCAGGCCTTTCGGATGCTCGTCGGGTATCCCGACGTCGGCAGGATCGACGCGACTTCGTCCGGCTTCCTCGTCGTCGCCCTGAACAAGGTCTGCGCCGCGCTTAATTGCGACGACGCCGTGATGGCGGCCGAAACCTGCGACGCGCTGCGCCTGCCGCGCGGCAGCTCCTACGCGAACGGCGTCAATGTCGCCCGATTGGAGCGCACGCGTATCTCCCAACGGCTCATCGAAAGGTTCGCGGCATGAGCGGCAAGCGCAACATCGCGGCGATCCCGCTCGCCGACTTCGCGCCAGCGCCGGTGCCCACAGCGAAGCCCGAAGTCACATGGATCGACCCGCGCGAGCTGCTGGTCGACGAGGCCTATGGAACCTCTCCGAGCGCTCGCTCGCGCTGATCAAGCGCATCGCCACAGGCTGGGACCGGCGCCGCTTCAAGGCGCCATCCTGCTCGTGGACCGAAGACGGGCTTGAAGTGGTCGACGGCCAGCATACGGCCATCGGCGCCGCTTGCCGTGACGATATCCGCGAAACTCCCGTGCTGATCACAGCGTCGAAAGAGCAGGCCGAGCGCGCAGCCGCTTTCATCGGGCTGAACCGCGACCGTGTCGGGATCAAGAAGAAGCCACGCGCCGCAAGCCGTGGCCCAGCCAACCGGAGGTGCCTGCGCAATCGCCGCCGAAAAACGAGCCGATATGTCAACCGCCGGCTCGCGAGCCAGCCCTGCCCGACGACATCAAGATCGACACACGCTCGGCTGGGCCCCCGAGCTCTATGCCGGCCGCATCGCCTGGAACAAGGTCCGGGTGGTGAAGGACCCGGCCAATGGCCGGCGGGTCTCGCGCCCGAACGCTGAGAGCGAATGGCAGAGCGTCGATCGGCCGGATCTGGCCCTGGTCGACCGGGAGCTCTGGGACAAGGTGCAAGCGCGCAAGGCCGAGCGCTCGGTCGAGCATGCGCAAGGCAAACCGGCGCCGCGCTATTTGTTTTCTGGGCTGTTGCGCTGCGGCTCATGCGGATCCGGACTGGCGCGTTGCGGGGCCGACAAATCGGGCCGCACCCCGGATCCGCTGCTCGGCCGCGACCGAGAGCGGCATCTGTCCGGATCCGAAGACGTTCTATCTCGACGTGGTCGAGCGCGCGGCGCTCGCCGGCCTGCAGGGCGAGATGCGCGCGCCGGCGGTCATGGCCGAATATGTCCGCACCTATCACCAAGAGCGACAGCGCCTCGCCGGCGACGCGATCCTTCGTCGCGCCACGATCGAGCGGCAAATCGCCGAGAAGGAGAAGATCATCCGGCGCACCATGGACATGCTGATCAACGAATGGGGCGATTAGCAGAAGGCGAGCGACGACCAGAAGCGGGCAGCCAATGAGCTGCGTGCGTTGCAGGCCGAACTCGAAACAATCGCCGAGCCGCTGAAGACGGTGGCGCTGCATCCGCAGGTTCTTGAGCGCTACGAGCAGCAGCTCGGACAGATGCAGTCCGCACTCTCGGCAGGGTCAAGGCCGGCGACGGGGAGGGTATCGAGATCATCCGCAGCCTGATGGAAAGCGTCACGGTCTACCGCGACAAGACGAGAAGCGACGGCATCTCGATCACTATCACCGGCCGGCTCAACGATCTGCTCGGCGAAGCCGCCTATCCGAATGGAGTATGCTTTGGGATGGTAGCGGGAGAGGGACTCGAACCCCCGACACGCGGATTATGATTTTGCGTGCAGTTGTTGAATGTGCTTACAAATTTAAATTTGTGTTGCAGGTGTGTTGCATATCCCCATATTTCAGCCAATCAATTCCATTGCCGCGGATTCCATTTCGGCACCCGTATCAGCGCTGGGAAACAAGTGCCCGTAGGTGTCCAGCGTCACCATGATCGACGAATGGCCCATGCGTGCTTGGACGGTCTTCGGCGGCAGTTCCAGTCCGCCGTCGACCTTCCGGTTGATCAACCAGCTTGCGTAGAAATGCCTTAGCGAATGCATGCCCTCATATTTAGCCTGAGCGATCGGCTGGCCTTTTTCGTCAACAATTTCTGACGGCACCACAACACCGGCAAGCTCCCAAGCAGGAATGAGGCCGCGGCGGCGGATGTTGGCAAGCGACTCGACGTTGCCCGCGCCTGTCGGGAAGACGAGTCCTAGCTCACCCTTGGGGCACTGCTCTTTCCATGCCTTTAGAACATCGACTAGCGCGGGCGGGATTGGGATGGTGCGCCAGCCGCTTTCTGACTTCGGTGCGCCGATCTCGTTGTACCTGTCGGCGCGCTGCGACACGATCAATGTCCCTGCCGTCAAGTTGATATCCGACCAACGCAGCCCGCGAAGCTCGCTGGCCCGCAAGCCGCTGAACACCGCGGTTAGTAGGAGAGGGCGCCACCGCCCTTCCAGTGCGGCTATGAACGCCTTGATCTCCATTCGGGTAGGAATGTCGACGCCGATTTCCAGCTTGCCGGATTGCCGGCGCTCGGCGCGTCGCTCCTTGGCCTTGGACGTGGTGCGCCCGCGCTCGCGAATGACATTGCGGGTTGCCAGCCCGCGATCCATGGCGTCACCCAGGATTGCGCCAAGGCTGACGCGTACCTTTTTAACGAGGGCAGCAGACCGGCCTTCCTTGCGCAGATGGTCTTCCCAAGCGCGCACAGCCGCCACGGTCAGTTTTGAGACGGGCAGGGCGCCAATGAATGGTTTTATGTGCAGATCGACATGCTGTTTGTATTGAGCAGCCGTAGAGCGCTCGAGCCCGGCTGCGTCCGCGGTATCGAGCCACAGCTTGGCGATCTCGGATAATGTCGATGCCTGGCTGTCAGGAATATGGAGCCCTTCGCCGACCTCGTGCCGGGCTTTTACCATGAAAGCGTCGGCATCTTTCTTCAGGTCGAATTGCCTGGACCGACGCTTACCGGCGCTATCGCGATAATCTGCCTGCCAAACCTGATTGCCGGATGGGAGGGTGCGCTTGCGGATCTTGGCCATTCGCCATGGTTAGGCGACACGCGGATCCTATGCAACACGCGAAAACGATCTGCGCTGCCGGCTGTCTTATGAAGTGAGCGGAACTCGCGGTTGACTTCTGACGTCAAACACCGCCATAAAACGAGTCACGCAGACCACGAACAAGTGCGCGACGCTGAAACCATAATCTGATTGTCTACGCTTTTTCACGTGTTTGACGTCGCTGGTCAAGCACAAAATCGAGGAGTGCGACACTTGACCGCAGAAAATGATAACGTTGCTTCGGACATTCTCCGTGGCGCCGACGCAATTGCCGCTTTTCTGGGGCTGCCCCGGCGCGCTGTTTATCACGCCGCCTCCAAAGGCAGCCTGCCAGTTTTTCGCTTGGGAGAATGTATACTCGCCCGCAAAACCACGCTGCTGGCGTGGATTGTTGAGCAGGAACAGGTCGCCTGCAGCGCGCGGACCGCAGCCTGATCACCCGAATACTCACTAACCTCAGTCCGCCGGCAATCCCGTGCGGCGGCATCGCGCCCTTGTGCGCGAACCTCACAGAGATATCCCATGAGAGTTACGAAGATCGAACGCCTTCCAGACCGAGGAGGCGCCCCCCGCTCACGTACGCTGGCCCGCTTCCGCCTCGAAGTCGCTGACGGAGTCCGACTGCACGGCTTGACGCTTCTCAGGCGCCCGGACGGGTCGCACCACTTCCACTCTGCTCATATCGCTGGAGCTAACGTCTCGAGCTTCGCGCCGGATTACGCCGCCCAAGTCGTTCAGGCCGCAGTCGCGGCGTTTTACGGAGAGCCGGAAGCTCATGACCAAGCCAGCGCCTAAACTGACAGAGGAGCCCGAGTCGGTCACTCAGACTGCGCTAAAGGCCGAGTATTCCGCTGCACTCCGGGCCGGGGACCACGTGGCCGTGGATCGAATCCAGCGCCAGATATTTGCCAAGCCGGTGCGTGCACCAGAGGCCGCGAACGATAACATCGAGTTGCCTGCTGAGCCGTCGGACGGCCTGCCCGCGCATCTCTGCTACCCGCCAGGAGCGGTTGGCGACTTCGCTCGATTCATCGTTTCAGCCTCGCGCTTTCCTTCGCCTCCGCTGGCGCTGTGCGCGTCCCTTGCTCTGACCGCGGTCCTTGCCGGCCGCCGTTATAAGGGGCCGACAGGCCTTCGCACGAACGTCTATCTGGTCGGGCTAGCCGAGTCCGGCATGGGCAAGGACATCACGCTCCGCGCGCCGCGCATCATCGCGGGGGCCGGGTCTGATGGCGCTGGAATCGCGAACAAGTTTCTAGACGCCGACCCGGCCTCGCCGGAGGGGTTGGCGATGCGGCTGCGGGAGGACCCGTCTGTCCTGGCCGCTATCGATGAGTTCGGCAAATGGCTGTCAGAGCGGACATCGCGGACGGCTGCGGCGCACAAGGCCGGCATCGTCTCCGCAATGATGCGGTTGACGGGAGCAGCGTCCGGCGCTTGGGGCGGTGCAGAGAAGGCCGCAGGCAAACAGGCCACCATCCACGCGCCATGTTTTAGTATCCACGGCGTAACCACCCCCAGCACATTTTGGGCGGCTCTCGGCGCGGGCAACATCTCCGAGGGGCTTCTGGGGCGGCTCATCGTTATCGATGCCGGCACTCGCCTGCCTACTAAGGTACGTCGCCCCGCAGACACCGAGGACGTTCCAGTCGCACTCACTGCCCACGTCAAGGCGCTCGCCGGTAAAGAGGGCGGTCGGTCATTCTGCGCGGCTTACTCCACAGGGGAGAACCCTCCGAGCATGGTCGCCGCCGTCCCGTATGGTGACGACGCTGAGGATGAGTTCGAGGGCTTTGACGATCGTATCCGGGCCGAGGCTCCGTCGACCGATCCGGCGTTCCGGCCCGTGCTGATGCGCGTTGCGGAGAATGCCGGGCGGCTCGCGCTCATCGTCGCCGTCGGATGCAACCCCGGCGAGCCCGTCATCACCGTCGAAATCCAGCGTTGGGCGAATGACGTGGCGGAGGCCTCTTACCGGACTATGGTTCGCGGGGCGGCTGACAACATCGCAGACAACGACCGTCAGGCATCTTACCTGCGCGTGCGCAGTATGATCGCAAGGCGGCGACGCGAGGGGCTGGCGCAGGGCAAGCTAGTATCGAACCTTCGCGGATCAATCGACAGCCGCATGTTGGACGACATCCTTGGGCAGCTCTTCGAGAGCGGTGACTGCATCTACGGCGAAGCACGGGCCGGTAGTGGGCAGGCAACTCGTCGATGGTGGGCTACGGAGCACCGGCCGGAGGGCTTCATTCAGACCCTCCGGCCGCGGCCGGGAGATCCACAGATGAGACGCTGAAGCCCACCGCGAGGCCTCCCCAAGACGTGCGCAAGCGATCCGCAGATTTTTGCCTCAGACCCGTCTTGGGTGATTTTTGCGGATGGCTTGCGGAGGCCTTTACGTATGCCTTGCGGAGGCCTTCACACATGCCTTCATATAAAAAAATATAATAAAACCAATAAGATAAGGAGAGCCCTACGCAGCAGAGCCCAAGGACCTACCCCGACCCCTGTTTTTGACCCTCGTTTTGCGTGTGCATTCGCGCGCGCAAGAATTTCAGGACACCTTTGGAGCCTTCAATGTTCATCACCACCGCAGACGGCACGCGCATCAACCTCAGCCTGGTCAAATACTTTGATGTAGGAGACCTCAATCAATCTGGTTTCGTTGGTTGCAGATTTGAATTCAATGACGGAACCGGAAGTACCGGCGCGATCTCGCCAGAGACACTTGCCCTGATCGACGCGACCTTCACACACCATCGCAATTGAACAAGAGCGCCCCAGGCGCCATCACCTCGAATGGAGCGCGCCCATGACTGGACCTTGCCGGGCAGACTTATACGGCCAACACAGTCACAGGCTCCTCCAGGGGGGGCGTCCGAACTCTACCGCCCCCTCGGGCCCGGAACGGTCGACAAGGCGGGCGATAATCCAAACACAGTTTTTTGGCCTCGCGTGCGCGCAAGCGCGCGAGGGGCCGGGTGCCTCAAAAGTCCCGAGTCGGCCCCGCGGCGGACCGGCATAGGACTGGCGCGCGTTACGCCGCAGGTTTCGAGATTATTTTTATAGGGGGGCGCATCGATTTCTAGGGCGCAGACTAGTTCCCGCGCCCGCTGAGTTCTTACGCGCAACTAAAATTCAGATCTTTGATTTTCCGGGGAATCAAAATGGAGCATAGATGACGCACATCAGGCAATATCATCGATCAATTTCTTGACGCGCCACTAAGCTTGGGACTAGTTTTTCAGCAACCATTGCGGATGGCCCGTCAATATCGTCCACAAGCGGCCTGCAGCGGCCTTTAGATATCCTCCGCAACCCACATTCCCTTCATCAAGTTTCGCCGCCATCGGCCCGCTTTGGGCTGGCAAGGCGGCCTCTATGCCTGGGAGGGCACATGGATACTTTGCAGCATGGCAATCACAATCATTCCAGCACTCCAAATCGGGTCCGCAGAGCCTTGCGTGACGATGCAGTGAGGGCCGCGGAAGATTTTGCAGCTATGCCAACTGACCGGCGCACACCCACCGCTTACGCAGAGGCCCGAGAAAGGGCGCAGCCATACCTCGATTTCCTCGCTGTCGCCGATCTGCTTCGACCCGTCGACCTGTATGTCAACGATGCGGAGTTGGCGACCGAGAGCCATAACACCGGCTATGCCGTCGAGTTTCGCCATGACGTCAGACCATCGGGGGATGAGATGCTTGCGGCGTATTCTGACGGCATGCGCCCGTTTGTCAGGACATCCCCTCTGGGGAAGGTAGAGACGTTTGCGGGAGGCGTTCACTTCCATCCGGGCGACAACGCTATGACCATCGGTGGTCGTTCGAGCACCCGTCGATTCTACGGCCTCCATTTCGTCGGCGGTGCGCTTTTGTACTGGGGGCAGAATGGTAGGCGGGAACGGGTTGTTGACGAACAATCCGACGCCCGAGGGCCGGAAGCCGACAACGACAACTTCGAAGTCGTGCGGAAGACTACAGCGAGCGCTGGCGCTCCAGATGCGCTGCCGGAGATCGATCGAGCCCGTGAGGCGTCCGACCTATTGACCAGAATGGGCGAAAGCGGAGAGAGATTGCTGAAGGTGATTATGCAGGCCGACACGTTCGCGGAAGTAGCGGTCGCGGCCGGGCTGCCGCCGACGAGCCACAACGGTCGTCGGGCCACAATCAAAACGCTCGCGGAAGTAAAAAAATTGCTGGCGGCATAACAAGAACGACCGTTTCGACCTTGCCCGCGCGGAATATAATAGGAGGCGACTTCATTTCGCCTCTTATCCCCCCGGGAATACAGCGGCCTCGCTTCGGCGGGGCCGCTTCTTTTTGTCCTCACAACATTTTCAGAACTTTGCAATGAAGCGGCTCTTCACGCCGAAGGAAGCGGCGCGGGCAGTCGCACTCCCTCTAACGCATATTCAAGGATGGCTGCAGCGTAGCGTCTTCACGTTTGCCGCCCACCAAGGGCATCGGCGCCCTCGTTTCGATCTGCGCGGCCTCCGCATCCTGGCGCTAATGCGTGAACTCACGGCCCACGGCATCAGCCCGAACGTCGCCGCTGGCTGGGCTGCTACGGTCGTCGATCGCGCCCGAATGGGCGAGGCCATTGCGGGGATCTTCTCGCGCGATCCGAGCGTCAGTCCGGCGATCGTCCCGGTTGATGCTGTGACTGCCGCGATGCCTTTGATTGTCATACCAATCCAGGCACTTTTCGCCGAAATCGATAGGCGCGTTCAGGAGCTTTGAAGCCTTGCGTGACGGTAGTTCGCTACGACGCCTCCGGCTGGCCGTTGTAGCCCCCGGGGGGGCATCGCAATCGCTGGAATCGCCGCGACTTGCCGGAACGGTCGGGTCCCAACGCGCATGCATCTGCAATTCAGAATATGGGGGTAGCCCATGCCACGGCCGAGAACGCCGAAGGCCGTCGCGGCGGTAACTGGCCGCGACAAGATCAACCCGGCTCGCTTTTACGGGCGAAATGAACCGGAGATCGCTGAAAAGCTCGGCGATCCGCCGGAATGGCTGTTGGACACCGCCACCACAAAGCCGCGGGAGGCATGGGAGCAACTGCGCTCGAGCATCCCCTGGCTGAACCAGTCCCACCGCGGCATCACGGCGATTGCGGCGACTGTGATGGGCCGCATGATCTCCGGCCAGGAAGTCGGCACACAGTCGATGAACCTCCTGCGGCAGTGTCTCGGCCAGATGGGCGCCACCCCGGCGGATGCTAGCCGTGTTGGTTTGCCCGATGCGCCCGGCGAACCGGACCCGGCGGATGAGTTCTTCGATTGAAGCAAATTTACCCCAGTTCATTCCTTTTCAGCCGCCTTCGGGCGGCTTTTCTTTTTTGGATATCTCCATGAGCAATACGATTGCTGTCTTCCCCATATCGACAGCCGAGGATCTACGCTTTCAGCTAAAATTTGACGGACTGAATCTGAGCGGTCGCACGCTCGAGATAGAAGTGCGCGAGCGGTCGTCGAACGCGCTCAAGGCGACCCTGACGATCGGCGCGGGGCTTATCCTTGCAGGCACCAACGACCTGACTGCCTTGTACCCCAAGGCCAGCATGGCGGGCTGGGCGCGCAGCGAGTACCAGGCGGACCTCGTCGACAAGACAAGCGGCCAGGCTCTGCGCCTCATGGCCGTTCGGATCATTTACGACGAGCCCGGGAATCTCGTTTACGGCGTCCGCGGCAATCAGGCGACGGTGCGCTGGGGCGGCAATCAGGCCGTCGTAACGGCGATTGGCGGCGTCGGGCCTGCTGGTCCAGCGAATAGCCTAGCGGTTGGCACAGTTACGACCGGGGCTGCGGGCGCGCCAGCGGCAGCGTCAATTACGGGCGCAGCACCAAGTCAAACACTCAACCTGACCATTCCACGCGGTGATACCGGCGCCACTGGAGACGCGGCGACTGTTGCCGCCGGCACGACAACGACGGGGGCGGCCGGCTCAAATGCGTCCGTGACAAACAGCGGCACGTCCGCTGCGGCCGTATTCAACTTCGACATTCCGCGCGGCGATACGGGTGCTACCGGACCCGCGAATACGCTGACTATCGGCACGGTCACGACGAGCCCGCCCGCGGGGAGCGCGTCTGCGACGATCACGGGCACCGCACCGAATCAGACGTTGAACCTAACGCTTCCCCGTGGCGACCAAGGGCCGGCGGGGTCGGTGGTCGACGGGGACAAGGGGGACATTACCGTCTCCAGCGGCGGGACAGCCTGGACGGTCGACAACAACGCCGTTGATGATGCGAAGCTCCGCGATAGCGCCGCTCTTTCGGTTATCGGACGCTCGGCGAATTCCTCCGGCGATCCGGCGGACATTACGGCCGGAACTGACGGGCATGTTCTCCGGCGATCGGGCGCGTCTGTTGGGTTTGGCGATGTGGCAACTGCGGGCATTGCCGATAAGGCCGTCACGCTCGCAAAGCAGGCGGACGTTGCTACCTCTGTTCTGATGGGACGCGCGACTGCCGGCCCTGGTTCGCAAGAGGCAATGACCGGCGCGCAGGCGCTCGGGATCATCACCAGCAGTGCAGGTGCAGTTTCCGGCGTCCGCAACCTGCTGGTCAACGCGTCATTTCTGGTCAATCAGCGCGCCCATGCGGGCGGCGCCCTGACTTCGGGAAACTTTGGCTACGACCGGTGGAAGGCTGATACCGGCGGAGCGACATACAGCGTATCCGGCCGCGCGATGACCATCTCGGCCGGGACTGTCGTTCAGGTAATCGACGGCGCCGACATTCTCGTCAGCGGAACCTACGTCATCAATTGGACGGGGACCGCGACCTGCGCCATCGACGGCGTCGCAAAAACGAAGGGCGCGACGTTCACGCTGACGGCCGGCACGAACTGCACAGTGAAGTTCACGGGTGGAACGGTCTCTTATCCGCAGATCGAGCCAGGGAGCACCCCGACCTCCTTCGAAGCCCGTCCGGCCTCACTCGAATTTCTGCTCTGCCGTCGGTTCTGTCAGCTGGTGCAATGGCAGCTATCGACGGTAGCCACGGCGGCCAACCAAGATATCTACGGGACGGTCAATTTCCAGCCTATGCGAGCGGTGCCAACCGCGGCTCTGGCAGGCGGCACTTTCTCGAATTGCGGTCTGGTCAATTCTCCATCAGTGACGGCGTCGTTTATCGTCGATTTCGCCCGCAGCGCGGCGGCGGGGCCGATCTATGCCGGCTACGCCGTCTTTATTTCAGCGGATCTCTGACATGATCGAGCAAGTCACATCGACCGGGCCTGACGGAGCGGTGTCGATCGCCTACAGCGATGGCCGGGGGCCGGTCGCCACCAATATCAATCTCCCCGCCGATACGGCGGCGCGTATTGATCTGCATGCCTGGCTTGACGGTGGCGGAACGATCCAGCCACGCGCGACGCAGCCTGCAACATCGGACGATTACCGCTATGCTATCCAGGCGCATGTGGACGCAACGGCACAGCAGCGTAGTTACGATAGCGGAATCACCTGCGCCTCTTACGTCAACTCGACCGTTCCCGCTTGGGCATCTCAGGCCGCCATTTTCGTGGCCTGGCGCGACGCCGTGTGGGCTTACGCCTATTCAGAATTGGCGAAGGTCGAAGGCGGGCAACGCCCACAGCCGACTGTCGAGGCTATCGTTTCCGAACTGCCGCTGATCACCTGGCAGGCATAGCGGCTGGTCGAGTAAGCCGGCGCGCTCACCTCTTGGAGCTGCTGCCGGCTCGTGCCGCAGGCGGTCCCTTCCTAACGGCCAAGCCAATCTAGCGGCCGCGCTAGGCGGATTTATGGCCACCCGCGCCGCCGAACCCCGACCCGGTCGACAAACTCGTATCCTTCTTCAACGCGAACGAGGATGTCCGCGCGCTCATCCTCGAGGGAATGAAATGAACCAGATTACTGAGCCGTTCACCGTCACCATCCACGGCCCCAAAGCGGACGGCTTCGACCGCGTGTTGATCGTCAAAAATGACGATGATGCTTGCGACGAACTCGTCTCCGTCACCGAAGACTCTGCAACCGTTTTGGTCACGCCTGAACGGTAGCGACGAACCCCGCCCGCGCGACCGCGGATGTACCGGCACGCGGGCGGGACGTGACATTGACGGTGCTCCCTGTCATTCTGATATCATATAGATCGCCTATGCGGATGCTGACGGACTCTTGGCAAGGGATAATGCCCATGTCGGACCGGCTTACCGCGATAGCCCCGGACGTCGGACGCGCAGCCCACTACGCCGTCAACCTCGCGCTCGATGCCGATACGCTCAACGAGCAATTGTTCGGCGTCAGCATTTGGCTCGCCGAACGGCATATACCTCACCAAGCAAAAGTCAGCATGCAGCCCGCCCGGCATCGCATTCGCGTCAGTTTTTCTGAAGAGCGCCAGGCTCACGCGTTTCATTTGAAATTTGGCGGTGAGATCGCCGACGATTGAGTGTGGGCGGTCCTGCTGCACGGTAGTTTGCTCAGGCGGACCGAGCGAGCCGGCGCACTCATTTTGGGAGCGCTGCCGGCTTGAGCCGCAGGCGTTCCCTCCCCAGCGACAGGCGCAACATAGCGACCACGGGCCGGCTGGCCATTCACCTTT
Source organism: Allobosea sp. 2RAB26 (assembly GCF_052115465.1). Taxonomy (NCBI): domain Bacteria; kingdom Pseudomonadati; phylum Pseudomonadota; class Alphaproteobacteria; order Hyphomicrobiales; family Alloboseaceae; genus Allobosea; species Allobosea sp. 2RAB26. The sequence continues at coordinate 453,649 of NZ_JBFRGS010000004.1, read as the reverse complement.
AGTAGCGCCGCACCGCGGCAGGAATCTCTATGTCAGTAGACGCCGAAAAACTCTCGCTCCTCCTCGAGGTGAGCGCCCAGCGCTTCGAGAACCAGCTCAAGCGGGCGAATGCACAGGCATCCCGCGTATTTAAAAGTTTAGAAGACCGGGCCTCGCAAATGGAGTCCAAGGTAGGCGCCAGCTTTGCGGCGCTTGGTCGTCGCGTTGCTGGCGCGTTAGGCGGAATCGCCGCTGGACTCGGCCTCAACGAGCTACGCAAGACCGCCGACGAGTACACCCGGATCGTCAACACACTGAAGGTTGCCGGGGTCAAAGACACTGCTGGCACCCTTGATCAGCTTTTCGCCTCGGCACAGCGCAACGCCGTGCCCCTCGAGGCGCTGGCGCAGCTTTATGGCCGCGTCAGCCAGGCCCAAACCACTCTAAAGGCAACCTCGGGCGATCTGCTCGGGTTGACCGATATCGTAGCGCAGTCCCTGCGCGTCTCCGGCACGTCGGCGACCGAAGCCTCGGGCGCGCTGCTGCAGCTTGGACAGTCGCTCTCCGGCGGCAAGGTCCAGGCCGAGGAGTACAATTCGCTTTTGGACGGCATGTACCCGCTGCTGCAGGCGGCGGCGGCTGGTCTGAAGGAAGCGGGCGGCGACGTATCCAAGCTGACCGCGCTGGTGAAGGACGGCAAGGTTTCTTCGGAGGCCTTTTTCCGCGCCATTCAGGCCGGAGCACCGCTCCTCGAAGATAAACTGGCAGGCGCCACGCTGACGACTGCGCAGGCCATGACAAAGCTCCAGAACGAGCTAACGCTGGCGGTTGGAGAATTCGACAAGGCGGTAGGTGTTACGCCGGCCCTTGCTTCTGGCCTCGACAAGGTCGCGGGCAGTGTTGGCGGAGTAGGTGAAGCCGCGGCTTCCGCCACGCTCAAGGTTCTGGGCCTGCTCAAGGCCGTCTCAGACTTGGCGGCCCAGTCTGGCTCGGCTCTGACTGGGGCGCTGTCATCAGCACAGGCTGATACGGCTCGACAGCAGCGAACCATTCTCGAAGCGAAGCTACGCGGCGCCATCGGACCGGAGCGCGCCGGTATCGAGGAGCAACTACGCCGGCTCGATCAGGGTGCGCAGAACCCCTCGGCCAAGGCCGCGCGGGATGCGGCGGAGCGCGAGCGCTTCATTCAGGCGGGACGCGATGCTGGGGACTTCGGCAACATCCCCGCCGGTATTGGGGCGCCGGGCACGCCGCAGCCACCGTCACGTCCGGCTGGGCTCGGCGGCCCGACGATCAAGCCCGTATCCCTCAAGGACTTCAAACTCGCGGGCGACGACAATGACGGCAAAGGCGGCGGCTCTTCCAAGGAAAAGCTCGACGCTTACGAGCGTGAACTAGCGGCGATCCAGAAGCGCACCGCTGCGCTGAACCTCGAAGCCGAGAGCGTCGGAAAATCTACGTTCGAGCGCACCAAAGCCCGGGCCGCGCTGGATCTCGAAACCGCAGCAAAAAAGGCCAACATCCCCGTCACGATCGAACTGAAAAAGAAGATCGACGAAGCGGCCACCGGCTACGCCAACGCCAAGGTCAAAGTCGAGGAGGTCACCAAGGCCTTTGAGGCGTCGCAGGACGCACAAAAGTACTTCGGGGACGCTGTCCTCGACGGCTTGGAAGACATCGTTTTCGAAGGCGGGAAGGCCGAAGACGTCATCAAGAATTTGGCCAAGAGCCTCGGAAAGGCTGCGCTCCAAGCGGCCTTGGTGGGGTCCGGTCCCATCGGAACAATTTATGGAGTTAAGCGCCCATGAGCGCCTGCAACATCATCAAGACTGACGACGCCATTCACATGTTTACGGACGCGGCGTCCTACTATGGCAACGGCACGCTCGGTGCGGTCGGGCAAAAGGTATCTATTCTCGCGCACTTGAACGGAGCGATTTCCTGCCGCGGGCCGGCGGGTTTCCTCGACGGGCTCGTACAGGGTTTGAACACTGCCTACGGCAGCTTCGATGAGTTGGCCGAATCCTTCGCGCTGGCCGTGTCGAACGTCTATTCACTCGATCAGGAGATATGGGCGCTTTGTGCCACTAGTCCGGAGGTTGAGGTCTTTCTAGCCGGCTGGTCTGTAAGTCGGGATAGACCCGAGAGCTATGTCGTCACTAGCCACAACCTGCACGGACCAGCCTGGACACTGATCCCCCTCGGTCCGGTGGCGATTGCACCATACGACGCAGCCTTGGACGAACGGCTGGCGCGTATCGAACCCGGCGAGACAATTGTTGAGATCGGCGTCGCTCTAATGGAGCAACAGCGCCGAGTGCGAGGTCCACATGCCGGCGTTGGGAAGTCTGTCGCGGGCGTGGGCGGCTTCTGCCAGATGACCACAATCCGGCGCGAGTCGATTCAGACGGCCGTCATAAAACGCTGGCCCGACCAGATCGGAGAGGTGTTGGGCTTGGCGGCGTAGCGCCCGTCAGACCGGCCGACATGGGTTCCGAGACGATGCCAAACTTCCTTAAATTGGTCCGTGGCGTATACCTTCGGCTGGAGCCAAAAGGAGACTTTGCCAACGGGGCTGCCCCTCTGATGGGCCGCGGTGACGTTGCCCCCAGATTTTATCCAGCGCTGAGTTCGTTCCGGCGAAGCGAAGCGGGCAGAGAGGCCCCATGAGAGCGCAGTCGAGCTGCGATCCACTTGTCTCCAGCGCCAAAACTGTTCAAACGAACCGGCTGCTTCCCCGCCCCGCGCGCGCGGGATCAAGACGTGGAGTATCTAGTGACGACGAGCATGCCGGCACGGAACCTGATTGAAGGCGTAGAAGGTTATGGCGAAGGCGCTCTGATTCTTGAGCACGTGTTTCTGAGCGACGAGCGTGGCGTCCACTGCACCACCCGGCACATTGGAGAGCGCCTCAATGTACAGATAGCCGCTGTAGCGAAGCGCTTGGTCCAGAGTCCGAATCTGGGATTTCTGCTCAATGACGTGCACGGCGCCCTGCTCTTCGGGACCAGCCTTAAGAACCTCGCCAATCTGCGGGGCGCCGTGATGGAAGGTGAGCGCCTCACGGCCCACTTCGTGATCAGCTGTGATATTGCCCCTGGCGACTACTGGCTCACAGTTGTTGCGGGTGACAATCACGGCTCCGTGAGCGACGACTCTGGCGTGCACCACGACACGCGGGAGAGGCTTGGGCCGCTGAGGATATTGAGTGGCACACAACCAATGGACTTCGCGGGCCGAATCCGACTTCCGCATCTTTTCGAAACCGTCGATTGATTGACCCTACTGATGAGCGGGCAGGAATGATCACAACAAGCGACGTTATGGGAGCCGCGCCGACACAAGCGATCGAGGTCGCGGTCTCCGTGCGTTCGCTCAGCAAAAGGTTTCGTCTCTATCAGCGAGTGCGCGACCGATTCGCCGACCTATTCTCAGCGAACCCTCATCGCGCCGAAGAAATCTGGGCGCTGCGCGACGTTTCATTCGAGATTGGCAAGGGTGAGTGCTTCGCCATCATTGGCGCCAACGGTTCGGGCAAGAGCACCCTTCTCAAGCTGCTTACGGGTACTTTGGTGCCGACCTCCGGAGAGATTCGGAAGCACGGACGCATCCTTGCTCTGCTCGAGCTCGGCGCAGGAATGAACCCGCAACTAACGGGCCGTGAGAATGTGATCGCGAGCGCCTCGCTTCTCGGCTTCCCCCCGGACTACGCGCGCTCACGCATGGCTGACATTGAGGCCTTCGCCGATGTCGGTGAGTTCTTCGACCGGCCTATGCGGATCTATTCGTCGGGCATGTTCGTGCGTGTGGCCTTCGCCACCTACATCTTCATGGAGCCCGACATCTTTATCGTCGACGAGGCGCTAAGCGTCGGGGACATCTTCTTCCAGCAGAAGTGCTATCGAGAGATCGAGCGCATCAAAGCCGCCGGAACAACGATTGTCTTCGTGTCGCACGATACTGGCGCCGTCCAAAGCTTATGCGACCGGGCACTGCTGCTCGAGGGCGGGCGGCAGCGTTATATCGGCAGGCCGGACGAGGTGGTCAATCGATACCACACCTCGCTTGGGCGCAAGGTTGCCTCCGATCGCGGGGACGACGCCCAGTGCGCGCAGAAGCCTGTTGAACAAATCGCGGACGAGCCCAGGCACAGCGGGTCATCCCGCGGTGCGCTCGTCGACCTGATCCAGGAAGGTAACGTGCTGCCGCACGGGCCGATCGACTCAGAAGATGGCGCGTTACGTCTGGTGGCTGCTCGCTGCGTCGGCTTGGGGGGGCAAGGGATCGCGGCGGCTCGCATCGGCGCGCGCGTAACCTTCGAGGCGATAATCGCCGCTGTCTCGGACGTGTCCGATCCTGACATTGCTCTTGCGATCTATAACCGGTTTGGCGAGCCTGTCTTCGGCTTCGGGGCGGCGCTGTCGGGCCGGCCACTGAAATCGCTTGCGGCGAGCGAAACGATCATCGTGCGCTTTCACGTCGATCTTGAGGTTGGCGTAGGGCAATACACCTTCGCGTTCGAACCGCGCAGACGCCACCAGGCCGCCCCCGAGAAGCCTCCTGCTGCGCCGATTATGCTGGGCCCCTTGTTCATTTTCTGGGACAAGCCAACAAGCCCGTTCTACGGCGTTGCCGGACTGCGGGTCACGCTAGCGGGCGAGCAGACGGGAGGTTGATGCCAAGTGATCAATCAGTTGAACCTCTGGCGAAGCTTCGTCTTCGGAAACGCGCTCATAGAAATGCGGCAGCGTTACGCCGGCACCGGCATGGGCGTGCTCTGGCACGTCATCCAGCCCCTAGGCCTCATACTGGTCTTCACCTTCGTCTTTTCTGAAATCATGCCGACGCGCGGGGCCGCGGGGCGCGGCGCGGCGAATTTCGCGATCATGCTTTCGGCCGGTCTCCTGCCCTGGCTCGCATTCACAGACGCGACCTCGCGGTGCACCATGGCACTGGTCGACAATGCCCACTATTTGCGCAAGATCGCATTGCCGGAATGGCTGTTCGTGGTGCGCAGCGGCATCGGCTCTGCTGTGGTCATGCTGATCTCGGTCGCACTTGTGCTCGCGGCGGCGCTCATGGCGGGTGTGGTTCCGAGCGTCACCTGGCTCGTGGTGCCAGTCGTGGCGATTCTGTTCTCCAGCCTTGGAATTGCGATCGGCCTGCTCCTGAGCCCGATCCATGTGTTCGTCCGCGATACCGGCCAAGTACTCGGACTGGTCCTGCAGTTCGCGATGTGGCTTTCGCCGGTCATTGTGCTTGAGGCGAGCATGCCGAAAAGGCTGCGCATTTTGCAGGACTTCAACCCTGCGGCCTGGTATCTGCGCTCGATCCGAGGCGCGCTCTTCGACGGTGTACTGCCGTCCTTCTGGATTTGGATCCTGATGGTCGCAGCCCCAATAGTCGTCCTGTTTCTTGGCCAGCGTTTCGTTCGCCGGGTGCGGTCGGATGTGCGCGACGTGATTTAAGGCGGCGGGGACTGTCAGGAATTTCGTGTGCGGGGGGCCATAATGGACCCGAAGGAGGTTCCCGATGGCACGACGCAAAGCTCGCCGCATTCCTGCGCACTCCTGGACCAGTTGCTGGCCGGCGCCGATCCCAAGACGGCCTCCGATGCGAATGGCCTGCTCGACGATCTGAAGAAGGCCTTGGCGGAGTGGGCCCTGAACGCCGAGATGGATCATCATCTGGCGGGCGAGGAAGGCGGCAACAGCCGCAACGGCTACGGCCGCAAAACGGTGACGACAAGCCCGTCGCCGCCGCGCTCAAGATGATCTACCGGGCCGTTGATGCGGAAGCCGGCGAAGCGGAACTACGCGCCTTCGAGGACGGTCTTTGGGGACGCCGATACCCAGCCATCGCCCAGAGCTGGCGGCGCGCCTGGAGCGAGGTCGTGCCGTTCTACGCCTTTCATTCCGACGTCCCCCGGATCTTGTACACAACGAACGCCATCGAGGCCGTGAACGCGAAACTGCGCCGCGCAGTCCGAGCCAGAGGTCACTTCCCGACCCACGGGGCTGTGATGAAGCTTCTCTTCCTCGTTTTGAACCGCTCCGAAAAGGAATGGAAGATGGGGCCGCGTGAATGGGTCATGGCAAAGGCTCAGTTTGCCGTCATCTTCGGCGAGCGCTTCACCAGGGCAATGGCCGCCTGATTCAACCCGCCGCCCGCACACGAAATTCCTGACAATCCCAGGCGGCGCGCGCTGAGCGAACTCAGCGTTCACCGATGACGAGGACCTCATGGCCGAAGAGCGGCTGCATGACGTAGGCGCGGTTCTGCGCCGCCAGTTCCCGGAAACGAGCTGTCTCCGGCACAGAGAGATCTTCCCTTGCAAAGGCCTCGAGAACCGATTGGTAGCGCTCGACATGCTCGGGGAAGGCGACGAAGAGCTTGCCTCCCGTGTAGCAAACGGGGCGCAGTTCGCCCGATGCTCCTTCGAAGAACAAACGATTGACGCCCTCGTTAACACCGAACGCGAGGGGATTGAGAAAGTCATCGATCGCGCAGATGCCATCACGCGCCATCGTGTCCCTCACAATCATCAAGTCGCGGTAGACCGCATTGGCTGCATGGTCACCATCGACGCTTACGAAGCGCGGCTTGCCTCCCGACATCGCCAGGAAAGCTGCGGCGTCCAGTCCGGTGCTGTCAGCCCGCACGAGGGAAACGGAACCCGTCGCGATGCCGACTGACTGTAGATTTTTGAGTACGGTCTCTTCGTCGATGTAGATGTAGATATCGATACCGATCGTCCGGTCGCCGGCAGCATTGGCCTGGTCGGCTAGGAGAGCCAGATAGCGTCCGCCGAACACACCGATCTCGACGACGGGGCCGCTGCGTCCCATTTGCGTCTGATACGCCAACAATGCAGTGGTAGCGTGACCTGCAACGTCATGGAGCCAGCCCGGAATCGACTTGACCTTCTCAATGAGCACTTACAATCTCCTCATAGTAAGGTCGGTCCTATATCCCACGTACGCCGTGCTCGCCAAGCACGGCGGGGATGTTGTTTGCCTTTTATGTAGGTTGCCTTTATGTCCGCTCCGTTGGAGACGAGGAGCGAAACTTGGGCGTCAAAGAACGCGGCGCATGCCCGAAATTCGCTGACTATATGGACACGAGACAGCGCGCCGTCCGGGGCAATCGCCATTCTATTCCTGACGCGGCTGCTCCGTTGGTCACTATCGTCACGGCGACGTTCAACTCTGAAAGAACGCTGCAGCGCACCATCGACTCGATCAACCTGCAGAAGTACCCAAACATCGAGTACATCATCGTCGACGGCGGATCGACCGACGGCACGCTCGATGTGATCGCGCGTAACTTGAATGCAGTTAGCGCTTGGATCAGCGAGCGCGACGGCGGAATTTATGAGGCCTTCAACAAGGGCGCAGCCCTTGCCAATGGCGACTATATTGCTTTCCTCAACAGCGACGATGCGTACTCCGACGACCAAGTGGAGACCGCTGTACACGCTCTGGAACGCAGCGGATCGCTATGGGTGTTCGGCAACATGACCATGCACGGTTTCCGCGGGCAGGACATCTATCTCCCCGGTGATGCCGACTATTCCTCGAAGATCCGCCTAACCATGCCGGCCCTCTTCCAAGTCACTGTGCTGGCGCACCGTTCGATCTTTGCGCATGTCGGCCTGTTCCGTACGGACTACCGTATCGCGTCGGACTATGACTGGTTCCTGCGTGTGGCGCTCGCCGGTATCCCCGGGGTGTACGCTCCGACCCTCCACGGCCACATGTGGGCGGGCGGAGCCTCGACCAACCGTCAGCGCCTGGCCTTGCGGGAAGGGTTCCTTATCAGCTTACGAAATGGCTGCCCCGCTACTGCGGCTGTGCCGCACTGGGGGCTGCGTTATTTGTTTCCCGATGGTGTTCCGTCGAGGGCTCAGGCGATGGCGGATCGATTCGCCCGTATCCTTCGTCTCGGAATACAGCCCCTCGTGGCAAAACCGATTGCTTCGGCGAAGCTCCCTCCAAGGGTTGCGTGGGAAGCGAAGCAGCGTATGGCTGCGTTCTTGGACGCTCAGGAGGCGGGGGACGCGCTTTCGGACCAGACGCTTATTGGAGTCATGGAAATGCTAGCTGGCGCCCCCGACAAATTTGCCGTGGTCGGCGATGGTCCGGGATTCAACCAGGTCGAAGCTCTAGTCTCAGGCCTTGGGCTCGCACCTTGTCCCGTCGAGGAAGCGTGGGTCGCCTTTGTTCTCGACAGGGACGCCCTGCACCGTGACCAAATCGGCGGGCGAATCATTGTGCAACTCGCCCCCGAGCCTAACCACGACCTAGTCGCACCCGGTACGGTGCCGATCGGCCAATTCGGCAGCGCGCTGGTGGTGCGCTCCGGGGCCGTTAGGGCTTGATAGCTAGCCGACCCGTATAGTCGGTACGATGAAGCAGCGGTCGTGGGCCATTGGCGGCGAAGTACTCGTCGACAGCCCGTCGACAACCCTCGAAATGACCGTAATCGTCGATAATGAGGGTTCCTCCCGACGACAGGCGCGGCCACAGATGCACCAGTTCGTGCAGCGTCGACTCATAGTAGTCGGTATCTAGATGAAGATGGGCTATCCGATTCGGCGCATGGGCTGGGATCGTGGCCTCCACCGGCCCTCGGACCAAATGGACACGTGCCATAGGGTAGCCTGTCTGCGCCACGTTTTGAGCTGTTATATGCTGGAAATCCCCTGTCACCCAGGCGTCTCTAGTCAGCACGTCGCCATTTATCGATACGTCGCGGATTCCTTCCGGGAAGCCCTGGAACGTGTCAAAGGCGTAGACGTCCCGATCAGTATCGCCGAATTGTACCAGTGCCTCCAGGACAAGGCAGAATCCCCCACCTCGATAAACTCCACAGTCCACGATTGCCCCGGGAATGTTTGCTGCAACGAGGTGCTTGGCGCTTTCGTAAAGGGCGTTCAACCGCTCAGGCGACAAGAGCGAATGAGAACTCCAGCGTTCGAACAGTTTCCAGAACAGTGGCTCCTGAAGGTCGGGATAGGACGGATTGAGCATCAGCAAACTCCGGAACTCGGGGTCTCTTCGTCGAGTAGGTGCCCCCACAACTCTCCGATGGGATAGCCCGCCCTAGTGGGTGCACCCGGACGCCGACGGCCTCGTCCCTCGACATAGAGGCGACTGCGTAGCTGTACATAGGCACTGAACATGCTACCGATCGTCTCCTGTCGCGCCGACACCTTGAGCCCAAAATCGGAGCGGATTTCTGCGATCTCGGCCTTGCCGATGGTCGCATGGTCGACAGTTGTCTTCGAGCCCTCATGAACCCGGAAGGCGCCGAGAAAGCGGTTCAACCGTACGAAACGCCCGGCACGCATGTAGCGGATGAAGAGATCATAATCGAGCGCGAATCGACGCCGGGCATCAATGTTACCAGCCTTTTCGAAGATCCTCCGCCTCCAGAAGCAGGTTTCCTGCGGGATCAGATCCCAGCGCATCATGAGGTAGTCCGAATGGGGCGGAAGGACCCAAACACCTGTCACTACATCGTCGGCATCAATGACTACCCGGTGACCGTAAACAGCGTCGATGTCTGGATGCTTGGCGAAGAAGGTCGCGGCTGCTTCGAGCGCCCCTGGCAGCAGCATGTCGTCGGAGTTGAGGAAGCCAAGGATTTCGCCGGTTGCTCTGCCAAGCCCATCGGCCACCGCAGCGGCATGCCCACCGTCCTTCTCAGAGCGCCAATAGGCGAGCCGATGCGCGTTCCGTTCAATGATTTCGCGCGAGCCGTCGGTCGATCCGCCGTCCATCACTATGTATTCGACGTGAGGATATCGTTGCGTCAGTACGCTCTTCATGGCCTTTCCCAGAAAAGGCGCCTGATTGAAGGATGGCGTAACGATGGAGATCAGAGGATAAGTCATCACATCTTCTCCGCGACGATGATCAAGTAGTCGCCCCGACCGAACGGATCGTGCAGATATTTCGACAGAGTGGCCAATTTGAGTGCCGACAGCCCGATTTCACGCGGCAGTGGCGTGTTGTGCGAGACGGCGCCATTAAGACCGAGTAAATGCTGCTGCACGGACAGGCAGGTCCAGTACGGATGCGAGGCGGTCCGAAGCCGACGAATCCTCAACTCCGCTGCGTCCATTAGATTGCGCGCGCCTCGGCGCGTGAATAGGTGGCGATGATAAGGCACGTGCCAATGCGCCCAGCTCGGGCCAAATAATCTGATCTGCCAGGAATCGAGATTTGGTGTTGTCATTACCAGAAGCCCGTTCGGCTCCAAAAGCATGCCCAGCCGTATCAGGGCCGCCCGCGGGTCGGTCAGGTGTTCGATCACTTGACCGAGGAAAATAATGTCGTAACGACGACCGAAATCCAACACATCAAGCGCACTCTCGGCACTCGCTCGCCAGACAGTGTGGCCCTTGCCTAAGGCGACGGCCGCCGCATTCTCGTTTAGTTCCAATCCGTCGAGTGACCATCGCGTCGTCGCTCGCAATTGGTCAAGCAGGTGGCCCTCAAAACAGCCCACGTCGAGAAACCTGACGTGAGGGTCGTCGCGGCGGAACCGATGTTCCACGGCGGCGAGGATTTCATCGGGCGTCCGGTCGACGAACTGGGGTACCGCATGCCGGAGAAAAGCCTGTTTGGACTTGACCGCCCAAGACTCCAGGCGCCCCACCTTTTCCCACGTCCGCGCCTTGCCGTGAGCCCTTGCGGCGTATGTACGGAGCTTGCGCAGTACACCTCTCCGCGAAGCGGGTGGCAGATCCGCGGAAAGGTGGGGCTCCACAGCCGCCTGCCGCGGTTTGTTCGGTTGCTCGACTGCTACGGATAAATGAGTGAGGGGAATCCCGGCCCAACGGCGCAGAAGCCGCGATGCGCCCCAGAACAGCAGGAAGGGCGAGACCTCGCCAGGCCGGGCGATCAGCACCGGCTTGGCGTTCGAGTAATGCTTCTCGTAAAGCGGCTTCAACGCATCGTTGTCGAGTCGGGGCCATGTCACGGCAATACCGGTCGCGTCGCAAAAATAAACTCGGTTGAGTTCGCGGTCTCCGAAACGGGTATCAGGGCTTGAGAACAAAAGGCGCCCGGCAATCTGCCCGGTGGCTGGGCAGATTGCGGCATCGGTGAGGCCTGGCATCGGGGAAATTGATGGCGACTGCTCCAGCCCGCCATAGAACGGAAAGAACAGCGGCAACTGCCGACGACGCAGCCGGCGAGAAGCCTCGCGCACCAACCGCATCTTCTCTTTCAGCCGGTTGCCCATAGCGCTCACCGGTAGAGCCGCGAGGAGAGCCTCGGCACTGTGCTTCTGCTCCGCGCGGTAGCCGTTCCAATCATCGCTGAGCTGGCCGTTGCGAATGCGGAAGACCGAGACATGGCCTTCCGCCTGGGCAAACCGGCCGTATCCGCGCAAGCGCGTAAAGAATTCCCAATCCCCGGCGAGCTTCAGGGAAGGATCGAAGCCACCGACCGCCCGGTACGCATCAGCAAGGAAGAAGACACCATCCTGAAAGAGGATGTGGCCATCGAGCATGTCGCGGTAGCTGACGCTGCGGTGCTGGGCTCGGTTCGCGAAGCGCCAGCCATTCACGTCAACTACATCTTCGAAATAGATCGCGACCGCGCCTCGGCCGCGCGCGAAAGCGTCTGCCACTCGAGCCAATGCCCGCGGCTCGAGCACGTCGTCGGCGTTCAAATATCCGAATATACGGCCGGTCGCCCCGTAGAAGCCCTTGTTTAAGGCATCGTACATACCGCGGTCCCGGCCGGTCACGACGCGGCTGATCCGGTCGCCGTAGCCTCGGACGATATCGATCGTTCCATCGGTGGAACCACCGTCGACGATTATGTACTCGAGGTCGGGATAATTCTGGGACAAAACGGAATCTATCGTCTCGGCGATGGTCGCCGCTCCGTTACGTACCGGTGTTACAATCGTAATTCGAGGAGGGGATGCAGCTGGCCGCCACCCTTCGAGGTAGCGCAGACCGACATACACACGCCGCGCCGCATTCCAAATCCTGGACTTCGGCGTCACCAGCCCCCGCCCCCTGTGTTCGGCCTTGCGCGTCGCCGCGATGGCACAGCATCAAATAGGCCATAAACTCGGTGTCGGCCGGGAGATCGAGATAGCGGCTCTGTCGCTGCAGCACAATACTCTCGCCAGCCAAACTTAAACGACCGCGGTTAGTTCTCGGTCCAGCGCCGTTCGACCCAGTCATACGTCAGCATCGGAGCATGTTCCGCCCAGCCGGCGGCGGTGAGGTTCGCACGTCCCGAAGGTAGCCGTCGTTGGGCAGCACGCCAAGCCGCTTTCTCGGGATCGGGGAAGTGGCCGCCATGGGTTAGCAGCACCTCGCGCGCCTCATCGACATAGGTGCCAAGCGCTGTCGAAGTCTTTTGGGCCTCATGGTAGCGATAGGTGCCGAGTGGTACGTCGACCGTGTGAAGGCGCGCAGCCTTGAAGAAACGGCACCATAAGTCGAAATCCGCCGCGAAACGTATGTCGGAGCGCACCTTACCACCAGCACGATCCCACAAACTGCGACGCCAAAAGGTCGACTCCTGCTGAATCCAGCCATCAGCTTCCCAACCAGCACCGGCGAGGTTCATGCCGTCAAAAAAGCTCTTGCGGTCGAACCCCTGAATGTCGCCCACCTTGATCATGGCACCATTGGCGTCGATCGCCGTCGGATAGCGCGTGGTGAGCCACTCAATGTGCGGGAACGAGTCGAAAAGGGCTGCGACCGTTTTCAGCGTCCAAGGGAAATACACATCGTCCGAATTGAGCCAAGCGAATACGTCGCCGGTGGCGCGTGCGAAGCCACGATTTATGGCGTCGTACTGTCCGCCGTCACGCTCAGTAACCCAGTAGGCGAGCGCATCCGCATGCTCTTGAATGACTTCAACACTGCCGTCGGTTGATCCGCCATCAATCACAATATGCTCGACTTCGGCCTTCTGGGCAGCCACGCTTGCCAGGCACTCGCGTAGGAAGATGCCTTGGTTGTAGGATGGCGTGACAATCGAAAAGCACGTCATTTAGCTTCGCCTCGGTCGATCGTGGAGTTCGCACTGGTGAAGGGGGGTGGAGGAGCGGCGCCAATTATGCGGCCGCCCGTGAAAATGCCGCGCGGAGGGCGTTTGAAGGTGCGCAGGTAATCCAAAAAATCGGACTTGTCCGCGCCTTCGTCTCGAATGACGCGGAGTTCGCGCTGCAGCGGTGCAATCTCTCCGAGCCCGCTGAGCACCGCCTTGGTGGAGAGGACGCAACTCGGCACACATCCATCCGTCGTCATCGGTAAACCAATCCCGACCGCCACGCCACGCGCTGCCTCCGGCAGGTGGTGGTCCCAGGCGAGGCCTCCCCAGAGCGAAAGTGTCGGATGGTCGAGATGGGCGATAAGATGCGCTAAGTCAGCGCGATTGGTAATCACGCCGGAGCTGCCATGAATGAGACAGGCTAGATCGGCAGCACCAAGGTCGCTGAATAAAACCGTGCGGGCATTGAGAGCGCCCGGTCCAAGACAGTCTAGATGGGTCCCGGCAATATGGTCGGTGAGCACTACGCAGTTAGTATTCTGCTCGATGAGTCGATCGGCAACTGCCCGGACAACCGCCCGTCCGTTCGCCGTCGCAAACTGACCAGCGTCGAAGGCCAGTACCATATAGCGGGAAGGAATCAGCTGAAAACGTTCAATTAGGTCTGCAATATGGCGGGTATGCTCTGCCTCAGTTCTCTCAGGGTGTTCTATGTATGCGGGGTCGACGTTGATCCCGTAAGCAACGGCAACGCTACGATAATTCGCCGGGCCGCTTGCTCGCAGCGATTGCGGAGTTCCAGCAGTCGCGAGTGGTATACCGTCTAGATCCTCGAGGATCACGTGCAGAACGCGCGAGCGCCTGAACGTGGCGATGACATGATCAATGAGCAGTCCGCCGCCGGCGTCGAGTACAAGGGCGCCTCGCGGCGGCCGGTCGGAGAATCCATTGAAAACAAGGCGCAGCGAAGTCGGCGACGGATCCGGGCGGGCCATATCGGCCGGTAGGGGCCTGAGCTCGACCGTGGGCGCAAGAAAGTGCAGTAATTCGTGATGGACCTCGTCGGTGGCGACGCAGACTTGGCCACCACTACGCTTCACTCCATCGGCGAGCCCCCGCACGAAGGGGAGCCAAGGCGCGATTGCGGCTGCATTTCCGGCCAGACAGACAAATTCGACATTGCTGATCGCCCGAATCATTCTTGATCCATTCCTAGTGCGTCGAACAAGCGCGCCCAACGCTCCGCGTGCGCCTCGACCGAAAAATCGCGCTCGACGATCTCGCGCGAACGCCGCCCGAATGCACGTCTCATGTCGCCATCTAGCGCCAGACGCGACACACCTTCGACCATCGCATCTATATCGCCATAGGAAACAAGGATCGCGTTCTCGTCCGCGCGGGCCACCTCGCCGCCGCCGCCGACACGCGTTGCCACGAGGGGCAGTCCGCATGCGGCCGCCTCCATCAAGGTCTGCCCAAAAGCCTCGTCCTTAGGAGCGTTAATCATTAGGTCGGCAGCATTAAATAGAATCGGCATCATTCGCTCATCGACGATGTTGCCGAAGCCCTTCACGCCAGTGATGTACTCGGAATTGTGACCGAATCCGATCACCGTAACTTTGCAGTCGCGGGCAAGCGCCTCCAGCACGCCGCGCAGCATCGGTCCGCCCTTGCGCTCTTCAGCAAGATTAACGGCGCCCACGATTGCGACGATCCCTTCCTCTGGCAAATTCAGGAGCGACCGCGCGAGGGACCGCGAAGAAGGTCGGTAGAGTTTTTCGTCTAGGCCGAGCGCCACCGTAGAGACCAGGGCACGGTCGTCGAAGGCCCGTCGGGCCACTTCGCTCGTCCAGTTGCTGTTTGTGGCAATCGGAATGCGTCCTTCGCCGGTGAAGACGCCGCGCCGCTCCGCCCAGGCATCGGAGATGAGCGCCGGGTCGAGCGAAGGGTATTCAGTAGGCGTTGGGCAGGCGGCGTCGCACCCCACGACATAGCGGCCGCAATCACCGAAATAGGCGCAGCGCCCGGTGGCCCAATGGCAGTCGTGCATATATGCCACGGTCGGAAACCCTGCGTCTCGCACGCGCAAGATTGTTCGCAAGGGCCATTTGGCCCAATGTAGATTACCAAACACGACTGTGTCAGGCTTCCGAGCCGCCACCTCCGCCAGCACTGCATCGGCAATGGCGTCGTCGTCGAGCCCATTGTCAGAGTGGATATTCGGGTGCTTCGAGACGCCAAGAAAGCTCCCGCGGGGCGTCCGGCTACGCAGCGGTAAGGGATCGGGAGCGGGATGGTCGAGCCAACAGACGACATCGACGTCATGGCCGATGTCAACAAGAGCCTGGACTTGCCTGCGCTGACCGATGCCGGCTCCTCCCACGAAGCCGCAATCGTTGACGAACGTTACTCGCATCGCTGCTACATACGCGGGCCGCACATCACGGGCAATACGCAGAACTTGTCAGTTATCGCTGCGCTCGTTTTACTGGTCCAACTCTATCTTGACGCTTCGTCCGGCGGCACTTATCGAAGCGGCGCCGGATCCGCCGGCCTCCGACAGGACACCGAGATGGACCGCGCAGCACTGCTCGCCCGGATGGCCGAGCTCAAATGGTACCACAAAATAGACGTCGGCGGCGGGGTGGTGACGCCCGGCTATGAGTGGGACGTTTTCTGGAACGAGATACTCGCCGAAATCAAGAAGGTCGACTATCACGGCAAGCGCGTACTGGATACTGGCACCTGGGATGGTCGTTGGGCTTTCGAAGCCGAACGCAACGGTGCCGCCGAGGTCATCGGCTCTGACATTTTATCGCTGCGACCGGTATTCGGTGAGGGGCCCGAGACTTTCCAGATTGCGAAGCAACTGCTCGACTCGAAGGCAACTTTCCGTGATGCATCGGTGTACAATTGCGACGAAATATTCGGAAAGGCGAGCTTCGACATCATCCAGTGTTTCGGGATCGTCTATCATCTTCGGTACCCAGAGTATGCATTCGCGAAGCTGCGGCGGACACTTAAGGACGGCGGCTTGCTGCTGATGGAGACGGCGGTCTTGCTCGACACTGACGCGGCCATCATCGAGCTCGATCATCGCAAAATCTATGCACTGGACCGCTCAACCTGGAATGCCTTCAGCATGCCGGCGCTTAGGATCGCACTTGAAACGAGCTATTTCGAGATCTTGTCCGAGCGCATCCTAATCCGGCAAGACGAGGAACTGAAGATCGGGAGGGGCTATTTTCTCGCCCGCGCCACGCGTGGCGTGAACGATCACCACTTCTTCCCCTATCCTGAACTTGAGGAATACTTTACGCCGATCGGGGCATGAGGCCACTGCGACGTGGATGCCCCCTTAGCAGGGATTTTAGCGGCAGTGTCAACGCCTACGGCTCAGCTGGTCTGTCTGCGACCAGTAGCGCTCGATCTGCAGACTCAACCTCGGGAAGATCGCCAAGGATCGAGCGACCTCCACTGCCGCCTTGATGCGCCGCCCGCTATGCCAGGCTACGGCGCCCCGCTCTAGGGCAAGATAAGCGCGCAGCCGGCGCAGCAGAGTCTTGCGCTGGCGAGGCGGAATGTCGGGGCGCGCAGCGAATTTGGCGAGAAGTCGCTCGCCCGCACTCTCGACCAAGTCTGCCGAATGTTCCCGAGCCGGCTTGATGTCCGCAGCGAGGCCCGGCCATACAGCGAGCCGCCCCCCCACGAGTGCAAAACGTAAGAACCAGTCGAGATCCTCGAGCCGGCGAAGTGAATCGTCTTGGGGTCCAACCGTGGCCAGCATGCGAGCCCGTGGCACAATTGCGGTGCTGCCGGGACAGAACCAGCAGCCTGAAGCAAACAGCCGCCAATCCGCCGAGCCATATGGGGCGCGCTCCCTGCGAGCATTGCCCTCAGCGTTGACATAACGAAAACCTGCCGCCCAAGCGACCAGCTCCCCTGGATTCAGCGCAGCAGCCTCGCGGGCTGCCGCGAGGCGGGGCCCAAGGCTGCCGGGAATCCAGACATCGTCGGAGTCGAGAAAAGCGACCCAGGTGCCGCGGGCCGATTCGAGCCCCGTGTTCCGCGCCGCCGCTGGCCCTTGGCTCAACGAATGCCTGAACATGCGCAGCTTCACGTAATCGGGCAAGTTGATGGGTGCCTCGATGGGAATGGTCGATCCGTCGTCGACGATCAACAGCTCGCAAGGAATTCCTTGGCTCGCGATTGATGCAACGGCATTGAGTAGTTCGGCATGTCTGTCTTTCACCGGCACAATGACGGACAGCTCGGGAAGCGTGACAGGCACTATAAACGCCTCAAGCTGAATTCGCCGCATCCGCCAGCGGGAGCAACCTCAAAGACGATCTGCTTCTGCGGTATCACATCGCCTGCGACGCTCACGACCAGGCTCGGACACTTGCCCTCCGAGTGGTCATCTCGGACAAACTCGAAGCGGTCTGCGAGGAAAGCTTCGAGGAGTGGTGGGATCGGCCCATGGGCGGTCACGCGCAACGCCTCCGACTCGCACTCGGCTACCGAATCGAAGACGAAGGCGGCAATCTCGCGGGCCGTCGGCGCATCGGCGCCCGGCGCAGTCCGGGCGCCCCTACGGATTGCTGCCGTTGCGGCCGCTTGGATCGCCTCGACGAGTGGCGCGGTCAGTTGGCGGTTCGTTGTCGGGTCGAGGATTAGCTCAGCGTCACTCCATTTGCGGTCGCCAATTGCCACTGCCATGATGGCGCGCAGGGACAGCCATGGAGGCGCGACTACCGCGTCGACATAGGTAATTGGGGTCAAGCCATAAGCCGCCTCTGCGCCGGGACCGAGGCGGCGCGCGTGGCGTGGGGAAATTGCAAGGACGTTCACCGACCCGCCGTCCGACAGGACGTCGTGCGCCGGATCGGCGCTGCGCTCGACGAAATCCGGACATTGCCACCACAACCGATAGCCGAGATCCATGAGACGGGCGAGAAGCTTCGCAGAGTTCGCTTTTTGCTCAAGCCCGAGATAGAACTGGTTCTCAACGTAGAGCATCGGCTGCAGGCCCAGAGTTGCCCGCGCGCCGTCGAGCACCTCGAACTCGAAACCTTCGACATCGATCTTGATGAGATCCATGCGCGTGAATTTAAAATCGTCGAGGGCTACAAGATCTACCGTCTCCGCTCCCTTTGCCCTTGCCAACAGCACGCCGCGCTCACCGAGATTGCGGCTCTCGATCGGGGACGAGCCTAGCGTGACGACGGCAGC
This sequence comes from Allobosea sp. 2RAB26, assembly GCF_052115465.1. Taxonomy (NCBI): domain Bacteria; kingdom Pseudomonadati; phylum Pseudomonadota; class Alphaproteobacteria; order Hyphomicrobiales; family Alloboseaceae; genus Allobosea; species Allobosea sp. 2RAB26. The sequence continues at coordinate 435,407 of NZ_JBFRGS010000004.1, read as the reverse complement.
ACGCGCGCCCACCGCCGCCCAATGAGCATGGACGTTCTCGATCTCATTCGTCACCAGATTGGTGCAGAGCAGCTGGAAGAGGGTGCGCTGCGGCTCGAACGCATGTACCGCTCCGCTCTCGCCGACCTGCCGCGCAAGTGGCAACGTAATCATCCCAATGTGGGCGCCGATATCAGCCGCCACGTCGCCCGGCCGTAGGAGCGACGACAGCAGCGCCACTTCGCTTGGGCTGTATGCGCCAGAACGCACGAGCGCGGTCCGCACATAGAAATCGTCCGTGCGGACATAGATGGAGCCGGCCACCGTCTCGACCCTAAGTGTCGAAGGCAAGGTCGCTCCGGCCATCAAACGTCTCCAAGGTCGCTCAACGATAGGCGGTGTAGCGAAATTCGGGCCGCGTTAGCGGGACGAACATCAGGTCCATCTGCCACAAGCACTTGTCATGCTCGCGCCACAGCGGCTCTGCCATGTCGACGATACCGAAACCGCGTTCGTGCATCCAGGCGATCATCTCGTGAAAAACGAGACTGCCCGGCGCGATGCGAAAATTGTAGCACTCGATGACCAGCAGGCCTGTGTTTGGTAGAACGTGGGCGAGCGTGCCCTCCAAGATAGGCACCTCGAAGCCATGTGTGTCTAGCTTGACGAGATATGGCCCCGGCAGATTGCGCGTCAGGACCTCATGGTCGAGTGTGGTCTGCGGTACTCGGGTGCGAACCGACTCCGACCTCTCGGTCATAGCCAGACCACCCCATGGCGAGCTGTCGTCGAACCAGATTTCGCCTCGCTCTGCGCCGGCGGCGGCGAGGACAAACTCGGCGTTGTCGCGCGCGGAGCAGTAGGAAATAAGTGCTTCGCGATGATAGTCTTGCGCCTCAACGAGTAAGTATTGAGCCTTTGGAAAATGCCGCTCACACACCGCCGACCACATGCCGTTCGAGGCGCCGACGTCGAGCACGCTGCCGATCTGGATACCGCGCTCCGCGATCTTCTTTAGCGCGAGATCCGTGGACATCGCGTAAAAGGCCGCTGTCTCCGGCGGCAGGCTATCGAGAGAGGGGTGTTCGGACAAAGGAAATTCCTTCACCTAAGGAGATCGGCCGCACAACAAACAGCACCGTTAGGCGACCTTGTCGAGCACGACAAAATAACCGGCGCATGACAAGGGTTTAGTCAACTTCCAGCGTGGGGCAACCTCAGCCACAAACTCGTCAGTGGCGAGTTGCGCCCCTTCTGAGAAGAACCCGTAGTCGTCGACTACGATTGACGCACCCACCTCCATATGCGCGTCGAGGTAGCGAAGCGCGTCGCGGATCGGCTCGTAGAAATCGAAATCGACATAAGCGAACGCCACTTGCTTCGGCGCGTCCGGGCGCGCCAGCGTGTCCGACACCCACCCCTTCATGATGTGAGTGCGTTCGGTAGGGAAGCCGACGTCCGCGAGCTTCGTTAAGACTTCGATCTCCGGCGATCGCATGCTGCCGGTATAGGCCTCCATGGTCCCCAAATTAAAGATATCGTCGATCAGCCGATCCTTTTCGGTCGGCGGAGGCAAACCCTCAAACGAGTCAAACAAGTAATACTGCCGGTCTGTTGCCATGATCTCTTCGGCGATAAGCCGCGAGGTAGCGCCCTGCGCGACGCCGAACTCGCAAACCGCGCCGGGGACCTTGAGGCCACGGTGCAGGGCGTCGGTGACGTAAAGCGCTTCACTCACCGTGGTGCCGAGAAGGTTGGTTAGCGCATTCTCGCGTCCCTTGCGTTCCGGAAGTTTCGGCAACGCCAGGATGCGCAACATGCTTTCGATTTCTATGGCGTCGTGCTTGCGTATACGCCGGAAGGTCTGTTCCTCACTGAGTTGGGCCGCTATCCGCTGGTTCTCGGCCCTCAAGCTCTCGATGTCCGACTCATTCACGCTAGTCCCGGTAGCAGCCCCGTTCGCAAGCTGAAACGCGAGGAGCTGACGCTCAAGCTCAGCAACACGTCCCAACAGGCCGTTGATACGTGTGACCGAGTCGACCCTGTCAGAGGGAATGCGCCTAATCTCGACTCCAATAGAGCGTGCCAGGGACTTCACAAACCGCACCATCTCAAATCCCTTTACAACCCTAACTCGCTCCGCGAAGCCAGCTGATCGCTTGAAGACTTTGTCCCGGCAAGTCAAGCCGGTTCGACCTCTGGCGATCCGGCCGCGCCTTAGTGACGGTGAGCGCGTCGGGGATGCCGGATAGCCATCCTAGCTGAAGGATGTTCAACTTCACGTGGCAGAGTGCAGCACGCTCTGAGCGCGGGCGTCGCTAAAGCCGACGCGAGCCAAAACGCATGGCAGATCAGCACGTCCGCACGCACTATGCCTGAGCTAGCGCTACAATCGACTTGTGAAGGAGCCACACCGCGCACACGCGTATAAGGCCAACATGCCTACCATGTGCCGAGAACGGAGCACAGTGTGCGTGACGGCTGCTATCCATCTCGCAGGGCGTCGTACTCGCTTCCCCACATAGCCTCATCGCCGATCCCCCGTCATGAAGCGATCGACCCCCCCTCGCGCCAGCGCGGAGAGCGGATGGACTGTCGTGGCAGGATCACGCTTCAAAGCCATTGCCAGAGCGCCGACAGCGTCGCCCTTACGGCACCGAACAGCAATGCCGTGCGCGAGGCAGCGCCCTTCGAGCGCAAGCGCCTTCGCGCGTAACTCCCTCCCCCCGTGGGACCACTTCGCTACGTCGCGCGCAAGGCGAAGGAGTTCGGCGCGCAAGGCCTCGCCGTTCTCGGCGCCCGCCGAGAACGTTAACGAGCCGGAATGGCGGCGATACCGGTAAACGGTGGCGTTGACGATCGCCGTTGAAAGGCCAGCTGCGACGAAACGGGCGAGGAACGCGCGGTCCGCGATGGTGGCATATGCTGTGTCGAAACATCCAATCCGCGCGAATACACGGGCGCGGAAGGCTCGAGCATTGACGATTGAGGCGCCAACGAGAGCCGCATGGGCGTCGAGGCCGAGGTCCCGCGGATCGCAGATCATTTGTACGGCGCCGCCCACGTTGTCGAACAGTTCCGCGCGGCCACACACCGCATCGACATCCGGCCAATCGGCGAAGCCACGCCGCAATGATGCAATGGTCCCCGGCGGGAGCAAGTCATCCGACCCCAGGAGTAGGATTGCTTCTCCTGTTGCCGTTTCGATCCCTTGATTGATCGCGTCATAGAGGCCGCGGCGGCGATCATCCAACACGGTGATATCGCCGCGGGCCGCAAGCATCTCACGCGTGCCGTCGGTCGAGCCACCGTCGACTACGATCACTTCGAGGTCGCGATCCCCCTCCGCCGCTACGCTGTCCAGCGCCTCAGCGAGCATGTCCCGCCGGTCGAGCGTCGGAACGACGATTGAGAAGCGCATGGGTTTCATATGCCGGGAGCTATTCGCGCACGCTTTCTGCCGCGAGTTGGCCGAGATACCAGTCATAGGCATTAGGCAGGCCGATTTCGAGAGGGGTCGTCGCCCGCCAGCCCGCGTCTGCGAGACGCTGAACGTCCATGCGCTTCAGCATGCTCCCATCGGGCTTGGTGGCGTCCCACGTGATGGAGCCGGTGAAGCCGGTCACGCGCGCGACTAGTTCGGACAGTTCCTTGATGGTGACATCGGAGCCGGTGCCGACATTGACATGCTCCTCAGCAGAGTAGCGACGCAGCAGAAAAACGCAGGCATCTGCCAGATCGTCGACGTAAAGGAACTCGCGGCGCGGTGATCCGGTGCCCCAACAGGTCACGCTGTCAGACTTAGCCCGGCTGGCTTCGTGGAAACGGCGCAGCAGCGCGGGGATTACATGACTACGAGTGGGGTGGAAATAGTCATTTGGCCCGTAGAGGTTCGATGGCATTGCCGAGATGAAGTCCGCGCCATGTTGCCGCCGATAGGCTTGGCAGAGCTTGATGCCAGCGATCTTGGCAATCGCATACCACTCATTGGTGCGTTCGAGCGGCCCAGTCAGCAGCGATTTCTCGGCGATAGGTTGCGGTGCGTCGCGAGGGTAGATGCAGGACGAGCCTAGGAACAGCAGCTTCTCCACGCCAATCTGATGAGCGGCATGGATCAAATTCGCCTCGATCATCAGATTTTCATAGAGGAACTCAGCTGGAAAGGTGTCGTTGGCGAGGATGCCGCCCACCTTGGCTGCTGCGACCACCACGACCTGGGGCCTCGTGTCTGCCATCCAGCGCTCGACCAAGTCCTGCCGGCGCAAGTCGAGCGCGTCCCTGTCCGCAGTCAGCACCTCGCAGTTCTCGTCGCTAAGCCGACGCACGCAGGCCGAGCCCACCATGCCGCGGTGCCCGGCGACGAAGACTCGCTTGCCATCAAGCCGATAGTCGATGTCGAAGCGCAACTCGACGTTCATTCCGCGGCCTTGAGTACTTGCATAAGTTCACTCTCGCGCGGGCGCGCGCCCGCCATCACCGCGAGGTCGGAGGCGACCATCTCGCTGCACAGTTCTTCGAGACCGATTTTGTGGGACCACCCGAGCTTAGCACGCGCCTTTGCCGGATTGCCGATTAGGAGCTCAACCTCGGTCGGGCGAAAGTAGCGCGGATCAATCCGCACCAGCGTACGCCCGGTCCTGGTGCAGCGGCCGACTTCGTTGACGCCCTCGCCTTCCCAACCAATTGTGCTGTCTACTTCGCGGAAGGCCATCTCGATGAACTTGCGCACAGTGTGCGTCTCGCCGGTCGCCAGTACGTAGTCGTCCGGCTCGGGCTGCTGGACAATGCGCCACATCCCCTCGACATAGTCGCGCGCATGCCCCCAGTCGCGCTGGGCATCGATGTTGCCCATGTAAAGGCAATCCTGCTTGCCCAAATGGATCGCGGCTACCGCGCGTGATATCTTACGGGTAACGAAAGTTTCACCGCGGATCGGACTCTCGTGGTTGAACAACACACCATTTGAGGCGTGCATGTTGTAGGCCTCGCGGTAGTTGACAGTGATCCAGTAGGCGTAAAGCTTCGCCGCAGCGTAGGGCGAGCGGGGATAGAATGGGGTGGTCTCGTCCTGCGGAACTGCCTGCACCTTCCCGTAGAGTTCGGAAGTGGAAGCTTGGTAGAAGCGTGTCGTTTTTGACAGGCCGAGGATCCGGATGGCTTCAAGCAAGCGCAGTGTCCCGAGGGCGTCCGAATTTCCGGTGTACTCAGGCGTCTCAAAACTAACAGCCACATGGCTCTGGGCGCCGAGATTGTAGATCTCGTGCGGCTGGGTTTCTTGAATCACGCGGATCAGATTGGTGGCATCCGTCAGGTCACCATAATGTAGGTGGAAGCGTCCGCCGGAGTGCGGATCTTGGTAGATATGGTCGATTCGATTTGTATTGAAGCTCGATGAGCGACGCTTAATGCCGTGAACGACATAGCCCTTTGAAAGCAGAAGCTCCGACAGGTAAGCTCCGTCTTGCCCGGTGACGCCAGTGATAAGCGCAATTTTCTGTGTCATGTTTAGTCCCGCTTACACACTCATCAAGCGTCGATCTGTTTTCTATGGCGGATATACAATTCAGCTGAGAGTGAAGGCAAGCCGCACAGGCTCGGCCCGTTTTTTTTGGCATCGACCAGCATGTTGACGCGATTGTGAGCGTCAATCGGAACGCCGGCTCGCTGGCCGTATAAAGTCGGCGTCTCAAAGGGTGACGGCGGCCCTAAACCGAAGCCTATCGGGCTCTTAGAGCGCAGCCCGCGCAAGGCGCAGAAGCGGTTCGGACGATAGCGTCCTGCCGAAGAGCGCGCAGTGGCGATTGGTTGTAGACATCGAGAATATGCCCCTTCGATACATCGCCGATCGGCCATTTCCCTTCACCGTCCATGCAGCAATGGGAAACGGCGCCCGTGGCCGTGATCGACATCTCAAACCAGCGGTGGCAGCCGACATGCTGCGCAGAGTTGTCGAGGTTGACGTCGACCTGGCCGAGCCAGTTCTGCCGTTGGTAAACCTGCGGAGCGAACAAGGGGAAGGTCTTCTGTGACCACTCGATGTATTCGGCGTCGCCTGCCGTACCGTCTCCCACGCGAGTGATATGGATGGGAAACTTCAATTCCCCCGTCTCGGCCGCGTTATGGATGCCCCTCAATCGCGCCATGGTGCGATCATAGGGGATACTCATCGCCTTCTCGTAAGCTTCCTTTCGATGATCGGCGAAAGAGATCAGCAGATACCCCATCGACCTCACCTGGCTAAGTCGGTCGATGTTCTTGGCGGTCAAAGGTGTCGCGTTGGTCGTTATGATGACGCTCGCGTTTTCTAGGTTCGTGTCTATGAAATGAAGAACGTCAAACAGCCGGCTGTCGAGAAAGGGCTCATTGACCTTGAAAGGGCAAATTTCGAACGGAAGATCCGTGGGGATGTCCCGCATCTCGTTCAAGATTTTATAGAGCAGTTCATCCGGCATGCGTGTGCCGCGACGTTCCATCCCGATGTAGGGGCAGAAATTACAAGCTGCGTTACACTKGGCCGCAGTTTCCAGATGGAACTGCTTTGGAAAATCCATGTAGCGCGAATTTTGAAACCCCTCGAAGAAAGCTTGGTATCCCTTCAGGAAGGCTTGATCAGCCACGATCGGATCACTCAGGGAAGCGAGCTCAGATCGCACCATTGTGGCAGGGAGAGCTTGGTTCGCGTCGGACAGACGGGGAAGGTCGCGCGCGAGAAACGCCGGCAGGCCCATTTTCACCGCCTGCTTCAAACACAACTCAGCCTCATAGACCCGTCCGGCCTGCTTGAGCTTACCTGCCGCCTTGGTGAGTTGATGTGCCCTGCGAAGTTCAGTAGGCAGCGCCGACAGAGTGGAGATCAGATTGGGCATCCGCAGCCTCGGGATGTTGCGGCCAGCAGCCTGACCCAAGCATCGTCTTATGAGCGCGCACTAGGCGATGCGCAACATCAACTTGTAACCGCTCAATTGGCCTGCTGCCGGCTCTGCGGACGCGGAGTAAAGCTAATCCCCCCTTCCGTCGAACTCGGGCGGGCTGAGAGCGCCTCAAGTCGAGTGCCTGCACCGTCTACTAGAACCGCTCGATACAATCGAACACGCCAGCTCTGGCGGCATCTCGTGTCCGATAGATCTTGCCTCCGATCCGCTCGGTTTACAGCGAGGAAAGGAATCTCTCCATGGCAGCATTGTCTCAAACGTTCCTGGCTCTCCTCATCAAGCATCTCAGCCTCCATCGACCAACGCACGCCACGGCCCGAGAACAGGCCGATCACCGCCGTCACATAGAGCCGGATTTCCGCGATCCAGATGTAAGTGAAGTCTGCGATCCAGGGCTGGTTCGGCTGTGTCGCAGTGAACTGACGATCGAGCACATACGGCGCGACGACCGAGGTAAGACGGGCACCCTCGTCCTTCCGTAGGCCACGACGTCTGGGGCGCGCCCGCAGGGCCTGCGAACGTCAGGCGCTCGCTCCTGGGCAGACCGCGGGAGACGCCCTCTGCCAGTACGTCGCGCCATACATGTCGAGCACCATAGATCGGGTCGCTCGCCTTGAAGCTCACATAGAGCGTGGCGACGACCGTCTCGTCGTCCCGAGAGCGCTGGCTTAGCGAACGTGTCAGCCAGGCATGGAACCCGGAGCGCGAGACATCCTGCACTTCGCAAGCCGCCTCAGTGGGCGGTGAGTTGAATTGCGCTTGGTATAACTGCCGAGTACGTTCCGTGCGGCTTTACGCGGAGCGCTTCCGGAGCATGCTTTTTCAATCACAAGAATTCCTCGGGCAATTCCTGCCCGTGACACTGATCGCATTCCTTATAGTGGCATTCCTATACTGGCATACACGGAACAATCTATTCCGCTGGATAGCCGGGCTCTGGCTGATCTTATGTTCCGTCTATTTTTACGCGAAACACAACCCCGAGCACGCCGTTTTGCTCGCGGCTCTCATGCTCGCCAACTATGCGCTGGGCGAAGCTATCGCTCGCCATACCGGCGGCCGTCGACGTTTGTCCTTTGTCGCCGGGCTAGTTCTCAACGTAGGCGCGCTGGCGTGGTTTAAGTACGCTCAGTTTATCGTCAGCAATATTGAGGCTGCGTTTTCAATCACGCTGGCTTTCAGTGCGCCCGTGCTGCCGCTGGCAATTTCCTTCTTTACGTTCCAGAAGATCGCCTACCTCGCAGACCGATTTAGCGGTCGCGTTGGGCGTGTTCACATTCCGGAATTTATACTCTTCGTCGTCTTCTTCCCTCAATTGATCGCGGGACCAATCGTCCACTTTCGGGAAGTTGGGCGTCAGTTCCTGAGCAAATTCTGGCTTGACCGCGCCATCGTCGGGTTCCACGTCGGAGTAGTGGTCTTCAGTATCGGCTTAGCGAAGAAAACAGTAATTGCCGACACGATAGCTCAGGCGAGCGACCCCATCTTCCGATTTGCCCATGGGGGAGGTGTTATTGACCTCCTCCGTGGTTGGCATGCAGCTTTGGGCTACACCGCTCAGCTGTATTTCGACTTTTCCGGGTACAGCGATATGGCGATCGGCCTGGGCTTGATGCTCGGGATTCGCCTCCCGATCAATTTTCGATCCCCCTACAAGGCCCCCAGCATCATCGACTTCTGGCGCCGCTGGCACATTACCCTGTCCCGCTTTCTCACGGACTACCTGTATATCCCGCTAGGCGGCAATCGCCGGGGCATGTCACGCAGGTTCCTCAACCTGATGATTGTCATGCTGCTTGGCGGGCTTTGGCATGGCGCGCAGTGGACCTTTGTCGCCTGGGGCGCGCTCCATGGCTTCTATCTCATCGTCAACCACGCCTGGCGTTACGCCCGCGGCCCGCTTCCGGCGTCTTGGCTTGAGCGAGCGGCGGGATGGCTGCTCACGTTTTTGGCAGTGGTCGTTGCCTGGGTTCTCTTCAAATCGGACGATTTCCAAACCGCTCAGCGGGTATTTTTGGGCATGATGGGCGCCAACGGCCTTATCGATTTCCAATCATATTCACAGCAGGCCGTCATGAACCTCGCTGGCCAAGCTGAGGTCTACCTACTCGACTCGATCGTGGCCCTCGTCATCGTGATCGCCGCCCTGTGTCTCGCATTTTTTACGCCAACGACCCTTGAACTCGTGGGCTATAAGGAACCGTCGCACGATCAGGCGGCGGAAGGCGACACGCTCGGCGCGATGGATAATCAAGAAAAGGTCCCGCCGGTTTCTTGGACGGTCGCGCTTCTTGCTGGCGTCTCACTAGGTGCAGCCCTCTGGACCGTAGCCGCCGGCCGGCCCTCCGAGTTCATCTACTTCCGGTTCTGACCATGGCGGCGATGCGTACACTCCTAATCATAGCCGCCGCGGCCACGGCCATTCTGGGCCTCTCCGGGTTCGCGTTCTGGGCTTGGTCAACCCCGTCTCCGGATGTCTCGTGGGTGAGAGTGCTTTATCAGTACAAGCTCCCTGCCGCCGAGCGCGTCCAAGGGCCTAAGACGTTGCTTGTCGGAGGGTCCAGCGTGCACTTTGGCTACGACGCCAGAATCATCGAACAGATAACCGGCCGGCCGACCTACAACCTCGGTTCCCATGCGAGCCTTGGCCCGATGTTCCACCTCCACCAAGCCGACAAGCTCGCGAACCCCGGCGATCGGATCGTTCTCGCGATCGAGTACGAGAATTTTACGACAGACTGGAAAGTAACAAACCTCCTCAAGGATTATGTGAGATGGTTCGACCCATCATTCGATATCGGAGTGATGGGGTACTTTTCGACCCGCCTATTTGGGCACGCCCGCGAAATTCTTATCACGTCTGTAGGCGTGGAAAGGCTCGCCGCGATCCTCGACCCATTCCGGCCGCGCCCTGCAACCGCCACTCCAACGATGGCGGCGCCGCCAGTGATTGCCGCTATCCCCGCGGTGTCGGTCGCCCCGACCCCGCCACCCACGAACCCCTATGACAATGCCCTCATCGACCGTTGGGGGGATCAGCCGAATAAGTCCACGCAAGCCATCCCCACGGCTACTCGCGCAGCATTACAAGCAAGCGGCCCGTTCGCCATCGCGCCGTTGCGCAATCGGCTATTCACCGATCTCCACGACTTTGTGCAGCGGAGCAAAGCTCGCGGTGTCGAAGTCATCGCCACTTGGCCGGTGATCATGAAGCACGAAGCATATCAATCCGAGAAACACAGCGCCTTCTTTGTGGAGACCCGGCGGGCATTGGAGGAAGCGGGGGTCAAGGTCGTCGGAGCGCCGCATGACGTTATGGTCCCCTTCGAACAAACCCTAGACACACGGTACCACCTCAATGAAGCCGGGGCCGAAATCACCTCTCGCGCGCTGGGGCAGCAACTCAGTCAGCCCTAGTTCCAGTGTCGGCACCGCGAGGTCTTGCCTTAACCCGCCACTCGCACGGCGCACCCCAAACGACCGCCGGTTCGCCATCCTGTAATAACCTCTCGTCCTAATTTCGCGACGCTAGAAACGCAATTGAACCGCACCGGGTTTCCCGGAGGCCGTTTTTTGAGTCCCGCCGCCATGGCCGGCTCATCCAGCATCGTGTAGTGGCGCTCGTCGGCTTCAGCGGGCGGGATGTTGCCGATAGGCTCCAGCAGCCGTCGATTGTTGAACCAGTTGACCCACTCCAGCGTCGCGAACTCGACGGCCTCGAACGAGCGCCATGGTCCGCGCCGATGGATGACCTCGGCGTTGTAGAGTCCGTTGATCGTCTCGGCGAGAGCTCGGAGCGTTGGCTACGATCAGCCGCTTTGCTTGCTGCACCGCCTCCATGCATTCGGCCTCTCGACCAGCGCGATCCAACCCCCTAGCCCGATCGAGCGCAGCAGACGCTTCTGCCTTGTTCGCCGTACCCCGGCCGACCCTTCGCCTGCTCGGCAGCTGTGGATTGGCCTTCAGTCTGGCGACGGACATCTTCAGGCGGCGTTGCGTTACCTTGCGCTTCTTGGCTCATAATTGCCGCCGGCGGATGAGAGGGGCCGATGCATTGGTGGGAGCATGGCCAATGCGAAACGCGCACTTGAATTTGCCCCATGACGCCGATTCAGAAACGTGGACTGACACGTTTTATGCTGCGGCTGCCTGGTTTGCGTGCCCGCTTTGAGCAGGCGTCTGATGAGATCTTTCTCGATATCTGTGAGGCCTATGATCTGGCGTGGGTTGGACTCGATTTCTGGACTCGGTCGGAAGCGGCAGAACGCGCCGAGCGGATTATGGAATACGAGGGTGGCGGCCTCCTTGGAGTCGGAAGCGGTTGCAGCAGCTGCCGGGTAGTCTGCCACGACACCGAAAAGCTCCTAATAGCGATAGGTGACCGTGCGGTTCCCATATCCTGCGCAGTCACGGCCTAAGGGCCCGCGCTGCTGCTCCGGGAGTTGGCGGTCAGAACTGCCAGGCGGCCAATGCGTTGCCTTCGCGTGTTGGTGCTCTTAACCAGCCCCGACACGGCCTGGAGCCCCGCTGACCGCGACTCGGCGGGGTTCTCCCCGTCTTCTGGTGTGCGCGCGTCGCGTTTTGCGTGCCGGCCGTAACCCGGTCGCCCCAATCTCAGAGCATGCCGCCGAATAGAACTAACACCATGATCGTTGCGCCGACAGCGGCCCAGGCCAACCAGTCCAAATAATGGCGCGGGCGCTTCTGAGACATGCGGGGACCAGTAAAGACACACGAAGTAGTTTGGCGCCAGCATGCATACCCGCCTAGTCGGTCTGTAAGCACGGTCCTCGTGACCATGGAGTACCGGCACGCCGACGCCGCTCGGAACACGGCCCCTGACGCACGGAAGGATTGGTCCGCCCACCGGCGCGTTCTTGTTTCACACTCCGCTAGTAAACTGGCCCGGCGCCGAAAGGGGTGGCGGGCCTTTTTGCGTTTGGCGGGGAACCGCTGCTTTCCCAGCGCGTTTTTCCACCAGTTTTGGCCCGCAGTGGAGGACGCCGCGGGCCGTTCTTTTTTGATTCTCGTCCCGGGATGGGGCAAGGCGTGCGGAACCGTGGGGCGGCCCAGTCGTTTTTTTGCGGGCATGCAAAGCTCCATAGCTGCACGGCCTAGGGCCCCGTCGGACCCGCCGTCCGGCGGGGCTTTTTCCCTTGCGCTTGAACACCGGGAACATTTCCCGCCCCGAAATCGAGCGGCTGAAGACCGCAAAATCGGACGCGCCTAGGCCCATATTGTCCTGTGAGCTTCCATGACAGACTTAAGTTTGTCGTGGTCGCAATCTCTGCGCCGCACGAAAAACTTCAACTGGTGGGCGGAGCTGATTGGCCGCGCAAACTCCTCTATGAGGTGGTACTCAGGGCGAGCGGCATAGTCATGGATGCCGACAACTGCCCCTCGTGGGAGGTGACCTAGAGCCTGAAGAAAGCAGGCAACTCGGAAGCGCCCGTCTACGAGACACAAGTCAAAGTCTGATCGTCCGGAGTCCACGATCGCCCTGGAGTAATTGGAAAAAAGATGGGCGGCTTCCGCAGAGGCGGGCGTTCCCCAATCAAGCGTCCTGCCCACATCGATATGCCGTAGATTGATGTTCGCGCGCCCGCTGGTCTCCGACAGCACCTTTTCAATCCACGCTCTATCGGTATCGACCCCGTAAATAGCGCCCTTCACGATCTTGGCGGCGAGGCACGTGCTGCCGCCAGTTCCGAATTCGAAATAGTTCGTGGTTTCGGACAGGAAAGACTCGAAGAGCTCCACCTCTTTCGGGTGCATTACAATCTGCATAGATGCGGGCCATGGGGTAATCCGCTTTATAAATCGGCGGGTCGCCCTCCCAATGAGATGTGGCCATGCGAAGCGGGGGCGAGAACCAGCCATGGCAAATCTCCCTTCAGGGCAGTCTAGCTGGTTTCGCGCGAGGTGAAGCGCGAGGAACTGTCGCGGGGTCAACGCGTTCCCGTCGCGTGCTGGCCACCACTCTCCGCCGCCCGCACGGCCTCGGGCCCCGCCGCTGCCATACGGCGGGGCCTCCGGTCGGCCAATTCATCCTTGCGTTCCTTTGATGGATTATAAACTGTGAGCATCGCAGGGGGATTGCGATGCCGTTCCGTTCCATCGCCGCCACGCCAGAGGAACTCGCTCGGATCGCCGCGGCTTTTGATGAAGCTTGGAGCGAGATTGCAGCAAGGGTCGACCCGCCCAGCGAGCCCGCCCAACGCGAGCGTCTGGCCTCAATCATCGCCGAGTTGTGGAGGGCGGACCCGAGCGTCGATTTGGCAGTACTCGCTGTCCAACGTTTCGATGAGACCGCGTCGAAAGGACCGGGAGAATCTTGAGCGAGTGAAATAGTAGTCGCCGCCCGGAACTGCTGGTTTCGACAGGGGTTCGCTACTGCGTGGTGGCGTTGTTCACATCCGGCGCCGTCACGGCCTGGGGAGCCCCGCCGCTATTCCCCCCGGAACGGCGGGGCGAACCTCGTGCGTGCGTTGGAGTATCAGTTGTGTGCGCAGCGCGTCGCGTTTTGCGTGTCGGCCCTGGAGTCGCGACCGTCCGTGGGCCTGTCAGCAAGGCGCGTGATGCGCGCCAGCGCAAACTGCACTTTGACGCCATGCCGGAACGGGTTGAGCCCTGCCTGGCTATGCTGAAGTCAAAGCCCCCGGCCGGCGACGAATGGTCGTTCGAAGTGAAATGGGACGGCTATCGTCTCGCCATCCACATTGATAATCGCTCAGTTCGGGTCCTGACCCGCGGCGGGCATGACTGGACGAACCGGTTCCCAACGATCGCGGCTGATGCTCTGGATCTCGGGCTGGATAGCGCCATCTTCGACGGTGAGGCCGTCGTGCTCGACGAACGCGGCGCCTCCGACTTCAGCGCCCTGCAGCAAGCTCTTGGTGGCCGGGGCGGCAAGCGATCTGCCGCCGGAGCGCTCCTGTACGCTTTCGACCTGCTCTATCTCAATGGTCACGATCTTCGTCCGCTGGCGTGTGAGGAGCGGCGCGAGATCCTCGCCGGCATCATAAAGCCCCATACCTCGATCCTGTTCAGCGCGGACGTCGACGCCGAAGGCGACGCCTTCCTGGCGCTCGCCTGCAAGATGGGCCTCGAGGGCATCATCGCGAAGCGGCGCGACGCGCCATATCGCTCCGGCCGGCGCGGCGAATGGCTCAAGATCAAGTGCGTCCAGTCGGAAGGATTTTTCATCATCGGCTATGAGCCGTCGTCGGCGGCGTTGGGCGGTATCGGGCGGCTGCTGCTCGCGGCATGGAAGAGCAACCGGCTGACCTATGTCGGCGGCGTGGGGACCGGGTTCACCGATCGCTCAGCTACCACACTCCGGGAGCAGCTCGACGCGCTCCTGATCGATAAGCCCGCGCTGAAACTGACGAGAAAAGGGACGCGCTGGGTGACGCCATCATTGGTGGCTGAGATCGAATTCCGCGCCTGGACCACGGACGAGAAGCTGCGGCACGCATCGTATAAGGGGCTGCGCGACGTTGCCGATGCCGACGGCGTTCTTCGCCTTGACGAGTAGTGTTGGCTGTTCCCCATGCCGCTTGGCCGTAGCGTTATCAGCTGCGGCGCATGGCTTCAGCTTCCGCAATGACGAGCAGCCCACCGAGTACCGCCAAGACCATGAACGCCGATACATGGCGACTGCCGAGAAAAACTCCGCACAGCGCCGTCGCCGCGAGGACGCACCCGGATAACCGAGAGGTCGCTTTCATGCAGAGAGCGCCCATCACGAGAGTGGCATACGAGCAGAGCAGTCCGCCCCATTCGTCCAGAAATATGGCGTGAGCGGAGGGGGCGCCGAGGCTTACCCCAAATCCGTTTAGCCCGAGCATCACGAAGCCCGTGGCTAAGCCACTCGCCCCCGCGAAGAGCGCTATAACACCACCCGCTCTTCGCATGATTTATCCGGCGCATTGTTGAGCGCCTGTCTTATGCAGGGTCATCGCTTAGCCGGGCATTAATCTCGGCCCAGTGCGCCTTTAATTAGCTCGGACTGCAGGCGCCCAGCATGTTCTCGGGTTTATGTTTCTGGACCATCGCCGAGCAGACGATTGCTGGGGCGCGGATGGATATTCCAGCACCGGAAAGGCTTTTGGCCGTCCTGGCGATTTCGCCGCCGTCGATCCTGCCAAGCGGCGGGATCAGGAGACTGAATTGAATAAGGTCAAGGATTTCAGCGCTATTCGACCAGGTGCTTGCCGGAAGTGGAAGTTCGAACAGGACTTGGGTGACCACATTCTTGCGGTCACGCTTGATGTACAGCCAACGCTTTTCCGCTCCATCAGACATAGTGCAATATGCAGAATTGCAGCCACGGTCCCGAAGGCCAAGCTCGGGCCGCGCGATAACGCCGGCCACAAAATTTTCGACCGTCACCCCAAAATTAGAAGCGGCAGCTTGCTGTGTGACCAATAGTGCCCCGAGCAGTATAAACCCTCGCATTTCCGCCGCCCCCCATTTCGGGGAAGTGTGGGGCCTATAGGAGCTTTCGGAAAGCAGCCAGCGCGTGTCTATGGTCCGCCGCTACTCGCGGTAGGGATTTGCAGCGAGCCATTCCTCGAGCACCGCAACCAGCCGCCTCAACTCAGCTTCCTCGTCCGTGTCTTCAAGGCAGCCCGTGAGCTGCTCGACACGCTCGACTGCCCTGAAGACGTCCAGGGGATTGTGAAGCCGGCCGCTATCGTCATCCCCTGTCATTCGGCGCGCTCGACCTCCCGCGCCTCATAGGCGGCGACCGCGGCTTTGAGCATGTCCAGTTCGAGGGATTCGACCGTATCGGGCCGTGCATCTTCGATTTCGCCGATGCGCTGAAGCGCATAGCGGTAGTCTTCATGGCAGGTAATGCAGGCGGTCGGCGTTTCCGGTCTGAGTTCGGGAACCGCGGTCATCGGATCTCTCCTTCCGTGGCTGACGCCGGAAAAAATTATCGCGAGGCTCTTAATTTTCAAGGGGAGTTTTCGGCCGCCGGCCGTGCCGCTCTTGCCAGAATCGTGTTCGCTCATCCGCGTCGTGGTTCGCCTTCAGCTTGGCGTTGAACTGCTCAAGCGTGACGGCGTCGAAGGCAGGCAGCCAAGCGGCCCTGAAGGCTGCCTTTGCGGCCTCGAGCGAGATTTCATAATCGTTGAATTGGTTCGGCCAGGCATGGCCGATCTGGATGATCCAGCTCCAGCACTTCGGATCATTGCGGCTGGAGTCGCGGATGATGCGCCCGACGTTCTCCCCCATGAAAATCACCCGGTATTCCGGATCGCAATGGCCGGTGATCTCTCGCAGATGCAGCTCGGTTGAGCATTCATCGGGTGTCATCGGAATTCTCAGTACGGGATTTGGAGGCGGTTAAGCGGCGCCGGAAACGGCAAGAGTTCGAACATGAGCGGCGGCATGTGGTCCTCCTCCCAGCAGTAGGCCGCATAGTCGAGCTCCGCCCATTCGTCGGCCTCGGGGCTGCCAGGGCGCGCGTCTTCGATCTCGGTCATTCGCTGCCGAGCCGCCAACCATTCCAGGGTGTCGGTGATGACCATCGCGCCCCGCATTGTCAGTGCCGCGTCGCCTCGTTGTCATTGACCCCGACGCGCCTCGCCTCGCGGAGCCAGTGCCAACGATCGCCGGCGGATTGCTCGACAAAGCTGCGGCCTGCCCTCGCCCGGCAGGAAGAAGGCGTAGTCCTCGCCATTGGCCAGGCGATAGGGCGGATCGAACACGACGAGCTTTTGAACCTGGCCGATGTTCATTTGGACCCGGCTCAACTCGAAATTGCCGCCGCAGGCGATGATCTGCTCGGCCTCGCGGCGAGACAGGGCAGTTCCTGCGGGGGTAGGCGACGGCAGCATAGCTTGACTCCTTGGGGTGCTTGGATGTTCTAATTTTGTTCTCATTCGAGCACGAGTCAAATGTCATCTTCCGATGCCGATCCGGCCAACCATTCCGCCGACCCTGGAGACGGATCTCCGGCACTATCCGTGGATCGTGCTTCGCTTTCGCTGCGATTACTGCAAGCGCTGGGCAGACGGGGGACTGGCGGCCTGTGCGGAGAAATTCGGCGCCGGCACGACGCTGGGCGAACTGCTCGAGATGTTCAGGGGCCGGTGCGCCTGGCGGGCGGAGATCCGCAAACCGCAGAAATACGGGTTCAAGTGCGGGGGCTATTGCCTCGACATCGGCAAGACTCGGCCGCCTGATCTGCCGGCGACAATGTCGGGCTTGACCGTGATCGAGGGTGGAAAGGATGATCTGCTCCCTGCCGAGCCTCGCGAGATCGAGCGGCGGAAGCGGATAGGCGAGGAGTAGCGGGATGTGCGGTCGGTTTAGCCAGGCGTATTCGTGGGAAGAGATCGTCGCCTTCAGCCAGCCGCTGACGGTGCCGGCCGAGCGGCCGAACCTGCGGGCCCGCTACAACATCGCGCCGACGACCGAGGTCGATATCATCGTGCGCGACCAGGACGGCAACCGCGTGCTGCGGAAAGCGCGCTGGGGCCTGATTCCGGGGTGGTGGAAGAAGAAGGCGAATGAGTCCGGCGCGACCTTCAACGCCCGGATCGAGACGGTCGATTCCAGCGCCATGTTTCGGTCAGCCTATGTGAAGCGGCGCTGCATCATCCCTGCGAGCGGCTTCTACGAATGGACCGGCGAGAAGGGCGACAAGACCCCGCATTTTATCAACGCGGCCGATGGCGGCCTGCTCGGCTTCGCCGGCCTCTGGGAAGCCTGGACGAACCCGGAGACTGGCGAAGAGATCATCACCTGCACGATCATCACGCGCGACGCGAACAAATGGATGTCGGAGATTCACAACCGTATGCCGGCCACGTTGCTGCCGCGGGACTTCGAGCCCTGGCTTGATGGCTCGGGCGGCAAGGAATTGTTGATGCAGCCGCCGCAGGAACTGCGCGAATGGATCGTCTCGCAGCGGATGAACAGAACCGGCGTCGGTGATGACGACCCCGCCACGGGCGAGCCGGTGCCGCCCAGTGCGCCGGAGGAACCGGGGGAGTCGTTCAAAGAGACGCTGCTTTAGCGCCCCGCAAACAAAGGGGGCGCCCTTTCGGGCGCCCCAATCCAAGGTGGGATTCGAACCCACGACCCCCGGATTACGAATCCGGCGCTCTATCCCGCTGAGCTACCTGGCTAAACCCAGAATGCCACGCACTAACGATACGTCAAGGCGAATTCGTGCGGGACACTGCCATGAGCACAAGAGGCAGGCTACCTGCGCGCCCGTCTGGCAGTGAAGCTGTAGCAGAACTTGATTTGTTCTGCGGGGGGCGACCAACGATACGTGCAACGAATCGGGCGAAACGGCCTGAATGATGGGCTCCGCGAAGCGCGATAAATCCCACCCTATCCGCCAAAACAGCCTGGCCGTTGCCTATTTGCCTGTCACAGAATGTGGGCGGTGTAACACGGATATGGCAGCAGCGGCGGGCGCAAGTCCGGCTAATCACCTACGACTTGGTGCCGCCGTCACGATCGCGCCACGCGAATAGCGGGCGGTCGTCGAGGCTTGAGTGCGCCCAACAGACCCGCGGAGCTTATCTGCCAGGTGCATCGAACCCCAACCATGGCGGAGGCCGAGACCGTCGAAAGGGGCGGGTATCCGTTCACGCCAACAGTCAATCAGGGGGCGTCGGTGCTTAGGACGCTTGCTCGGTCCTCCCCTCCGTGACTGTTATCATCGTGAACTTTCTTGTCGGCTTCAGCCTCCGTCTGGCTGTTGCGATCCGGTCCGTTCCAGAGCCCATGGAAGGTGTCACAAGATGCCCACCAGATAATTTCGGGCTTAGGCGCTGGCGTTTCGGGCTTTTCTTTCTTTTCCACCATAACAACTCTCCTTAAGAAGGTATTCTAAACCGCTAAAATGGACCGATCGACTTAGAATAGCGTTTCAGTTTCTATGGCCTGGATCTTACCACCGCCAGCCTTCCATTTAGCACGATAGTACGGCACACGAAATCTACGCCCGGTACGATCCTCAATGTCAAACGCAGCAGTTCCAGAAAACTCTCCAACATGCTGGGCGAAAAACCGCCAGTTTGCGTCCTCCCAAGCGGGATAACCGCTTGAAGGCTCTTCAAACCACAGTAGACCAAAGTCTTTTGTACCTACCCAATCAGCAACCTTCTCCGTTCCGTCGGAATAAGCAAACACGGCGCGATACGCCACCAATCCTGGCGACCACGACGGCGATAGGATCGCTGCGATTCCGGATAATCCTGGCTGGAACGACTGCGCAACCGCTAATCTACGTCCTTTTACGGTATTCAATATAAGCGACGATTTTTGATGATCAAAACCGTACATATAGAATACTATAGTTGGAGGGCGGAGTATGTCTAAAAGGTAGTCCGTATCCAAAGAAACTGGACGAGGGATATCACACGCAACAGTGTTGAGATCAGCTTTGCATTTCTTGTGTGCATCCGCCAAATCATTTACGGATTGATTATTTGAATTCTCATATGAGATAAGTCTATCTACCTCTTTTTTATCAATGATTTTCAGAAGAAGAGATGAGCCGTTCTTTAGAGACTGGATGATTTCTTGGTCAACAACTGCCCGACGATACGTCGCAACAATTTCCCTGAGATTCCGCTCTTTTGCATCCGTCCAAGGATCAATTGAATTCGGATCCCACCCCCACAGACTCATGCTCGCCACATAGTATTCTACCGGCGAAGCGTTAGCCTCAGTAAACCCGTCTAGGAATCCGCTAAGCGATTTAAAAACTTGGCCTAACGGATCTTTTTCATCAAGATTTATTGCTTCGACCCCCGCCTTCAATCCTGAAAGTCCTGCGCCCCCGGTTGCTCCTACCTGAACTTCTGCGCGAGATTGTGCATTCGCGTAACGAAAGGCGGTGGAGAATTTCGTCCGAGCACTCGCCGATAGCTGTCCCCAGCCGCCACTGCCACCAAATTCCGACTCAAACGAGGCTTTGAGCTCGCTACTCATCGATCGGAGCGTGATCACGACTGACACGCTCGCGCCACGTCTCTCTGCGACAACGAAGCGTGTCCCACAAGTCTCCGCAAAACGTGCACCGTCAGCAAGTAACGCCTTCGCCGTTGCCGAAAGATCTGCATCGTTACCTAAACCCCATCGACCGTAATCAGAACTGCCAGTCATAACGACAGTAATGGAGTTAGAGTCGAAGGCGTAAGAGGTATCGAACGAGTATTTCGCACTCCCCTTGGCGGTCAAGAAAGCCGCATCAGCCTTTGCGTCTACGTGCATCGAGAAATTTAATTGATCTCTATTTTTTACGTATGTTATTTTTAGATCGCTTTTAACTGCGCCTGAATCGAGTTTAACTTTGGTATCAACAATGCACGGTATCTTGTATTTAGAAACGTCCCGCGGATCAAACCCCCGCGCCAGGGAAAGAGCTATGTTCTCACCATAGCCGTATACTTGAGGATCACCTGACGGGTCGGCGGAGTAAGTCTTACTCAACAAATTCTCGGCAACCACCCTAGGGTTCGCCTTACCGATAGTTAGCGGAGAAACCGCGACCTCACCGCCCCGTATGACTGAAGGACCTGTACTAGGCATCGTGACTTGCGCTTTGGCCAAGTTCACTGAAGCCAGTCCTACTCCGACACTTATCGCGGAAATCAAAATAGCCGCCATCGAAGGCGTTGGCACGAGACGCATAACTTGCTCCCTCGTAAAACCAAAAATACAGAAACTTAATGGATCACGTTGTCAGGCGCTTTGCAATCGCAATGTGCTTGCTTCGATCCGAAGAGGGCAAAGTCAACCTAAATCCCGCATCGCAGATTACTGGCGCGCGGCGGGGAAGTTATCTTGCCACAGGTAGCGTCGGTCGGCCGAACTTCTGCATCATCTACGGGCAGTATTCCGATACTCGGACGTCGGTCAGAGAGCCTCGGAAATGGGCTTCGTGGAAGTTGGACGACGCAGACATCTGTGTTTTCAGCCCTTCCGGGACCGCTGTTCTTAGTATACTTTCGGGTGTAACTGCAGCCAGTTGGGTCGCCGGTACTTGTCGGCTCATGAAGCGGGACAGGGATTCCGCCTAACCGGTCGTTAGACCTCAATCGCTCCGGTTCGGGCGAGAACTCCACCGCTAGCGGCGAAGTGCCCTGATCGCCTGAGACCTGAAGCCGAACCTGATTTGTTCCTCTGGGGGGGGCGGTATGAGTCGCTCTCCCGCTACCACCCCCCGGCCTTCCTGGTGGATGAGCCGTTTCCAGCCTTAGGTCGCACGTCCTCGCTTTGGGCCGTGGGAAACGTAAGCGCCGCGGCCGCATCGTCCGTCTCCTTGATCGACGGACTCTACTAAATCTGGAGGAAGATCAGGGTCTCAGGTCAGGCGAACCTCGGGAACATGCGGGCAACGGGAGTGGCTAACCCTTTTGCCAAGTCATTGAAAACGGCCAGTGTTTGCGGTCCCTTCCGGGACGCCCGCTAGGCTGTCAGGCGATACCGGATCGGGTGTGCTTTCCGACCACTACGCACTCCCGCTACTATGACCGGAAGAAAGATCCACCGGAGCCGCGGGCTGAGCCGCAGCAGGCCGCGCTGTATTGTCGAGCTTTCCCTTCCACCAACCCACGATCAGCGCCACGATGATCGCGGTCGCGGAGAGGACGTATCAGCGTTCGTTCGTCACGCGAGAAGCTCGAGCCTTAACCGGCGCTCACCTGATGAGTGGCAGCACGGTTGCTGCCGCGATTACAACGACGATCGCCGCCCGGATCAGCACCCCGTGACAACGGGTCATTGTCTCGTCGGACGATTTTGACTGCGCTTCCATGAGCAACTCCTCCACGCGACAAGGGCAGGCTTGCGCGAATGCAGAGGAGCAACAAGCGGAAACGCGTCTACCGGGCGCGAACGGTTAGGCTCCGTGGCTTAAACGGCACACTGTGGGATGTGGCCTTGTTCGACGCCGCTGGCGCTCCGCTTGACCCAGCGCGCCAGCGAAACCCGGCGCGTCCAAGGTCCGGCGGGCACGGTTCTGTGGTTCGAAATTCGGGCAGAATTCTAGCGGTCAGACTTCGGCAT
The DNA here is from genome assembly GCF_052115465.1 of Allobosea sp. 2RAB26. Classification (NCBI taxonomy): domain Bacteria; kingdom Pseudomonadati; phylum Pseudomonadota; class Alphaproteobacteria; order Hyphomicrobiales; family Alloboseaceae; genus Allobosea; species Allobosea sp. 2RAB26. The sequence continues at coordinate 413,451 of NZ_JBFRGS010000004.1, read as the reverse complement.
CCACAGCCTGTCGCCGAGCCATGGCCGACAACCCGCCAGTGGGACGCCGGACTGACGCACATGCGGGCGGGGTCTATTCTGACTTGTTGCTCGAGCGCAGATTCTCACGAAGATCGCGGCCACGATCGGTCAATATGTACGACCCCTCGGAAAGACACCGGACAAGGCCGCGGAAGCCCAGAACCGGCATCCGCCATGTGAATGCCCGTTCCCGAAGACTGCCAGGCTTAAGCCCAGCCGCGCGCGCTACGGCGAATGCGTTGACCATGGCGTCGGCCGCACATCGTATGCCGGAGTCGTCCGGATGCAAGCCAGCCAGCAATAGTTGCCGCTCAGCCCGCGACAGGCGCGTCATCTTAACTCGCGACTTGTGTCTGGTTGATCAAGAGTACCAAACGATGGTCGACCTGACGCAAGATGCGCTCTGCCTCGGAATAATCGTTCCTGTTTATCAGTCGATCCATCGCAAGGTGGATACCCTGCTTAATGGTCTCCAATTCTTCTTTTACAGGCTTCGTCGCAAGCGTCGTCGACATCTAGCCGCCCCCATTTCCGTTTGGGCACGCTGGCATGCCGGGGGAGGTGGGGCAAGGGCGTCTAGGAGCGCTTTCGATCCCGTCGCGCTTCCTGGCTGTTGACCAACTTGCCCGACCACACGAGCGGGGCCGCCAGCCATTCGACATTGGCCCAAATCTCCGGCACAGCAATCCCATTGATCGCGTCAATCAGGGGCTGCTGCGGCACGTTGGTATAGCGCCGGGACATGTCGGCGACCGCGTGCCCAAGAATCTGGTCCTTGACGTACGGGTGCACGCCGTTGACGACCAACTGCGTCGAGACCGTGTGCCTCGCGGTGTACGGGCTGATGTCTTTAATGCCGCTCCTGCGCCTAGCTCCCGCGATAGCGGAGTTAAGCTGGCCGCCGGCATTCTCAAGGATCGGGTATGGTTCGCCCTTGTGGGTGCGAAATACCTTGCCACCACGCTTGCAAAGCGACTCGAACATAGGCGCCAAGAAGTCATGAATCGGCACTCCTCGAGGCTCGCCGGTCTTGCTCCTACGGATAACCAGCCACCGCTTAGCCACATCAACGTCATCGGCTTCGAGCGCGATTAGCTCGATCGGGCGCATGCCCGTGAAAAATAGCGCCGTCATGACCATGGACGGGGCGGGGGACATTGCCGTCACGAAGGCGGCGGCATGCTCATAGCTTGTCGGCGCGTTGCCTACGCGCCGCGATGAGCCTGACGGAGTGTTCGTGCCTTTGAGCTTCGCCTTGGGCACCTCCCAGGTGCGCACTTCCGCCCAACCCTGGCGCGCCGCGTGGTTCCAGACCGCACGAAACGGCGCGTAGAGCTGCCGCAGTCGGGTCTTTGGCCCAGCGGTCGGATAAAGCTGCCCTGCGAGCTTATCGATGTCCGACTGTTTGATCGTGTGGAGGAGGCGGCCTCTGAGATGCACGGCCAAGCCCTTGGGCTGCCCGTCTGCGTTCAACTCAAAGAGAAAGCGGGCCGAGCCGCCGGCGGCAACGAAGGCTTCCGTGGCTTCAAGGAAGGTGATCGTGGATTGCCTGCCAAAGATCGACTGATTGAGTAAGCGCGCTTCAGTTTGGATTCTTAGTGTTTCGGCCGCTTCGGGGTCGCTCGTGCCAGTAGATTCGAAAATGCCTTTGCCTCGGACCGTGCCACGGAGGTAGAAATTTCCGACGCCTTTCCGTTGGACGATTTTGAGGGGCATCGCATCACCTCCCAAACTGCGCGAATGTCATCATCAGTCAGCCGAAGATCGCGCCCGAACACGGCGCCAATTCCATGGCGCCGTGCGACCCGAGCAATCATCTGTTTGGTCGTGCGGAGATGAGCCGCGGCCTCCGTGAGCGTGTGGATTTTGCCTAGCGGGCCTGTGACAGTCAGGGGAGCGGTAGTCTGTGCTTCCGACGGCTGCGTCGCCGTATTGGTGCCCCGTGCCGCAAGCCGCTGGTCGATGCGACTGCTGTATTTCATGACCATCTGCAGCGACATCCCGACCATCGCGGATATTCGCTGATGCGGGGTTCCATGGACGCGCTCGTCGCAAACCTTTGTTGCCCGAAGATCGTGCGGCGTGAACCCCTTTAGGGCCGCTCCTGCCTCCGTTTCCCGGTAGTCATTCCAAGCTCCACGCAATCTGTCCGCGCTGTATGCCTTTCCGCCCGGCGTATGAATAAAGGGCAGGCCGGTTGGTACTTTCCATGAATCGATAGCAGTGGCTTCTTCAGGGCTTAGCGGGCACCAATGTGCCAGGCCGCCAAGCTTGGTGATCGTGGTGTTGATTCCACCGGCGTCTCGATCGGTCGGACGCATACGGACTAGGTCCGAGATACGCTGTCCGGTCGCTCTCCCGAGAATTGCGAGGCGTGCCAATTCTGCTGGAACGTCATCTGACGTCAGGGCTCCCCAAGCGGCTTCAGATAGAGGTTTCGCGCCATCCCTCGTTATCGTCAGCTTATCGACCTCACGGGCGGGATTGTCGGTGCGTAGCCCCTTCTGAACGGCCAGCTTCATCAATTGGTTGATGAGCACCAACACGAGGTTGGCCATCGAAGGGCGATCGGCGTGCGATTCCAATAGTGCCAAAACGTGGGAGACAGAGATCGCCTTGGGGTGACGATGGCTCCATGCTGTCAAAATATGTCCTAGCGCCGCTTCATACGCGATGATGGTGTTTGGCCGATGAGCCTTCCAGGCAGGTTGCGCCTTGTAATCCGCGATCAGCGCGGAAACGGTTAGCTTTGCGGGCCGAGGTGATGAGCCCGCCGGTTTTGTTAGTCGGAGATACTCCGTGCGAAACTCAGGGGTTCCGAATTCCGGCAACCGAATTAGCGGCCCCTTGTCGGGCTTGCCGCGCCGTGCCTGAAAATACCAATAGGACTTACCCGCCGCCTTTCTGACGCGAAAGACGCCGGGGGGTAGGGCCACAAGGCCGCTCTGGCCTGAAACAGTGCCTCGACGCATGGGCTTCTCCGGCCCGACTCGGCGTTGGCATTCTAGCTCGCCCGGTCACTCATGCGAAGCGTGACGCCTCGCCTGGTCCTCGTTTCCAGCGTTCGTGACGGGGTGCCCCCTATTCGCCGATCAAGGACGCGCTTCATTAATCGCAAGCACACCTGCGGTGAACGCTCCCCAGTAAGATCGGGATAGTTGGCGGTAGATCCGGGCGTTCAGGCGGAAATCCGTATCATCTGCGTCGGCAGCGATCTCTGCGCGGTAGGTCAATCCGGCCGCAACTGAACAGAGCCGAAATAGTTCAGCGTAGGTTGGGTAAGCCGGTTGCCGGTCAAAAATCGAATGCGCGATCTCGTAATTTCGAAATGACTTCAGGTTTGCGAGGGCAGACTGATCGGACGGGCTTTCTTCCAAACGACGCCAACGCCTGAGAAACGAGGCGATCCTGTTTGAAATACGCTCCGAACGCGAATTGTGGCGGGACCGGCGCGCGAGTGCTTCCTGAACGTCGGCGCGACCGAGATAGTGAGCCAGAACTGGAAGTGAAGCCTTCGACTGACGGGCAATCGGCCTGCCTTCGTCTGCATCAAATATTCGAGCCAGCTCTATGGACAGCATAATCCGGTGTGCATTCTGGCTTTGCGCGTGGCCGTCCGCGGCCAGTGTCGCCACCTCGGCGAGGGCATCCAGAACCGGTTCATTACTCGCCTGCAGATAGGCACGGCTCGCAAGCGCGCGGCGCACATCCAAGGCAAGTCTCGGCACTATCAGGTCGACCCGTTCCAGCGCTTCTTCGATCGGGGCAATTTTTAGATCCTGCATGGTCCTGCCCTTCTTCTGAGCGCGGCTTCAGCAAGGCAAGCTCACTGCTCGATATCTCGCCCATCTCCGCGAACGGATCATGCTCGACTTTTTAGCTTCATAACGCCATCGCCGCGGCCGTCGGACACGAACTCGATGCCGGCTGCCTGAATAGCGTCGATGATTTTGACGGCGGTTTCGGTGCGCCCGCCCAACGCACCGCCCTCGGCAGCTTCGAGACGCTTGATTGTGGGCAGCGATACGCCGCAACGCTCCGCCATGGTTGCCTGCGACCACTCCAATAGGGCGCGGGCTGCTTTGATCTGTGGAATCGATACTTTTAGTATTGACATTGAGCTACTCGTGGCAACTGATGCCGTTAGTATCACATTTGAGCCAAGGAGCAACGCCATGACCATCCGTCCCGCCGACGTGCTTAACAGCCTCCTCCCCATCAGCCGCCAGGCGATTGAAGTCATCGACGCCACCTACGAGCCCGACGATGCGGATAGTTGCATGCTCTTGAAGTGCAAAGCGCAGGTTATCGGCGGCGAGTTCGACGGCCATCCGCTCGAAATTGAAATGACCTTGGAGGGCTGTGGCGAGATGGATGGCCAGCGCCATTTCGCGGCTTTGCGTCGGGCGATTGGAATCCCCAATCCGGAGACCACTGACGATCTGCGATTCACACCGTTCAACGTGCAGATCGGTGTCGCCCACGGGCGCAATGTGATTCGCGACTATGGCGATTGGGGAGCCTAGCCCGGTGGGGGGCCGACCGACAAAGATAGACGCCGGGCCATCTGGGCTGGGGGGCTTTGACTTCGGCCCGGCGTCCGCCGCCGCATCTCTGAGGCGGTGTCTCGTAATGCTGGGGCTGAATGGTGGAATTAGGGCAGCGGGCTTGGTTCAGCGGAGCGCCGCGCGACACGCGGAACTAGCGGGAATCCGTGTTGCAGCGTGTTGCATGGACTTAATTGCAACACTCGAAAACAGGCGGAATCGCCGGGAATCTGCAACGTGTCGCAAGTCATCCAAGGCGTCTGGTTTCGCCTCGTATTTCTCTAAGTCTTTGATTTTGCTTAGAGAAAGTTGGTAGCGGGAGAGGGACTCGAACCCCCGACACGCGGATTATGATTCCGCTGCTCTAACCAGCTGAGCTACCCCGCCCCAAGACCAGCGACAATGGCGCCGGCGGCTTGCGATGGCGCGGATATAGGGGGCGCAGCAGTGAGCCGTCAAGCCTGCTGGTGCATGCTTCACATCCTTTACACAGATGCGGGCGGCTTTCCCGGAGGCAGACATGGCAATTGTCCAGGGTCCGCCATGCATTCCTGCAATGACGGGACGCTTGATCCCGGCCAAGCCATGCCTAGCTCACATGAAAGGGGTACAAATGTTGGTCATCGCTGGCTGGGCTGCATGTTGCTGCCGTTGCCGCAGTGCGCTGTCGCTCGCGAGGCCATGATCCAGGAGTCCTCGCATATGAGCTCGCTCGTACAAGAACAGTTCAGCTTCTCGATGGGTTTGAAGCTGCTCGCCCGTAGGAGCCTGCTCGCTGCCGCAGCTGTGCTATCCTTGGTGACCGCGCCCTTCGTGATGATCGCTCCCGCCGCGGTGCAGGCTGCCGAACCCTGGCAGCAATCCTGCGCCTACAAAACCCAGTTCGGCGTGCTCGGCTCGGGCATGGGGATTGCCGCCGATTACTGCACGCGTCTGAGCTTCTGCCAGAGGATGGCTGAGCAGAACGATCCGAATATGGTGCAGAAGGGCTGCTTCGGCTTTGCGCCGCAAGCGGCGAACGCGCCGGCCTCCTCCAGCAAGTATCGCTGAGCGCAGGTTTCGCTGAGTAACTGCGCTCGGCCGGGCTTCAGGCCTTTGCCGGGCGCTTTCTCAGTCTGACGACCTTGAAGTAGCCCTTGCCGACATGGACGGTGTCGTAGCGGCCCGTCCGCGCGGCCCAATCCGTCAGCCGGCGGACCTTGAAATCCGTGCTCCAGCCGATCGCCTTGGCGATCGGTGCGAGCGCGGCCCAGAGCGGCGCTGTCAGCGCACTGTCGTCGACCAGCCGGCTTGAGATGATGATCTCGCCACCTGGCTTCAGGACGCGGTCCATTTCATCGAGTGCCTGTTCCGGGTTTGGCACAAGCGTGATGACGAACTGCGCCGTCACCGCATCGAAGCGCTCGTCGCCGAAGCCGAGGCGGCAGGCGTCCATTACCATCAACCCCTTCACATGCTTCAGTCCCTGACTGGCGACCTTGCGGTTGGCCACTTTCAGCATGTCGAGCGAGAGATCGGCGCCAAGCACACGGCGGTCCGGCGTGAAATAGGCAAGCGTCAGGCCGGTGCCGACGCCGATCTCGAGAATATCGGGGCCACAGGCACACGCGGCCGCAACGGCTTCGCGCTGGGCGCGGGCGAGCAGCCGCAAATAGACCTTGTCGTAGAACTTTGCCCAGGTGGCATAGACCCGCTTCTGGCCTTCGAGGTCATAGGTCACAGGCATAGGGCAGCTCGACTGGATCGGAGTGGCGTGGGCGGAGGAGGTGGAGCCGCAGTCACGAGGCTGCGAGGGCAAGCTCGAGCCGGGCAGCCGCAGCCTGGGCTGCAGGCGAGATGATGGTGCCGCCACCCAGGACACGCGCACCGGATCCGGCATGGTCGTAGATCACGCAGGCCTGGCCGGGAGAGACGCCTTCCTCCTCGCCCGCGAGCACGATGATGAGGCCGGAATCGTCACGCAGCAGCCGGGCTTCGCGCGGGGCGCGGGTCGAGCGGACACGCACCGCCACATCGAGGCCTTCAGGCGGCAGGGCGTCCAGTGCGACATCGCCGATCCAGTTGAGATCGCGCAGCCGGACTTCACGCACGCCGAGAGCCTCGCGCGGTCCGACGACGACGCGCGCCTGTTCGGCATCGAGCCTCAGCACATAGAGCGGTTCCGTCGTGCTGATCCCCAGCCCCTTGCGCTGTCCGACAGTGTAGCGAAGGACACCTTCATGGCGGCCCAGCACGCGTCCATCGAGATGGACGATGTCGCCGGGGCGCGCAGCACCGGGCTTTAGCCGTTCGATGACGTCGGCATAGCGGCCATTCGGCACGAAGCAGATGTCCTGGCTGTCTGGCTTGTCGGCGATGGCCAGGCCGAGTTCGGCGGCAAGGGCGCGGGTCTGAGCCTTGTCGATTTCGCCGAGCGGGAAACGCAGCAGGTCGAGCTGATCCTGCATCGTCGCATAAAGGAAATAGCTCTGGTCGCGGGCTTCGTCGGCGGCGCGAAAGAGGCCGCGATGGCCGTTGCCAAGGGCCCGGCTGACGACATAGTGTCCCGTCGCCAGCGCATCGGCGCCGAGCTCGCGGGCGAGCCCGAGCAGGTCGCGGAACTTGACGGTGCGATTGCACTCGACGCAGGGAATGGGCGTCTCGCCGGCGAGATAGCTCTCGGCAAAGCGCTCGATCACGGCGTCGCGGAAGCGGCTCTCATAATCGAGAACATAATGCGGGATGCCGATCGTCTCGGCGACGCGGCGGGCATCATGAATGTCCTGTCCCGCGCAGCAGGCCCCGGCCCGATGGACAGCGGCTCCGTGATCGTAGAGCTGCAGGGTCACGCCGACGACATCATAGCCTTCGCGCTTGAGCAGGGCGGCCACCACGGACGAGTCCACGCCTCCGGACATCGCCGCGACGACGCGCGTCGCCGCGGGCGGCTTGGCGATGTCGAGGGAGTTGAGGGGGGAGGTCATGGCGAGCGGGATCATCCTGGCGAAGGCGACTATGTGGCGGTTCTATACCGGCTTTGACAGGGGCGGGCCAGTGAGCGATCGGCAAATCCTGCCGCCTCATCGGAGAGGGCAAGGCGAATCTTGCCGCGAACGGTCGGGGCACGGCCGCTACCGCCTTGAAAACAAAGGAACGGCGTCCTGGCGCGAGACTTGCTGCTCGCGGCCTGGGCATGTTCCTGCCCGCGGTCCGGATTTACCTGATGTCTGCCGTCTCCTCCTCAGTCGCCTCGCCCAATGCCGAGCAGGCTGCGTCGCGCCGCCGTGCGCCAGAGCGCGGCTCCGACGGTGCGGCCGCGCCATTCAGCCTGCCTGAGGGCGGCGGCGACCAGGAGGTGCCGGCCGCGGCGAAGGACGACGCTGCGGCGACGAAGCCGGAGGCAGGCGGCAAGGCCAGTGCGACACAGGAGCAGAAGGCAGCCGCCTCGGCGCTAGTGACGGTGCAGCCCGCGGTGCTGCTCAAGGGGGCCACTGCGGTGGTGCCGGCGGCGGAGACCGCCGAAGCACCTCCGACCGCGACCCAGCCCAAGCCGGATATCGGCGCGCTCGTCGCCATTGCCGTCGCCGAACAGGCCGCCGCCGGCAAGACCGCCGTCGCTGCCAACCCTGGTGGCGAAGAAAAACCGACGGATTCCGAGCCGAAGGAAGCCGCCTCCGCTGACAAGCCTGTCGAGGCCGCTGTCGTGATGCCAATTCCCGCGCCGGCGGCTATCCCGGTTGTCGTCGCTCTGCCGTTGGTCGGTGGCGACATCGCTGCGGCAGGCATCGGCGATGAAGCCGTTCCAGGTGGGACGAAGGCGGCTCAGGGGATTCCCACCGGGATGGCGCAGGCAGCTATGCCGGCCCAGACCCTCGTGCCAGCCGCGCCGGCTGCCGAGGCGTCTGTCATGGCCGCTGCTTCCGCAACCGATGCCGCCGCGTCGACCTCCGAAGGCGACGAAGTCGGCAAGCCGGCGGAGAAACCGCATGCGGGACCGATGATCGCCGCATCGAAGGAAACTGCGACCGGCCCGGCCAATGCCACCGTCGCTGCGGGGCAGCCGCTCGCCGACCTGTTCAAGCCTGTCGAAGTGCAGCAGGCGCCGGTGCCGATCGAGCTGTCCGCGGCCGTGGCGTCGCATTCCGGCAAGCCGGAAGGCATTGCCGGTCTGCCTGATATCGACCTGGCCAAGGCGGCGCAGCAGCCTTCGGCCGGCATGCATCGCGGCATGGCTGACGGCCAGCCGACACCGCTCCATGTCGTCCCGATCGAGATCGGTCTGCGTGCCCTTGCCGGCAGCAAGCGCTTCGATATTCGGCTTGACCCGCCTGAACTTGGCCGCGTCGACGTTAATCTCGAGATCTCCGAGAAGGGCGAGGTCAGCGCAAAACTGGTCGTCGACCGTGTGGAGACCCTGCACCTGCTTCAGCGGGATGCGCGGACGCTTGAGCGTGCCTTCGAGCAGGCCGGTCTCAAACCCTCGGATAGCGGCGTCGACATCACATTGCGCGATCCGAACGATCAGCCCGGTTTCCGCCAGCAGCGGCAGGATGACGAGGCGCCGCGCCGTGCCCGCATCCAGCCTGATGCCGCCGAGCTCGGGGATGCCTCAGCCATTCCGGCGCAGCCCGCGCCCATCCGCCGCCTCGTCAGGCTCGGCGGCGTCGACCTCAGCATCTGAAGGGGCGGATCATGACCGTTTCCAACACCTCATCGAGTACCGGCACCGGCTCCGCCACCAATGTCAGCGGCGGCGGAAGCTCGATCGCCAATAATTTCGATCAGTTCCTGACGCTGCTGACGACCCAGCTCAAGAACCAAAGTCCGCTCGACCCGCTCGACACCAACCAGTTCACGGCGCAGCTCGTGCAGTTCGCCGGCGTCGAGCAGCAACTCAAGACCAACGAGACGTTGGGCTCGCTGCTCGGCCTCAGCGCCGCCAGTACGGCGACCAATGCGGTGGGCTTCATCGGCGCGACCATTACGGCCGAGGGCACGACGGCGCGGCTGAAGGACGGCGCCGCCTCATGGAAGATCAACGCCCCGAGGGGCGGTTCCGCGACCATCACCATCAAGAATTCCACCGGTAGCGTCGTCCAGACCTTGACCAGAAACCTCGATGCGGGTGACCAGACCTACAAGTGGGACGGCAAGACCTCGACCGGCGTGAATGCGCCTGAGGGCGATTACACCATCAGCATCGATGCCAAGGACACCACCGGGCAGGCGATGACCGCCAAGACCCAGATCAGCGGCGTGGTCGACGGCGTCGACTTCACCAGCTCGATCCCGATGCTCAAGATCGGCACCATCAGCGTTCCGATCGACAAGGTGAAGACCGTGGTGCGGGGGCAGTGAGCATTCGTGCCGATACCGAAATCCGGCGCTATCGCTTTAGGCAATTCTTAAAGCCGCGGTCTTAAGGTCAACACAACTAGGTCTGTTGAGTTGTGTGAGTGTATCATGACCGAGCCGTTGCGACCGCGGGTGAAGTATGTGATCGGCCCGGACGGAAGTCCGCTGACGATTGCCGATCTTCCGCCAATGAATACGCGCCGCTGGGTCATCCGGCGTAAGGCTGAGGTGGTTGCTGCCGTGCGCGGCGGCCTGCTCAGCCTTGAAGAGGCCTGCCAGCGCTATACCCTGACTGTCGACGAGTTCCTGAGCTGGCAGATGTCGATCGACCAGCACGGGCTCGCCGGGCTGCGCACCACGCGCATCCAGCATTATCGTCAGTAAACCGGTGGAGCGGAGCGCTCGCGCTTTGCTAGATCGGTCCTGTCCGGGCACAAAGGGCGCGCTGCGAGGCGCGCCTTTTGCGTTTCAGTCGAGCTCGAAGGCTTCCTTGTAATCGAGCTTGAGGCCGGGATCCTGCACCTCCTTGCGGAGGATGCAGTTGCCGGCGACGAGGACCTCGATCTCCGACCCCATGAAGCAGCGGAAGGCGTCGGTGGCGTTGCAGATGATGGGCTCGCCACGCACGTTGAAGCTCGTGTTGACCAGCACCGGGCAGCCGGTCAGGTCCTTGAAGCGGCTGAGCAACGCATGATAGCGCGGGTTGGTATCCTCATGCACCGTCTGGATGCGTGCGGAATAATCGACATGGGTCACGGCGGGAATGTCGGAGCGCGGCACGTTGAGCTTGTCGATGCCGAAGAGGGCCTTCTCGACTTCGGTCATGTCGCGGCGGCGCTCTTTGCGCACATCGGCGACGAGAAGCATATAGGGCGAGTCGGTATCGAGCTCGAACCAGGTCCCGACATCCTCGCGCAGCACCGATGGCGCGAAGGGGCGGAAGCTCTCGCGGTACTTGACCTTGAGATTCAGCGTCTTCTGCATCGCCGGCGAACGTGGATCACCGAGGATCGAGCGGCCACCGAGCGCGCGCGGACCGAATTCCATGCGGCCTTGCATCCAGCCGACCGCCTTGCCCTCGGCCAGCGCCTGCGCGGTGGCCTCGATCAGGGCGTCGTCACCGAGAACCTCGAAGCGCGCGCCGGCAGTCGTCAATTCGGCCTCGATCTCGGCTTGCGCGAAGCTAGGGCCGAGATAGCTGCCCAGCATTGAATCACCGCCGCCTGGATTGAGCCTTCGCGGGTGGCCACCGAAAAGATGATAGCCGGCAAGCGCTGCGCCAAGCGCCCCGCCAGCATCGCCGGCCGCCGGCTGGATCCAGAGGCCGTCGAAGACACCCTCACGCAGGAGCTTGCCATTGGCGACGCAGTTCAGTGCGACGCCACCCGCCAGGCACAGGTTCTTCTGGCCGGTTTCAGCCCGCACGGAGCGGGCGAGGCGCAGTACGATTTCCTCGGTCACCGCCTGGATCGAGGCAGCCATGTCCATGTGGAACTGGGTCAACAACTGTTCGGGCGCACGCACCGGCTGACCAAACAACGCGGCGAAGCGCTCGTTCGTCATGGTCAGGCCGGTGGCGTAGTTGAAATAGCTCTGATCGAGCTGGAAACTGCCGTCCGGCTTCAGATCCACCAGTTTTTCGAGCATCAGGGCGGCGTAGCGCGGCTCGCCATAGGGCGCGAGGCCCATGACCTTGTACTCGCCGGAATTGACCTTGAAGCCGATGTAATAGGTGATGGCCGAATAGAGCAGCCCGAGCGAATGCGGGAAGTGCAGCTCCTTATGGATCTTGAGATCGCTGCCCTTGCCGATGGCGAGCGTCATCGTCGCCCATTCGCCGACGCCATCCATGGTCAGGACGGCCGCGTCCTCGAAAGGTGAGGGGTAGAAGGCCGAGGCCGCGTGCGAGAGATGGTGCTCGGTGAAGAGCAGTTTCTCGGCATCGAAGCCGGGCGCGATCTTGCGCAGTTCCTTGCCGATGATGTGCTTCTGGAACAGCTTTTCACGCAGCCAGAGCGGCATCGCCATGCGGAACGAGCTGAAGCCGCGCGGGGCGAAAGCGAGATAGGTCTCTAGAAGTCGCTCGAACTTGATGAAGGGCTTGTCGTAGAAGACGACCGCGTCGAGTTCGTCCAATCCGCAGCCGGCAACCGAGAGGCAGTACTCGACCGCGCGATGCGGAAAATCGGCATCGTGCTTCTTGCGGGTGAAGCGCTCCTCCTGAGCGGCGGCCGCGATGGTGCCATCGACGACGAGCGCGGCGGCGCTGTCGTGATACAGGCCCGAGATCCCCAGAACGCGCATGCGGGCCCGATCAGAACAGGGTGTAGACGAAGGGCGCCACAGCGCTGCCATGCGTCAGCACGAGCAGGCCGCCGAACAACAGGCTGATCAGCAGGATCGGGATCAGCCAGAACTTCTTCCGGGCCTTCATGAAGCGGAAGAACTCTCTCAGAAACGACATCAGTGCTGTCCCATTAGAATTGATCTTTCATCGAGAGCGGCTCTGGTCCCGGCGGATCGCGGTGGACCCAGTAGCTCGCGACTTCAGGCTTGCGCCGAAGTCTCAGGAAATCCTTGCCGAGAAGCCGGGCCAGCAGGCCGATCGGCGTGAAGACGACGAAGAACAGAAGTCCGAGGACGATCGGGTTGACGACGCTGGCGAGCAGCAGTCCGAAGCGGGTCCACAGCTTGTTCAAAGGTGCGAGCAGCGAAGCGCGCACCAGCGTGATCCCGAGAAAGACCGCGGCGATTCCGGCGAGCCATGGCCACGCTCGGCCGTGGTGCCAGCCATTATAGAGGGCCAGCAGCGCAAACACGCCGGTGAAGACGAACCCGAACGAGCGATCGCTCGATCCCTCGACAGCCCCGTGTCCGGAGCGGAATTCGTGATGCTCGCCTTGGCCTGCCACTCGGTTCTCCTCCGACGTTGCGTGCTGTCTAGACGATAATCGGGGTCGGAGGAAACGGGATTTGCCCGGTCTGGGCTCCTGAACGCCGGCCTGCGAGGCGGGCGACGGCTGCCGAGACACAGGCCCATCAACAGCATTCTTTACAGCCCGCTCCCGGAAATTAACGGGTTGCTAACCATGCACTGGGAAAAACTTGCCTAGTGAGCGGCGTTGCGCGCGTTGCTCTGACGGGGTTGTGAAACGGATGACGGCGTGAACGGGATCGTCGAGCAGTTTACGAAATTCGGAGCGGCCCGGCTGGCGGCGATGCTGGCCGTCACGCTCGCACTCGTCGGCTTCTTCGGCTTCGTCATGCTGAAGATGTCTCAGCCCGCCATGAGCGTGCTGTTTTCGGATCTGTCGACCCAGGATGTGAACGCCATCCTGAAGGATCTCGATACCCGGGGCATCAAATACGAACTGCGCAGCGACGGTCAGACGGTGCTGGTCGCCAAGACGGATGTGCCGCGCCTGCGACTGGACCTTGCCGGCAAGGGCATCCCCTCCGGCGGCGGCGTCGGCTACGAGATCTTCGACAAGGGCGATGCCTTCTCGTCGACCAGCTTCGTCCAGAACATCAACCATCTGCGGGCGCTCGAGGGCGAGCTGTCGCGGACCATCCGCTCGATCGGCCGGGTGCAGGCGGCGCGCGTCCACCTCGTCATCCCGGAGAAGCGCCTGTTCGAACGCGATCGTGAACCGCCGCGCGCCTCGATCGCGCTCAAGCTCGCAGGCGAACTCGATCCGGCCCAGGTTCGTGCGGTTCGTCACCTCGTGGCCTCCGCCGTCGACGGCCTGAAGCCGGAGCGCGTCTCGATCGTCGACGAGCGCGGCCGACTGCTGGCCGATGGCGCTCAGGGCGAGCAGGGGCTGGCCGGGCTCGGGCTCGACGAGCGGCAGACTGCGATCGAGAAGCGGATCAAGACACAGATCGAGGACATCGTCGCCAGCATCGTCGGACAGGGGCGGGCGCGCGTGCAGGTTTCGGCCACGCTCGACAGCAATCGCATCGAGAGCCGGTCCGAGACCTTCGATCCCGAGAGCAAGGTCATCCGGTCCAGCCAGAATCGTACCGAGAATTCCGCCAGCAACGAGGCGCAGAACGGCGCCGTCACCGTCGGCAACGAGTTGCCCGGCGCGCAGCAGCAGGGGCAGAACGCCCAGAACCAGCGCGATGTCTCCGCCAAGAACGAAGAGGTGGTGAACTACGAGATTTCGCGCACGACTCGGACCGAGGTCCTCGAGGGGGGGAGGGTCAAGAAGCTCTCCGTCGCGGTGCTGGTTGATGGCAGCTATACCCGTGGCCAGGGCAGCGAGCTCGGCTATCAGCCGCGCAGCCCGGAAGAGCTCGAGCGCATCAACCAGCTGGTTCGTACCGCTGTCGGTTTCGATCAGGCTCGCGGCGACAAGGTCGAGGTCGTCAATCTGCGCTTTGCCGAGGCCCCTCCGGCCGTTGCCGACCTCACCGAGCAGACGATGATGCAACAGCTGATGTCCTTCACCCGGGAGGACGTCATTCGGCTCTTCGAGATGGGCGTCATCTCGCTGCTGACCCTCATCGTGCTGATGGTGGTGGTGCGTCCGCTGCTGAAGCAGGTGCTGGCAAGCGACAAGTCGGTGCGCCCGATCCCGACTTTCATGCGCAACGGCGTGGCAATGATCCAGGACGATGGGACAGGCGACCCTGCGAGCCCGCGGGTCATTGGCCCGAATGGAGAAGTGACGGCCGTAGAGGTCGAGGCGCCGTCCGAGCGGATGCTGGCGATCGCGCAGATCAAGGGCCAGCTCAAGGCGCAGTCGGTCGAGAAGATCGGGGCAATGGTCACGCAGAATCCCGCCGACACGGTCGCGGTGCTGCGCGGCTGGATTCACGAAAAAGCGCCGGCGTGACGGGGCTCTGAGGCATGGCAGCAACCCGATCCATCGCGACACGCAATTCCGGAAGCGACGGAGGCGATGCCTCCGACTACGATCCCGCGCCGGTGCCGATGAATTATGCGGGCATGAGCGGGCCGCAACGGGCTGCCGTCATTCTGCTGGTGCTCGGCGAGGATCACGGCCGACCCATCTGGCAGGAGTTCGACGACGAAGAGATCCGCATCATCACCCGCGCGATGGCCGAGCTCGGAACGGTCGATTCCGACATGGTCGAGCGGCTGATGCTGGATTTCGTCAGCAAGCTCTCGAGCGCGGGCGCGATCACCGGCTCCTTCGACCGCACCATTTCGCTGCTGGAGAAGATCCTGCCCTCCGATCAGGTTGCGCTGATCATGGAGGAGATCCGCGGTCCGGCCGGGCGAAACATGTGGCAGAAGCTCGGCAATATCGACGCTGTCGTGCTCGCGAACTTCCTGAAGAACGAGTACCCGCAAACCATCGCCGTGATCCTGTCGCGCATCCGGCCCGAGCACTCCGCCAATGTCCTGCGCAACCTTCCGAACGAACTTTCGATCGAAGTGGTCGCCCGCATGCTGCGGATGGAGTCGGTGCAGAAGGAAGCGCTCGACCACATCGAGAACACGCTGCGCTCGGAATTCGTCGCGACCCTGACGCAGACGCGCAGGCGTGATCCACACGAGATGATGGCCGAGATCTTCAATGGCTTCGACCGCCAGACCGAGATCCGTTTCATGTCGGCGCTTGACGAGTCCAACCAGGAATCAGCCACGCGTATCCGCGCCCTGATGTTCACCTTCGAGGATCTCGCCAAGCTTGACCAGGCCGGGCTGCAGACCCTGATGCGGCAGGTCGACAAGGATGTGCTGGCCCGGGCCCTGAAGGGCGCCAGCGAGGACATGCGCGCCTTCTTCTTCGGCGCCATGTCGCAGCGCGCCGCCAAGAACATGCAGGACGACATGCAAAGCCTCGGGCCGCTCCGGCTGAAGGAGGTCGATGAGGCCCAAACCAAGATGGTGACCCTGACGAAGGACCTTGCCGACAAGGGCGAGATCGTTCTGTCCAAGGGCAATTCCGAAGACGAGTTGGTCTACTGACGATGAGCACCGCCAAGAAATTCATGTTCGGAACCGATTTTCGCGAGGGCAACCGGCGTGCCGTCAGCGAAGCGGATCTGGCGGCGGCGCGCTCGGAAGGGTTTGCCGCCGGGCAGGAGCAGGGCCGGCGCGAGGCCGACGCGCAGCTGAACGGGCTGCTTGCCCATCTCGTGCGATCGGTCGAGCGCCTGCTCGTCGAGGAGGACAAGCGTGCCTTTGCCATCGAGGAACAGGCCGCCCAGGTCGCCATCGTGACGGCGCAGACCCTCGCCGGCGCGGCCTTGGCCGAGCGGCCGCTCGCGAGGATCGAAGCTGTGGTGCGCGAATGCCTGAGCCACGCCCGTCTCGCCCCGCATCTGGTGGTGCGTGTCCACGAGAGCGCGGTCGAGACGATGGAGAGCATGCTCGCGGGGCTCGCCCGCGAAACCGGCTTTGCCGGTCGCCTCGTCGTCCTGGGGCAATCCGATATCGGGCCGGGTGATGGCCGCATCGAATGGGCCGATGGCGGCATGGCCATCGACAGCGCCTTGATCGGGCAGAAGGTCGAAGAGGCCGTGCGCAGCATCTTCGGCCATATGCCCCAGTCCAACGCCACCCAGGGAGGATCGCTATGAGCCAGGAGAACGATCTGAACCTGCCGCCGCTGAGCCCGGCCGATCTCTCATTCGACCACAACGCGGCCTCTGTCGCTCGCTCCGGGCCCGTGCCGATCAAGACCGCCGAGGATCTCGAACAGGTCTTCGACGTTCCCGTCACGGTCTCTGCCGTGCTCGGCTCCTCGCGCATCGCGGTCGGCGATCTGCTTCAGATCGGCCCGGGGGCGGTGCTTGAGCTCGACCGGCGCGTCGGCGAGGCGATCGACATCTTCGTCAATGAGCGCCTGGTTGCGCGCGGCGAGGTCGTCGTCGTCGAGGATCGCCTGGGCGTCACGATGACCGAAATCATCAAGGCCGACCGGTGATGTTCGCCCGGCCTGTTACGCACTCATCCGGAAAGGCCTGAGCCATGCGCCTCATCATTGTCGGCGGTCTCAAGGGACAGATCATCGCTGCGGCCAAGATCGCCATCTCGCATGGCGCCGCCGTGACCCATACTGACGGCCTCGATCAGACCCTGGCGGTGTTGCGCGCCAAGGGCGCCGACCTGCTGATGATCGATGTCGCCCAGCCGATCGCGCAGTTTGTCGCGGCTTTGGAGAGCGAGCGCATCCGCACGCCGATCGTTGCCTGCGGTACCTCGACCGATGCCCGTGCGGCAGTTGCCGCGATCCAGGCCGGCGCGCGCGAATATGTGCCGCTGCCGCCTGATCCGGAGCTGATCGCGGCGGTGCTGGAAGCCGTCGCTGCCGACCAGTCCAGCCTGATCTGGCGTGATCCGGCCATGGAGCGCGTGGTGCAGCTCGCCGGCCAGATTGCGCGCTCGGAGGCGCCTGTTCTGGTGACCGGCGAGAGCGGCACCGGCAAGGAGGTCATTGCACGCCACCTGCATCAGAAGTCGCTGCGCAAGGACAAGCCCTTCGTTGCCGTGAATTGCGCGGCAATTCCCGACAATCTGCTGGAATCGGAACTGTTCGGCCATGAGAAGGGCGCCTTTACCGGTGCGATCGCACGGCGCATTGGAAAGTTCGAGGAGGCTCATGGCGGCACACTCCTGCTCGACGAGATTTCCGAGATGGATGTCCGCCTGCAGGCGAAACTGCTGCGCGCGCTTCAGGAACGGATGATCGACCGCGTCGGCGGCTCGCAGCCTGTGAAGGTCGATCTCCGGATCATCGCGACCTCGAACCGGAATCTCGGCGAAGCGGTTCGCGAAGGCTCCTTTCGCGAAGACCTGTTCTATCGCCTGAACGTCGTGCATCTGCGGCTTCCCGCCTTGCGCGAGCGGCCGGGCGATATCCTTGTGTTGGCGGATCATTTCGCCAAGAAATATGCCGAGATCAACGGTATGCCCCTGCGTCCGATCGCGGCCGATGCCCGCAAGGCACTGTTGGCCAATGGCTGGCGAGGCAATGTGCGGGAGCTCGAGAACACGGTTCACCGCGCGGTCCTGCTGGCCCAGGGCACGGAGATCGGACCTGATGCGATGGTGACCCCGGAAGGCGAGTCGCTGGGCCCGTCGTCAGGCCACGATGTTGCGAGCCGTGTCGTTCAGACCGCCGAGGCCGTGACGCGCGGCCTGGTGGGCCGGACCGTTGCTGATGTCGAGCGCGACCTCATCCTGGATACGCTGGACCACTGTCTAGGAAACCGCACGCATGCGGCCAAGATCCTCGGAATCTCGATCCGCACGCTCCGCAACAAGCTCGGCGAATATACCTCGGCCGGTATTGCGGTTGCCGAGCCGGGACAGGCGCGCGTCAGCGTCGCCTGACCCGGGGGGCAATCCCGAAGAGAGGGTCAGTAATAGTACCGACGGCGGTAATAGGGGCGATAATACCGCGGGCGGTAATAATACCG
This sequence comes from Allobosea sp. 2RAB26, assembly GCF_052115465.1. Taxonomy (NCBI): domain Bacteria; kingdom Pseudomonadati; phylum Pseudomonadota; class Alphaproteobacteria; order Hyphomicrobiales; family Alloboseaceae; genus Allobosea; species Allobosea sp. 2RAB26. Next base: position 395,149 of record NZ_JBFRGS010000004.1, on the reverse strand, counting down.
AGGGCGATAATACCGCGGTCGATAATAGTATCTCGGGCGGTAATAGGGGCGGCGATACCCATAATAGCGCCGCCTGTAATAATAACTGTACCCGGCGTCCGCCTTGTCCAGCGCTTCGCTGGCTTCGGCGGCAAGCTTGCCTTCATCCTCGGCCGGTTCAGGGGTGGGAATGAGCTTGGGCTCGGCCGCTGCGGCGCCAACCATCCCGCCAAGGCTGGCCATAGCCATGCCGCCGAACAGGGTCATCATGAACGAACGTCTATCCACGGCGTCCTCCAGACAGGGTTTCGGCCACCCTTTCGGCATCCCCGAAATGGTGCCAGATGATAACGCTTGTCGCAGCGCATTGTTCCAACCGATCGCGCTCCCTTCCGCCTCGGCCAGGTCGTCCGGCGGGCTCAATCCGCGGCATTCAAGGGCCGGGCGACGCTTTCCAGCGGTCGGCGTTCAGCCCTGACTGCGTAGAGCGCTGCAATGACGGCAGCAGCCAGCATCAGGGCCGCGCCAAACAGGTAGCCGCCGAAGACGCTTGCCCGCGATCCGGTGTCGATCAGTGCACCGAACAGCCAGGGGCCGGCAATGCCACCCGCGCCGGTGCCGATGGCGTAGAAGACCGCGATGGCAAGCGCGCGCATCTCGACGGGGAACGTCTCGCTGACCGTCAGATAGGCCGAACTTGCGGCGGCGGATGCGAAGAAGAACACGACGCTCCAGCACAGCGTGAGCTGGGAGGCCGTCACCAGATTACGCGCGAACAGATAGCCGGTGCCGGCCAGCAGAAGCGCTGACAGAGCATAGGTCGTCGCGATCATGGTGCGCCGGCCCAGCGTATCGAAGAGACGCCCGATCAGGAGCGGACCCAGGAAATTGCCGGCGGCGAAGGGCAGGATGAACCAACCGATCAGATGCGAAGGCACCTGGTAGAAATCGGTCAGGATCAACGCGTAGGTGAAGAAGATCGCATTGTAGAAGAAGGCCTGCGCGACCATCAGCGCCAGCCCGACGAGCGCTCGCTGGCGATGCGTCACGAAGAGGGAATGAAAGACCTCGCCAAGTGGCGTCGCCGGTCGTGGTCGCAGGCGGATCTGCGCCAGGCCTTCACTGGCGCTGTAGCTGACGCCGGCTTGCGTCTCGATGCGGGTCACGATCGCGGCCGCCTCCTCAGCGCGGCCATGGCTGATCAGCCAGCGCGGGCTTTCGGGGATCCAGCGCCGCAGGATGAGAATGATCAGGCCAAGCGCCGCGCCGATGAAGAAGGCGAGCCGCCAGCCGAGTTCGGGATTGATAGTGGCCGGGTCGAGCAGGACGATCGCTCCGATGGCGCCCAAGGCTGCGCCGACCCAGAACGAGCCGTTGATGACGAGATCGACCCATCCGCGCACGCGCGCCGGCACCAGCTCCTGAATGGTCGAGTTGATCGCGGTGTATTCACCGCCGATCCCCATACCGGTGAAGAAGCGGAAGATCAGGAAGCTCGTGACGCTCCATGAGAACGCCGTCGCGGCCGTGGCTGCGAGATAGACGAGGACGGTGATGCTGAAGAGGCGCTTGCGGCCGAGCCTGTCGGTCAACCAGCCGAAGAACAGGGCGCCGAATACGGCGCCGGCGATATAGGCGGCACCGGCAAGGCCGATTTCCGTATTGGTGAAGCGGAGCGCCGGACTTTCTTTCAGTGCCCCCGAGACCGAGCCGGCAAGGGTCACTTCCAGCCCATCCAGGATCCAGGTGATCCCGAGAGCCACCACGACCAGCGTGTGAAAGCGCGACCATGGCAGGCGATCGAGCCGGGCCGGGATATCCGTCGCGATGACCGCGGGCAGAGCCGCTTCGTGCGGCGACATGGCGATCCTCCCTCATCGTCTGGCGTGCCTCATGGCTTCGCCTCATACGAAGAAGGCGGCACCCTTCGGCACCGCCTTCCCCAAATCCTGCGTCTCAGCGCACGATCACATTCCGGCGCACCACCACGGGGCGGCGATAGCGCGGGGCGGCCCGGCGCACGACCACACGCTCGCGCACCACGACCGGACGCCGGTAGGCAGGACGAGGCCGCCGAACGACGGTGCGTTCGCGGACCACCACCTGATTGAAATCGGCATCGGCACGATCAAGCGCGGCCTTGGTTGCGGCATTCAATTCGTTGGCAGGCAATATCTCCGGCGTCGGGGTGGTCTTGCCCGTCGCTGCCTGGGCAATGGCGGTTCCGCCAAGGCCGGCCGCTGCGAGGCCACCGAAAAGGCTCAAAACAAAGGAACGTCTATCCACGAATATCTCCAATCAAGTCGGCCGGAAAAGCCAGTATGTCGACCCCGCCCGCGAGTTGTTCGGTCGAATGGGGCCAGAACGCGGCAGTTCAATAACGATCCATTCAGGAAGGGGTTCCACGGCCCGATTTTCTGGTCGGCTTAACCATTCATTCACCATGAACCCGGCAAGAATTGCCGGGTATCGTCGCGGAAGCTGGAGGGGCATGGTTGCCTGACGGCCGCGTCGCGACGGGGAGTGGACTGGTCGATGACGGATATGACGGCGGGCGCCGGTGGCGGTTTCAAGATGCCCAGTGGCGGTGCCATGGGGAATTTCCTCAACCGGCCCGACCTGTTTCTTGCCATCGGCGTCATGGGCATCCTCGTGGTGCTCATCTTCCCGCTGCCGGCACTGCTGCTCGACCTGCTCCTGGCCTTGTCGATCATCCTGTCCGTACTGGTGCTGATGACGGCGCTCTTCATCGAGGAGCCGCTGGAGTTCTCGGCTTTTCCGACAGTGCTGCTGATCGTCACGATGCTGCGGCTGGCGCTCAATCTCGCCTCGACGCGCCTGATCCTCGCTCACGGCCACGAAGGCAGTGCCGCCGCTGGCCACGTCATCGAAGCCTTCGGCAATTTCGTGATGAGCGGCAATTTCGTGATCGGGGTGATCGTCTTCACCATCCTGATCATCGTCAATTTCGTGGTCATTACCAAAGGTTCGGGCCGCATCGCCGAAGTTGCGGCGCGCTTCGCCCTGGATGCCATGCCCGGCAAGCAGATGGCGATCGACGCCGATCTCTCGGCCGGTCTCATCGATCAGGACGTCGCCAAGGAGCGCCGCAAGGCGTTGGAGGACGAGGCCAACTTCTTCGGTTCGATGGACGGTGCCTCGAAATTCGTGCGCGGCGACGCCATCGCCGGCTTGCTCATCACCTTCATCAACGTCCTCGGCGGCATCATCATCGGCGTCGCGCAGCAGGGCATGGGCTTCGGGGATGCGGCGCGCGCCTATACGCAGCTGACCGTCGGCGATGGCCTCGTCAGCCAGATTCCGGCCCTGATCGTCTCAACGGCGGCCGGCCTGCTGGTCTCCAAGTCAGGCGTGCGCGGCGCCGCCGACAAGGCGCTCGGCAGGCAGCTCTCAGGTTACCCGAAGGCGCTCGGCATGTCGGCGGCGGTAATGCTGCTGATCGCAATCCTGCCCGGTATCCCGATGCTGCCCTTCCTGCTGCTCGCCGGTGGTTCGGCCTGGCTCGCGCGCCATTTCGGTCAGATCGCCAAGGCACGGGAAGTTCAGGTGGCGGAGGCTGCGCAGGCTGCATCGCCGCTTGCCGCCGATGGCACGCCGAAGGAGGAGACGCTCAACGATCTGCTCAAGCTCGACGAACTCAAGATCGAGATCGGCTACGGGCTGCTGCCGCTTGTCAACGCGGCGGGCGGGCAGGATCGGCTGACCGATCAGGTCCGGGCACTGCGCCGCCAGCTCGCTGCCGAGCTCGGTTTCGTGATGCCGGCGGTGCGCATCGTCGACAACGTCCAGCTCGAAGCGAACCACTACTATATCAAGATCAAGGAGATCGATGCGGGGCACGGCATCGTCTATGCCGGCCAGTTCATGGCCATGGACCCGATGGGCGGCAGCGTGAACCTGCCCGGCCACAACGTGCTGGAGCCGACCTTCGGCCTGCCTGCCACCTGGATCGACGCGTCACTGCAGGATGAGGCGCAGCTGCGCGGCTTCACCGTGGTCGATGCCGCCACGGTGATCTCGACGCATCTGACCGAAGTGCTGAAGTCGCATATGCCGGAGCTGCTCTCGCATGGCGAAGTGCAGAAACTGCTGCGCGAATTGCCCAAGGACCATGCCGACCTCGTCAAGGAGATCGTGCCGAGCCAGATCTCGACCACGGGAATCCAGCGCGTGCTGCAGCTGCTGCTCGCGGAGCGCATCTCGATCCGCGATCTCCCCACCGTCGTCGAAGGCATCGCCGAAGTCGCCGGCGGCATCAAGAACCCGCGCGACATCGCCGAACATGTCCGGGTGCGGCTGGCCCGGCAGATCTGTGCCCAGTTCTCGAACCAGCAGGGGCATCTGCCGATCATCACGCTCTCGCCGGCCTGGGAAAGCATCTTTGCCGAGTCGATCGTCGGCCAGGGCGAGGACCGGCATCTGGCCATGCAGCCCTCGCGCCTGCAGGAATTCGTGCATCAGGTCCGCGACAAGTTCGAGGACGCGGCGCGTATCGGCGAGATGCCGGCGCTGGTCACCTCCGGCATGGCACGACCGTTCGTGCGCCAGATCATCGAGCGCTTCCGCCGCGAGACACCAGTGCTGTCGCAGGGGGAAATCCATCCCCGCGTCCGGCTGAAGACGGTTGGAAGCGTCTGAGCCGGCTTCAGCGGCGCACGACGACAACGAGATAGCGCACCGGTTCCGGTCCGGGATTGCAGAAGCTGCAATCTCTGGGCGGCCCGAGTTCAAGACAGTCACCGGCCTGCAGCCGCTTCATCGTCTCGCCTTCGCGAAAGTCGAGCATGCCGGACTGCACCCAGATCTGCTGCCTGATGAACGCGTAGGAGCTTGCGGGATACGAGATGCGCGCGCCGGGCGGCAACTCGGCATCGACCAGCTCGATGCCCGCTTCGCCAGCCGGCGAAATGGCGCGCCGGGTGAAGCCGGTTTCGGGATCGCGCCAGAATGGTTGATCCGCGCAGCGTCGGAGAAACTCGCTCGGCGTCTCGGCTCGCGCCAGAAGGTTCGACAAGGTCAACCCGAAGGCGCCGGAAAGCCGACCGAGGAGGACAGCGGTCGGGCTCGCTTCTCCCCGCTCGATCTTGCTGATCATCGCGCGGGACACCCCGGATTTGTCGGCGAGATCGCTCAGGCTCCAGCCGCGGCTTTCCCGCTCGATCCGCATGCGTTCGGCAAGCCTTGACGTCAAATCGTCCATTATCATAGCGTTGATTCTTCTATAGTGGATCGTTCAGAGTGCAACCCATGACTGACGGCGCGGAAGCGCAGGACGCCCGCTTGCGTCGCGCCCATGCAGCCGTCGCCAATCCGGCATTGGCCCTGCCGTTTCCGCATCGCTAAGGACCGGGGCATGTCGCGCAACGCCTTTTACTTCGCCCTGATGTGTCTGGTCTGGGGGCTGACCTTCCTGCCGGTCAAGATCGGCTCGGCCCATGTTCCACCGATCTTCCTTGCAGCGGCACGTTTCTCGATCGCTGGTGTCCTGATGCTGCTCTGGGCCGGGCGCGACGTTCTCGCCGTTCCCCCCGCAGCGCGGCGCCGCCTGCTGATCACCGCACTCCTAGTGAATACCGGCAATTACACCTTTCTGTTCTGGGGGACCGCGCATGCACCGTCGGGGCTCGCCGCCATCGTCAATCTCGCGACGATCCCGATCTATACGCTGATCGCGAGCCGCCTGATCGAGGGGCAGCGGATCACTGGACAGCGCATTGCGGCCATCGTGCTTGGGCTCATCGGGCTTTGTTTTCTGTTCGCGACGCGCGCCTCCAGCGGCTGGAGCGCGGCACATGGCGACCAGATGGAAATCTGGGGGCTGGCGGCCGTGGCCTTTGGCACGCTGCTCTACTGCTTTGGCGCCGTGCTGACGCGGCGGATCGCCGGCACCATGCCGACACTGACCTTGGCCGGCTGGCAGACGGTCATTGGTGCGCTCGGCCTTGCGGCCGTCTCGCTCGCTGTCGAGCCCGTCACACTCGCTGATATGCGCGCGCTCGGAGAGTGGCCGGTCTGGCCGGCCGTTGCCGTCCTGGTGATTGGCGGCTCGCTGATCGGCTTCACCATCTACATGCGGCTGCTGCGCGACTGGGGCGCCTTCCATGCCGGGCTGTACGCCTTCGTCAGCCCGGCCATCGCTGTCACAGCCGGAGTTGTCGTGCTGCACGAGCCATTCGGTCTGTCCGAGGCTATCGGCGCGGTGTTGATGTTCGGCGCAGCTGCGATCGCGCTCAGACGCTGAGGCCATGGTCCAGTGCCTGATGCCACCCGAAAGCCGGTTCCCGCCTTCGGCATCATGCTTGTCAGGGCGGGGGCGCGATGCGGGTGTTCTTCCTGAGCTGGCTGCGCTCGAAGGCCAGCACGATCGGCAGTGAAATCACCAGCGGCAGGATCAGGTAGAACAGCCGCCAGATCAGCAGGGCCGCAAAGACAGCCGGCGCCGGCACGCCCGGCATGACCGCGAGGAAGACCGCTTCCATCACGCCGACCCCGCCCGGTACCTGGCTGAGCAGCCCGGCCGAGAAGGAAAGGAGGAAGGCGCCGAGCACTATGAAGAAGCCGGGGTTTCCCTGATCGGGCAGCGCGAAATAGATGATGCCGGCGGCACCCATCAGTTCCAGAGGCGCAGCGAGATATTGCCGCGCAACGACCGGCAGCCGGGGATAGATCAACTCGAACTTGCCGATCTTGAGCGGCCTGAACTTCAGCCAGGAGCCGACCGTGTAGAGCCCGACGAAGGCGAGCAGCCCGAAGCCGATCAGCCGGGCAGTCGCATCGCCGAGGGTGAACCAGTGCGAGAGCCGACCGAGCGGGCGCAGGATCTGAGGCTCCCCGATCAGGACGAGCCCGAGCAGCAGAATGGTTCCGAAGGCGAAGGTAAAGGAACACAGGGCCACCAGAACAGCGACATCGGCCGTTGTCAGGCCCTTCGCGGTATAGGCGCGGAACCGGACCATGCCGCCCGAGAAGACCGAGGCGCCGATATTGTGCGAGAGCGCATAGGTCACGAAGGAACAAAGCGCGATATAGGGCCAAGAGATGCCCTTCTCCTTGCCGAGATGGATCAAGGCAATGCGGTCATACCAGGCCAGCGCAGCGTAAGCGACAAGCGTTGCGAGGGCTGCGTGCAGGAAGGCGTCCGGGGAGATCAAGGCGATCTTCTGGCCGATGCCGGCCGCAATGATCTTGATGTTCTGCCAGAGGGTTCCTTGCTCCAGCAATGCCTGGACGGCGGCATCCGTGCCGGCCTCGGCCTTGAGCTTGTCCCAGAGCAACTCGACCGACCAGACGACCGCGACGAGACCGATGAGCGGCCAGAGATAGTCGAGATAGCGTTTCATGAAACCGGCAGGCTGCGAGGAGGCGTCGAAGGCGGTGTCGCGGCGCGCAGGGGAAGGCCTGGATAGCCGGCCGGAGCGAACCTTCGCCTGTGTGCCAGCGAGGGAGGGCGAGGGCAAGCGGCGTTGCCCGCGCCAGGCCGCACGGACGGCCTATTTTCCGTTTTTCTTCAGCCAGTCCCGCATGAAGGCGATCTCCTTCTCCTGGGCGGAGATGACCTCAGTGGCCAGCTTCTTGATTTCCGGGTCCTTGCCATGCGCAAGCACGACCTTGGCCATGTCGATGGCGCCCTGATGATGCGGAATCATGCCACGCACGAAATCGGCATCGGCGTCGCCGGTGAAGGAGGTCGCCATGTCCTTGTGCATCTTGTCATTGACCGCCTTGTAGGCGGCCGTCGCCGGCGTGTCCGCGACGCCGGTCGCCGAGCCCTGCATGGCGCCGTGACCCTGGTGCTGCTGCGCAACGGCGACACCGCCCAGTGCCGCGATGCCGAAGAGAGCGGCGGCGAGCTTCAGCTTTACACGTCTGGTCATCGAAAAGAATCCTCATTCGTTTGAAGCGGCGCGCCACAGCTTCTCCTGATGGGAATGGGCCATGCACCGTACGAACTGATCTTTCACCCGGGATCATGTCATGATCGCGGCGATCTCCGGCAGCCTCGACGGCGCAAGCTTCGAGCGTCTGCCTCACGGCCAACGTACCGCAGACAGGACCATGAGCGACAGCATTCCCATCAGCCTGACCGGCATCACCGACCTTCCGCCCGGCAAGATCGCGGCGATCGTCACATCTCTCGAGATGTTTGCACCGCCGGCCAAGCGGGCCGATCCGCCTGGCCTTTCGGGCTTCTCCCTCGAGCCGATCGGGAGAGACGATGTCACGCGCTATCTCGCGATCTACCGCGTGCTCGGCGAGCGCTGGATGTGGTTCAGCCGGCTGATCAAGCCCGTGGCGGAGATCGAGGCGATCCTGGCGGATCCAGCCGTCGAGTTCTTCGCCGTTCGGGCCGATGGCCGCGACGTTGGATTGCTGGAGCTTGATTTCCGCGTGGCGGGAGAGGGAGAGCTCAGCTTTTTCGGGCTGGACGAAACCGTGCTGGGCCGCGGAGCCGGCCGCTGGTTGATGAATCGGGCGCTGGAACGGGCCTGGGCCCAGCCGATTTCGCGCTTCTGGGTACACACCTGCACGCTCGATCATCAGAGCGCGCCGGAATTCTATCAGCGCTCGGGGTTCACGGTCTTCAAGCGCAGCGTCGAGGTCGACGATGATCCGCGGCTGGCAGGGCATATGCCGCGCGGCTCCGTGCGGCATCATCCGGTGATCGAATGAAAAAGGGGCGGGAGGCCAACGGCCTCCCGCCCCTTTTTCGTGCAAGATCCCTGAAGCCAGACGGTCAGGCGCGTGAGCGCAGCCCGATCGAATCCATCATCGACTGGTCGCGCGCTGCTTCGGCGGCCCGCTCGGAAGCACGCTCGCGATCGTCGAGAATCTCGACCTTCTTCATGTCCTCGAAGGCTTCCTGAAGCTCGGCCTTGGCCTCGTCGAGCTGGCCCTTCAGATTATCCGCCGACTGCCGCAGGTTGTCGCGGCGCCCGAGCGCCGCCTTGGCATAGGTCGGGTAGGCGAAATGAGCAGGGTCGGAGATACCGGCCCGTGTCTCCTCGCTCTGGATCTCACGATCCAGATCGGTCGCCATGCGATGGAAATCCGCAATCATCATCTCAATCTGGCTTACCCGGCGACGCTTTTCGTCCACCTGGAAGCGTTTGAGACGCAAGAGGGTCTCTCGCGACTTCATGTCGTGTCCAACTCCTGGTTACGCATGGCGGCTCCCCGACCCCTCGGTTCGCCGCCGGAACTTGATCCGCGAGACGAAAAGGACAATGGCGCAAGGAGGTTGACCGTTTCTTACCGAGGCCGCCCGCTTTCGACGCATATTGAGCCCGCGTCGCTGCTGCTGCCGTGCCCTGTGTGTCCCCTATAGAGTCTGCGCAATTACCAGGGCGCTCGCCCGTCTTTCCCTCCCGGATCGCCTTCCCTTGCTCGCCTCATCACGCCTTCCGGAGCACTGGCCGCTGCTCTGCGGCCTCGCTCTCACCCGCATTATCGGCTGGGGATCGACCTATTACGCGCCATCGGTCCTTGCCGCCTATCTCGATCGAGATCTGGGGATGAGCGGGGAGATCGTCTTCGGAGGCATCACCATCCTGCTCGTGACCGGTGCGGTGGTCGCGCCGATGGTCGGGCGACATCTCGATCGTCGCGGAACGCGGCGTGCCATGTGTGTCGGGGCCATCATCTGCGCACTGGGCTTGGCCTTGCTCGCGGCGGCACAGGGGCCGATCAGCTATCTCGCGACCTGGTTCGTCATCGGTATCGGCCACTCGTTGACGCTCGCCAATGTCGGCAATGTCACGGTCGCGCAGCTGATGGGAGAGCGAACGCGTCGCGTCATCGGCGTGATGATGCTGGTCACCGGGCTTGCCTCAAGCGTGTTCTGGCCGCTTTCGGCAGCCCTTTGCGCTGCCTATGGCTGGCGCGCGGCCCTGCTGATCTTCGCCGCGATCCAGATCGTGATCGTGCTGCCGATTCATCTTGCCATCCCGGTGACAACGCCTCACGCTCCCGCTGCCGGCCCGACAGCGGCGGCTCCGCCTGCCGATGAGGGCAGGGTGCCTGCGCACGAGCGTCGCCCGATCCTCTGGCTGCTGGCGTTCGCCTTCTCGGCAAGCGGCTTGGTCTCCTGGGGGCTGCCGCTCCACCTCATCGGCCTGCTGGAGAATTCCGGACTGACCAGCGCCACGGCGGTCACGATCGCTTCGCTAGGCGGGCTTGCAACGCTTGTGGCCCGTCTGGTCGACGTCCTGGCCGGGGAACGCTTCGCTGTCGAGCGTGTGGCCTTGGTCGGCCTCGTGCTCGGGCCGCTCTCCTGCCTCTACATGGCGCTGGCGTCAGGAGCCGCGCTTTCGGCCATCGTCTTCGTCGCTGCCTTCAACGCTGCCATGGGCGTCATTGCTGTGGCTCGCGCCACCTTGCCGCTCTCGCTGTTCGGCCGGCGCGGCTTTGCGACCATGCTCGGGCGTCTGACGGTTCCGCAGAACCTGACTTTCGCAGCCGCGCCGCTGCTCTTTGCGGTGATGATCGAGCGCTTTGGCAGCAGCGCGACGCTGATGATCTCGGCGGTGATCCAGACCGGCGCGCTGGTGGCGATGCTGATCCTCGTGCGCCGCGTCAGCTCGCCATGATGGCTGCGAGCCTGGCGTAGCCTTCCCCCAATGACGTCGCCTCGTCCTTGGCCTGTTTCAGGAAGGCTTCGAGCTGCGGGTTGAGGCGGATGGCCTCGTCGACCTCTGCCGATGCGCCCTGGCGATAGGCGCCAAGCCGGATCAGCTCTTCCATGTCGGAATAGGTCGCGAGTGTCGCGCGGGCCTTCTGGACGACGGGATAGTAGGGGGGGTCGCAGGAGCGCGGCATGGTGCGCGACACGGATTTCAGCACGTTGATTGCCGGGTAGCGCCCACGCTCGGCAATGGAGCGTTCCATGACGATATGGCCGTCGAGAATGCCGCGCACCGCGTCGGCGACAGGTTCGTCATGGTCTCCACCATCGACCAGCACGGTGAACAGACCGGTGATGGCACCTTCGCCGATGCCAGGACCGGCGCGTTCGAGCAGGCGCGGCAACTCGGCGAAGACGGTCGGCGTATAGCCCTTGGTGGTTGGCGGCTCGCCGGCGGCAAGGCCGATCTCGCGCATCGCCATGGCAAAGCGCGTGACCGAGTCCATCAGGCACATCACCTGCGCGCCCTGGTCGCGGAAGTACTCGGCCAAGGTGAGGGTGGTGAGAGCGGCCTGCTTGCGCATCAGCGCCGGCTCGTCGGAGGTGGCGACCACGACCACGGAGCGCGCCAGGCCTTCCGGGCCGAGGTCGTCCTGCAGAAACTCCTGGACCTCGCGGCCGCGCTCGCCGACGAGCCCGATGATGTTGACATCGGCGCGTGCGTAGCGGGCCAGCATGGAAAGAAGAACCGATTTGCCGACGCCCGAGCCGGCGAAGATACCCATGCGCTGGCCAAGGCAGCAGGTCAGGAAGGCGTTGAGGGCGCGGACGCCGAGATCGAGCGGGGAGCCGACGCGGCGGCGTGCATGCGCGGGGGGCGGGTCGGCGCGGAAGGCGCAAAGATGTTCTCCCTGAGGCAGGGGCGGGCCGCCATCCACAGGTCTTCCGAGCGCATCGACAACCCGGCCGAGCCAGGCATGGGTCGGCCGGATGCCCGGGGCTGCCTTGTCCACATAGGCGGGGCAGCCGCGGCGGACTCCGTCTAGGCCGCCATAGGGCATCACCAGCGCCTTTTCGCCGGAAAAGCCGATCACTTCGCAGGGGACACGCGTTCCCGGCGCGATCTCGATCTCGATGCGTCCGCCAAGGCTCATGGCGCCGATCGGTCCGGAGACCTCGACCATCAGGCCACGCACGCCCGTCACCCGGCCGAATGTCGTTACCGCATCGAGGTTACCGATTGTGGCGGCGAGGTCGGATAACCTGTCTATACCGTGCTTTGCGCCGCTCATTCCCCGTCCCGTCAATCTTTCATTTACCTCTGTGATTAACACTGTGCATCGAGGCTGTGTCGTGTTGCAGGGGCTTTTTGTCCCTGTTCCTCGGAACAGTCCTCCGCGAAAGGCGATTTCGCGGGCGAAGGTCTCCCGATCCGTGTCAATTTCGACTCACCTCGACAAGGATCGTTCACTTTCTCCCTGGAAGCGCTTGCGCTCGGGAATCACGGTTTGTTAACCATTTTCCCAGTAGCGTGTCGCGTGGCGTTTCATCGGGCAAGCGCCTGGTCGTCCAGAGCCATGAGGGTTCGGATGAGAATGTGGTCGAGCTTGCCTCGGGGCGAAATTGGGGACGTGACATGCGGGTTCTGCTGATCGAGGACGATAGCGCAACCGCCCAGAGCATTGAGCTGATGCTCAAATCAGAGAGCTTCAACGTCTATACGACCGATCTGGGCGAAGAGGGTGTCGATCTCGGCAAGCTCTACGATTACGACATCATCCTCCTCGACCTGAACCTGCCGGACATGTCGGGCTATGAGGTGCTGCGCTCCCTTCGCGTCGCGAAGGTGAAGACGCCGATCCTGATCCTCTCCGGTCTTGCCGGCATCGAGGACAAGGTGAAGGGCCTCGGCTTCGGCGCCGACGACTATCTCACCAAGCCCTTCCACAAGGATGAGCTTGTCGCGCGCATCCACGCCATCGTGCGCCGCTCGAAGGGCCATGCGCAGTCGGTCATCACCACCGGCGATCTCGTCGTCAATCTCGACACCAAGACCGTCGAGGTCGATGCCGCCCGCGTGCACCTGACGGGCAAGGAATACCAGATGCTGGAGCTGCTTTCGCTCCGCAAGGGCACGACGCTGACCAAGGAGATGTTCCTGAACCATCTCTATGGCGGCATGGACGAGCCGGAACTCAAGATCATCGACGTTTTCATCTGCAAGCTCCGCAAGAAGCTCGCCAATGCGTCGGACGGAAAGAACTACATCGAAACCGTTTGGGGCCGCGGCTACGTGCTGCGCGAGCCGAACGATGTCGAGGAACGCATTCCGGCATGATCGGTGTCATCCGGTCGTCACGATCGGATGCGACAAGAGATACAGCCTGATCGTCGGATGTACACGACAGGTTGACGGGACCCCGCCGAGAGGCGGGGTTTTTGTTTATGGCGGCAGCGGCCTAAAGCATCGGTCCGAAAGTCGATTGCGGTTTTCGGGCAAGCCGATGCAAACACAGAAGGTTCGATCATCGACCGGATAAGGTATCCAGTCCGATGATCAGAGGCGGGAGCCGGCCGTGGGCAGCGGACGCGGCCGGTCGAAGGGGTAGCCGAGACCGAGCGACTGAGCCTTGCCGGAGCGGCCGTCGCGGTAGAGGCCGCGATGCTGCTTGTCCGGAACGATGCTGGTGGTGATCCCGATCACCGTCTCTGCGGCGCCAAGCAGGAAGGCTCCGTCCGGGGCGAGCCGCTGGGCCAGTGCGGCCATCACCCGCGCCTTGGTCGGAACGTCAAAATAGATCAGCACGTTGCGGCAGAGGATCACGTCGAAGAGGCCGAAATGACCGCTCGAATCGAGCAGGTTATGCTGCCGCAGCGCGACCATCGCGCGAATCTGCTCCGAGATGCGCCACTTGTCGCCTTCCTGCCGGAAGTGCTTCAGCAGGAGTTGGATCGGCAGGCCGCGCTGGATCTCGAACTGGGTGTAGAGCCCGCCACGGGCGCGCTCCAGGACTTCGGCGGAGATGTCGGTTCCGACGATCTCGATCCTCCAGCCCGCCAGCTGCGCCGCCATCTCATCCAGGATCATGGCAAGGGAATAGGCTTCCTGTCCGGTCGAAACTGCGGCGCACCAGATCCGCAGGGAGCGGTGGGCCGCATTCGCAGCGAGTTTCTCGGGGAGGATCACATTGCGGAACAGATCGAATGGGGTCCGGTCGCGGAAGAACAGCGTCTCGTTGGTGGTCATCGCCTCGACGACGGCATTCTCCAGGCCGCGGTCGCCTTCGAGCCTGAGGCGCTGCACAAGCGGACCGAGCCCCGCGATATTTCGCTTTCGGCAGAGGATGCCGAGCCGGCTCTCGACGAGGTAGCGCTTCTCGGTGCTGAGGGAGAGACCCGAGCGCAGGTGCAGCAGCGTGCGCAGGAAGTCGAAATCGGCCTCCGTCATGCCGAGGATCCTCCACGCACCAGCGCACGAATGGCGGGGCCGATGCCGTCGAGCGCGACAACGGTGCTGGCATGGCGAGCGCGCACGACGGAGCCTGGCATGCCCCAGATCGTGCTCGATATTTCATCCTGTGCGATTACGGCGGCGCCGGCGCGGCGCAACGCGCCCGCGCCATCCGTGCCGTCACTGCCCATCCCGGTCATCACCAGGCCGAGCGCGGCCGGACCGAGGTGATTGGCAGCTTCGCTGAAGAGCACATCGACGGCGGGTCTGCAGAAGCGTACCGGCGGCCCGTCGCCGATGCTCGCGACGATATGGCCAAGCCTGCGATCGATGCCGAGATGGCGTCCTCCCGGCGCGATATAGACCGTGCCCCTGCTCAGTCTTTCGCCATCGAAAGGCTCGCGTGCCCTGACACCGATCTGTCCGGAGAGCTGTTCCGCGAAGGACGCCGTAAAAAGCGGAGGCATATGCTGGACGACAAGCGTCGTCAGGTCCTGGAGGCCATCGCCAATATCGGTGAGGACCTTGGCCACGGCGCGGGGGCCGCCTGTCGAGGCGCCGATGACGAGGTAGCGCGGCATCATCGAGATCAGCGGCCTGAGATCCATAATGCCGCTCGGCAGACCCGGCTCAGGCGGGACTTCGCTGAAAGGCAGCAACGCCTCGTGCGAGGACTGTGCGATGCTGCTGAGCTTGAGCAGGAATTCGCTCCGGAAATCCAGCGACAGCGTCATGCCGGCGCGACTTTCGGGCTTGGGCAGCACGTCCATGGCGCCCATGGTCATGCCCTGCAGGGCGAGCCGGGCATTGCGTTCCGTCAGCGTCGTGGCCAGCAGGACGGCAGTCTTCGGGCTCTCCCTGACGATCTGGGGCAGTGCTGCAAGACCGTCGAGGCCGGGCATGTCGAGGTCGAGGACCATGATATCCGGGTGGTAGCGCGTGGCATGCTCCACGGCCATCTCACCGTCGCCTGCCACCGCGACGACGTGAAACTGGCCGCTCTCGCCGAGCCAGCGTGCGAACAGCCCGCGCACGACGACGGAGTCGTCGGCGATGACGACGGTCTTCGGACGTATGGCTGTTCTGCCATGGCTGGATGAGCGAGGGCTCATCATTCGGCACGACCCCTGTGCGTCGAGTGCAGGGCTGGCTGGGTGGGCCACCAATGACCCGCCGAGAAATAGGCCGCGACGGCACGGGCCGCGGCGCGACGTGTCAAAGCAGGCCGACCTGATGGAATTTGGAGGCGACGATCTCCTTGTCGAACGGCTTCATGATGTATTCGTCGGCGCCGGCGTGCATGGCGCGCGCGATATGGGCAATGTCGTTCTCGGTCGTGCAGAAGACGACCTTGGGCCGTTTGCCGCCTGGCATCTGCCGCAGGGTGCGCAGGAAATCATAGCCGTCCATGATCGGCATGTTCCAATCCAGCAGCACAGCGTCCGGCATCTCGCCCTTGCAGGCATCGATCGCCCGGGCGCCGTCCTCGGCTTCTGCGATTCGGAACTGGAGACCCTCGAGAATGCGGCGTGCGACCTTGCGGATCACCGCTGAGTCATCGACGACGAGGCAATATTTCATGGTCATTCTCCAGAATGGGCGGGCCGCGGCTCAGGCAGCCAAAGGCAGGTCGATCTTCAGCACTGCGTCGATGTCGAGCACGACGAGAAGGCGGTCTTCGAGGCGGTGAACGCCGGCTGCCAGGGAGGCCCAGGCGCGGTCGAGATGGACCGGCGCGGGCTCCAGCGTGGAGTGATCGAGACGGATCACCTCGCCGACCGCGTCGACGATCAGCGCGTAGGCCTCTCCACCATGATCGATCCCCACCGCAACCAACTCCGTGGCTACGCCCAAAAGGGGCTCCCGGCCGAGCCGCTTGCGCAGGCAGAGTGCGGTCACCACGCGCCCGCGCAGGTTGAGCAGGCCGATGATTTCGGGCGGGGCCAGCGGCACCGGCGTGATGCGGCTGGTATTGAAGACGTCCTGCACGCGGCCGATCGGGAGCCCGAGCAACTGCTCGCCAATGGTCACGGTGACGTAGTCGAGGGATTCCGTGAAGCCCGTCGCGTCAGGGGCGGGACGTCCGTTGCTCTGCTTTGAGTTCATGCCGCCTGCCTCAGTCTGGAGCGGTTGTCCGCCAGCTCGGCGAGCAAGGCACGGCGATCGAATTTCGCAACGATGGCGTCCATGCGCGCCTGCGTTGCGAGTGCATAGAGCTCCGGGGTGGCGAAGGTCGTCATGCCGAGGATCCGGAATGCATCGCCGTCTTCGCCGTCACGCAGTTCGGCCGCAAAGCCGAGCGCTGCTTCGGTGTAGCGGTCGAGGTCGATCAACACGCCGTTGAGCCCGCCGGCGACGACATGCTGGCGGGCGCTGGCGATATCGGCGGCCAGTGTGACGCGAAGTCCTGCGGCCTTCAGGACGGGGGCCAGCATTTCGCGCAGGAATTCGGAAGGCTCGACCATCAGGACATGCGCGCTGCTGGACACGCCTTCGCGGCGGCTGGCCCGCAACCAGTTCGGATCGCCCTTGGGCAGGTAGTGCGCCAGATCGAGGATCTCGGTGGCGCGCCCCCTGATGATCGCCGACCCGACGGCACCCTGGTCGAGCATGGCCTGCAACTCGACATCGAGAACCTCGTCAACGATGTCGACGATCGCGTCGACGGCGAGGCCCATGGTCAGCTCGCCTTCCGCGATGATGACGAGTGCCTGCAGGCCCTTGCTCTTCACCTGTGTTTCGCCGACGGGGATGATCGGCATCAGACGGCCGCGATAGTTCAACAGCACGCGCCCGCCGCTGATCTCGAACCGCTCTGCCTCGACCTCTTCCAGGCGTGTGACGAGCGAGAGCGGCACGGCTTTCAGGCTGTCGGCACCGGCGCGAAACACCAGCATGGTCGTTCGCTCACCGACAGGGGAGTGGCCGCTGGCCGCGTTCTGCTCGGGGGCATCGGCAGAGGTCGTCGCTCCGACGAGGCTGGCGACGCCATTGGGGTCGACGATCAACACGACCGCGCCATCGCCTAGGATGGTGTTGCCGGAGAAGATCGGGATGTGACGCAGCTTCGTCGACATCGGTTTGACGACGATTTCCTCGGTGTGGAACACGGTGTCGACCAGAATGCCGAACTGACGTTCGCCGATCTGTGTCACCACGATGAACCCGTCATCTGCTGCCGCGGGACCGGCGTTCAGCAATCCGGCAAGTGCGATGATCGGCAGCAATCGGCCACGCAGCCGCAGGACAGGTGTGCCGTTGATCTGCTCGATGCGGTGATCGGCCCCGGCCTTCACGCGGACGAGCTCGCGCACGACGATCTGGGGGATGGCGAAGCGCTGTTCGCCGCAGGCCACGATGAGGGCTGCGACGATAGCGAGGGTGAGCGGGATCTTGATGGTCAATGTGGTGCCGGCACCCACCGTGCTGGCGATGTCGATCAACCCACCAATGGCGTCGATATTAGACTTGACCACGTCCATGCCAACGCCGCGCCCGGAGATCGCGGTGACATTCTCCGCGGTCGAGAAACCGGGATGAAATATCAGGCGGCTGAGCTGCGCTTCGCTCATGCGCTCGATCTCGCCCTCATGGGCAAGACCTTGCTGCAGTGCCTTGCGGCGAATGCGCTCGAAGTCGAGGCCGCGCCCATCGTCCGAGATGGAGATGGTGACCGAGCCGCCCTCGTGATAGGCGGCGAGGCGAATGGTGCCGTGGGCCGGTTTGCCAGCGGCGACACGGTCGGCAGGTGGCTCGATCGCGTGATCGGCGCAGTTGCGCACCATATGGATCAAGGGGTCCTTGATCAGGTCGAGGATCTGCCGGTCGAGCTCGGTATCGGCGCCTTCGGTGACGAGCTCGATGCGCTTTCCGAGTTCGCCGCTGAGGTCGCGCACGATGCGCGGCAGCTTCGACCAGGCATTGCCGATCGGCTGCATGCGGGTCTTCATCACCCCGTCCTGCAGTTCGGCGGTGATCAGGGACAGACGCTGGAGCGGCGCCTTGAGCGCGGCGTCATCCTGGCGACGCGAGATTTCGAGCAACTGGTTGCGGGTCAGCACGAGCTCCGAGACCATCGTCATCAGATGCTCGATCGTGTCGACATTGACGCGAAGGCTCGCCGGACCCGCCGAGCGGCTCTCGCGGGGGGAGGTGTCTTCGGCGGCAGCGTCGTGGCGGGCCGCGCTTTCGATGCGCCCGTCCGGTCCGCGCTGCGGTCCGGGTGCGCTCTGGAAGACGAGGTCGAGGCCGTCATCGGTCGCGGACAGAGCGTGCCGGGCCAGGTAGGCGGCGACCGGATCCGATAGGTTGACCGAAGGGGACTGTGCCAGCTCCTTCTTGGCCTGGTCGGCCAGCGCCTGCAATTCGCGGATCAGGACCTCGTCGCTGCCGGTTGGCTCCTGGCCCTTGTCGGCCAGCTCCGCCATGATCTCCTTGATGCGGTCGATGGTTTCCAGAATCGCGGTCACCGCGATCGCGTTCACGGTTGCGCCGTCGCGGAACTGGCCCATCACGGATTCTGCCGCATGCGTCAGGGCTTCGAGGCGCGGCAGGCCAATGAACCCGCACGTGCCCTTCACGGTATGAACCAACCGGAAGATGTTGCGCAGGATATCGCGATTATTGGGTTCCTGCTCGAAGCGCACGAGCTCCCTGTCGACGGTGTCGAGATGCTCGCCAGTCTCGCCAAGGAACTCTTGGAGCAATTCGTCCATGCCGAAGACCATTACCCACGCAACAATGCAGCGCCCATCTATGCAGCGGAAGGGTTTATGATCGGTTGAGACAGGACTGAAAGCGCGATGTTCCTGCGCTCTCGGCCGAAATGGCTCAGTCCGCCTTGTCGGCCGTGATCGTCACGGTGTCGCCGTCGATGGCGAAAGCGACCCTCATATTGGCCGCGCGGGCGACCATGCCGGCGTAAAGCGGCTGCACGGCGTGGGCGTCGATCGTGCCTGTCTCGGAGCGGCCGGCGAGCAGTTCCTCGACATGGGCCGGAATGCGGGCATGGGAACCGGTGGCGGTGATATGGAAGCTGCCCTGTTCGCCCTCCAGGGTGGTGCGGGCGACGAGGCGTCCGCCGCGCGGCACCGCCTGCGTCGCGAGGATCAGCAGGTTGAGCACGAGCTTGACCTGATTCTTCGGCAGCAACGCGCGCGGGGCCTCCCAGTCGAGCGAGAGCTTGTCATCGTTCAGGAAGCCATTCGCGACCGTGCCGGCATCGCCGAGGTCGATCATCGCGCCTGCCGATCCCGCCGCGCCGAAGGCAAGCCGGGCGAATTGCAGGCGGGCGGACGCGCTGCGCGCGCTCTTCTTGATCAGCTCGAGTGCGAAATCGCGCATCGAGGGATCGTCTTCCTCCAAAACCTCGAGCGCGTTGACGATGGCGCCGACCGGGCTGATCACGTCATGGCAGACCCGGCTGCAAAGAAGCGCAGCCAGATCGAGCGGCTCGAGCGAGATGTCGGTCATGGCAGATGTCCTGGGAACAGCGTTTCGGGGCGCGCTCATGGCAAATGAAGCGCCGATACGATAAGGTATGAGGCGATCTTGGTTTGCATGTGGTTAACTGTGTTTTGGCCAGCAGAACAGCGAATGGGCGCCCAATCCGCATGATAGCGCCCGATGATCCGCTCCTTTCCGACCGCAATGCGCTGGCTGAGAAGCTGGCCGAGGCGGCGCGCCTCAGTGGCGCGGTGCTTTTGGCCATGCGCGCGGCAAGGGATGTGCGGAGCAAGGCGGACGGTTCGCCCGTCTGTTCCGCTGACCTCGCCGCCGATCACGCTGCGAAGGCGGCCCTCGCGCGGCTGCTGCCGGATTTCCCCGTGATCAGCGAAGAGAGTGTCGAATCCGCTCAGCCTGCCCCCGTTTTCATCCTGCTCGACCCGCTGGACGGCACGCGTGAATTCCTGGCGGCTGGTGGCAGCTACTGTGTCGCGATCGCCATCATCAGCGGCACGCGGCCGATCGCGGGGGCGATCGCCGCGCCGGAGATCGGGCGGCTCTGGTTTGCGGGGGAAGATGCTTTTGCGCAGGCCATCGCGCCGGATGGCTCAACGCTCGGTGCGGCGCAACGCATCGTCGCCCGCCCCACTCCGGCGACCGGTCCGGTCGTGCTGGTGAGCCGCTTTCACGGAGACGCGCTCAGCAGCAGCGTTCTCAGCGCGATGTGCAAGAGTGAACAGATGCCGATGTCCTCGGCGGTGAAATTCGGCCTGATCGCCAGTGGCGAGGCCGATCTTCATGTCCGCGGAGGAACAACGATGGAATGGGATATTGCCGCCGGCGACGCGATTTTGACCGCAGCTGGCGGT
The DNA here is from genome assembly GCF_052115465.1 of Allobosea sp. 2RAB26. NCBI lineage: Bacteria > Pseudomonadati > Pseudomonadota > Alphaproteobacteria > Hyphomicrobiales > Alloboseaceae > Allobosea > Allobosea sp. 2RAB26. Next base: position 374,763 of record NZ_JBFRGS010000004.1, on the reverse strand, counting down.
GTCGTCCGGCAGCTCGACGGCAATGTGCTGCGCTATGGCGGCGCCGAGCGGCACTATCGCAACCCGTCCTTCGTGGCGGCCAGCAATGAGGGATTGGCCGGGCGCGCGATCGCACTTGCGAAGGAACTGACGCCTGTCGGCCAGACGGGTACCGTAGGTTAGATCACAGGACCGGATAATCGTATCCGGTCTCCTAACCTTCCAGGGTGCATCGGCTTGTCCGAAAACCGCAATTCGTTTTTCGGGCCGACGCTTCAGCGAGCGATCTGCTGGCTGACGCGCTGCCAGTTGGATTCCGCAAGCTGGCGCAGGGAGGTTTCCTGGGTGAACCGGCGCCTGTTCTCTTCGCTTCGGAAGAGGAAGAGCCGCGAATCAATGATCGCGAAGCGACGCGGGTCGGTCTCGACGGCACGTCCATCGGCGACCGCGAGCGGGTCGAAACCTGCAAAGGCCGGCTCGTAGACATCGGGCGAATCACGAAAGGCTTCGAGGTTGCTGGCCGTGCTGAAGCGCCAGACTGCGCCGTCATAGATCAGCTCATAGTCCGGGCGACCGGAAACCGCGCGACCTTCTGCGTGATAGGCAACGGGGTCGTAGCCGCGCAATGCCAGCCCGGAACGGATCTCGCGCTGCATTTCCTCGCCAATTGCAGGCAATTCCGGAAGGCCATGGGGCAGCGCCGCCGGCTGGGCCAGCACCGGCTGGACCGCGATGGCAAGGGCGAGGACGCCGACCGCAATCGAAATCCAGCGCTGCCATTTTACGGCCTTCATCACAGATTCCTTTGCTGGGTGACGGCGGGGAAGCACCTTCGCGCAATCTTCACGGGTTGGATACTCTTGGGGCGTATCAAACTGGTTACTGAATTGTCGCGCATTCGCGTGATGCCGTGCCCCGCCACGCATCCGGCCACCCGGCCGGGATGCGACGCCTAGCCCGGAGTTTCCTCAATGGATCTCACTCGCCGTTCTCTTCTGGCCGGTGCGGTTGTCTCGGCCACCCTTGGCCTGAGCAGCCTGCCGGTCCTGGCACAGCGCCAGAATCCGCAGTCCTTTTCCCAGACCGAGCTCGTCAGCTCCGGTCATCAATTCTTTGGCAATGTCTCGCGCGGACTTGCGCTGACGATCGAGGAGGCGGTCCGGCGCTGGGGCGAACCCAATGGCTATGTTCTCGGCCAAGAGGCGTCCGGTGCCTTCGTCGGTGGCCTCCGCTTCGGCGAGGGCACGCTGTTCACGCGCAATGCCGGCGATCGTAAAGTGTTCTGGCAGGGCCCGTCCGTCGGCTTCGACTTCGGCGGAGAAGGCGCCCGCACCATGATGCTGGTCTACAACCTGCCGGTCGTCGATGCGCTCTATCAGCGCTTCGTCGGCATTGACGGCTCGGTCTACTTTGTCGGCGGCTTCGGCTTCACTGCAATGGCAGCGGAGGGCGTGACGCTGGTGCCGATCCGGACCGGCGTCGGCTGGCGGCTCGGCGTCAATCTCGGCTATCTCAAGTTCACGCCGCAGGCGACCTGGAACCCGTTCTGACCGGGAGGGCTCGTTTTGCTGGCCATGGCGCTGTTGTCATGGCAGGGTTTCGTTCTTGGAATCGTTCCTGATCGGAGCCCGGTGAATTGATCGAAGCCGTCATGCTCGTCACGCTCGGCTTCCTGACAGCCATTCTGCTGGCGCTGGCGGCATTGCCGGCGCTTGCCCGACGGGCCGACCGCCTGGCTCGCAGGCGGGCAGAGGCGGCGTTCCCGCTCTCGCTGGCGGAGATCGCAGCCGATCGAGACCATCTGCGGGCGGAACTGGCGATGCAGGCGCGGGCTCTCGAGCAACGGGCGGAAAGCGGGTTCGCTGCAAGGGCTGGGGCGATGGAAGAGCTCGGCCGCCGCGACATGGCGATCGGGCGGCTCGAACGGGAGCTCGGTGCCCGCGAAGAACGCATCAGCGGGCTCGAGGGCGATCTGGCGGCCACGCGCACCGATCTCTCCGAAACCCGCGACGCGCTGGCCAGGGAAATCGCAGCGGCGGCGCTGGCCAGTGGTACGATCGAACAGCGGATCCATGATCTAGGTGCATTGGAGCACAGCCTGAACGAGGCCAGGCTTGCGTTACGTGGCACTGGCTCCGATCTCGATGCACGCACCGGAGAGTTGGCAGAATTGCGCGCGACGCTCGAGCAGACCCAGACACTGCTTGCGGAGCGTGAGGCCGAGCTCGCGCAATCCCGCCAGGAAGGCGATGCTCATCGCGTTGCGCAGGTCGAAGGCCGCACGCGCATCATGGTAATCGAGGGAGAGCGCGGCGAACTCGCAGCCCAATTGGCGGCGAGCCGGCGCGCCGTCGATCAGGTGACGGCCGCGCTCAAGGCGATGACGACCGATCGGGATAGCGAAAGACTGCGCGCCGACGCCCTGGCCGCACGCGCGGTACAAGCCGAGGCAGGCCTTGCGGCGGCGGATTCCGGCGCAGTTGAGGTCGCTGCGGAGGCTGGTCGTCTCGCGGCGCTCGCCCGCAAGGTCGAGGAGGAGCGCGACCAGCAGGTGCGGATGAAGCAGGAACTCGAAGTGGAGTTGGCGCAGGAGAAATCCATGAACGCGTCCAGAAAACAGCGGGCCGCCGAAGAGGTCGCGCAGGCCCAGAACGAGTTGCGGGCTCGGGATGCCCGGTTTGAAACCGAGCATGCGGAAGCGCAGACCCTGCACGGGGCACTGGCTCAGGTGCGAGCCGAGCTTGCGCGCACCAAGCAGGAACTGTCCCAGTTGCGACGCGAGGCGAAGCCCGTCGATGATCCGGCTGCGCGGAGCGACAATGCCGCCCTGCGGCAGGAGATTGTGCGGATCGCCGATCAGCTCCTGGCGCCGCCGCCGAGCCGGGAAGCGGCGGAATAGCTCGCAATCCCGCGGAAAACCGTTTCCACCTTGGGCGCTTGATGCTTTAGGAAGGCGCGCAGGCTTTTCGCCGCGTCCAACAGCTCTGGCCTGAGACGGTGCCGTGACGGATAAGACACTCGATATTCTCTGCATCGGCGAGCCGCTGGGCGAGTTCAATGCGACCCGCGGCGAAGCCGGTTCGTTCCGCTTCGGACATGGCGGGGACACCTCGAATTGCGCGATCGCCGCGGCGCGGCAGGGTGCCAGCGTCGCCTATGCCGGCGCTTTGGGGGATGACAGCGCAGGCCGCTCCTTCCGTGAGCTCTGGGCCAGGGAAAACGTCGATGACAGCCATGTCACGACCCATCCGACCGCGCCGACCGGGCTCTATTTCGTCGATCACGGACCGAACGGGCACGTGTTCTCGTATCTGCGTGCGGGGTCGGCCGCGAGCCTCTGCGGACCGCGCGACCTGCCGCTCGACTTGGTTCGGTCGGCCAAGGTGGTGCAGGCATCGGGGATCAGCCAGGCGATTTCGGCAAGTGCCTGCGATGCGGTATTCGAGGCCTTTGCCGCGGCTCGTGCGAGCGGCGTCACCACGGCCTACGATACCAACCTGAGGCTGAAGCTCTGGCCGCTGACCCGGGCGCGAGCGATCATCCATGCGGCCTGCGCCATGGCCGATATCGTGCTGCCAGGCTTTGACGACGCGACCCAGTTGACCGGCCTGAGCGAGCCAGATGCGATCGCGGATTTCTATCTCGGCCTTGGCGCAAGGATTGTCGCGCTCACGCTGGGCCACGAGGGCTCGCTGGTTGCGACGCCGGAGCGGCGTCAGCGCTTCGTGCCGATCAAGGTCGACGCGATCGATGCGACCGGAGCCGGCGACTGCTATGACGGCGCCTTCCTCGCAGAATATGTGCGCACGGGCGATCCCTTTGTCGCTGCCGCCTACGCCAATGTCGCGGCGGCACTTTCCACGCTGGGTTATGGCGCAGTCGCGCCGCTGCCAAAGCGCGCCGATGTCGAGGCGCGGATGGCCGTTGAGGCAAGGGCTTGATTGAGATGAACGTTCCGATCCTGAGCCAGGCCGGCGATCTGCTCGCCGGCTATGACGTGCTCATCAGCGATGTCTGGGGCGTCGTGCATGACGGTGTCTGGGCCCTCGAACCCGCTTGCGATGCGTTGATCAAGTTCCGGCAGCGTGGCGGGGCAGTCGTGCTGCTCTCGAATGCGCCCGGTCCCTCTGAGCAGATTGCCGGCGTTCTCGACGACAAGCGCGTTCCGCGCGAGGTCTGGGATCGGCTGGTGACCTCCGGCGATGTGACCAAGGCGCTCATCGCAGCGAGCCCGACACGGAAGATCTATCATATCGGCTGGCAGGCGGACCGGGCCGTGTTTGCGGGCCTCGATGTCAGTCTCGTCGACGAAGCGGAGGCGGAGCTCGTCGTTGCGACGGAGCTGAACGACTATCAGCGCGAGACACCAGAGGATTACCGTCCGCTGCTGACGCGCTTGGCGGCGCGCAAACTTCCCTTCATTTGCGGCAATCCTGATCTCGTCGTGCATGTCGGCGAGGATCTGCTGCCCTGCGCCGGAGCGCTTGCGACGATTTACGAGGAACTTGGCGGTTCGGTCGCCTGGGCCGGCAAGCCGCATCGTCCGGCCTATGACCTGGCGCTTGCTGCGGCCCGGGAGGCTCGGGGCGGCCGGGCGATCGAAACCGACAAGGTTCTGGTGATCGGCGATGCGGTGCGGACCGATCTCGCTGGGGCTCGCATGATGGGCTTCGACAGCCTCTTCGTCGCCGGCGGCATCCATCGCGAAGAGACGATCCTGGATGGAGAGGTCGACCCGGCCGGTGTCACCCGCGTCCTGGCCGGGCAACCGGCCATGCCTGTCGCGGCCATGGCCGCGCTCGCCTGAGCGCGCTTCAGACCGGAGGCGCCCGCTGCGCCTTCAGCCAGGCTCCGATATCGGCGTAGAGTCCCTCGAAGGGGCGGAAGACGAAGCGGATCTTCGATCGGCCTGGCGGCACAGCGACCGCCCGGAACAGGACATTGGCGCGAAGCAGCTGAGCTGGTTTGCCGTCGATTTCGACCTGCCACCAGTGATGCCAGACATCATTGAGCACGACATAGCCGCCGCGCGGTGAATCCGCCTCGAGAGCGACTTCGGTGGTGCCGTAATCGACGATGCGGACCGAGCCGGGCTGAACCGGCCCGGCGGGCACGGGCGGCGGGGCCCTCTCCAGCAGGACCGTGGTTCTCGGGTCGAAACCTGCCGGCCATTGGCCGCTTGCCAGGATCGCGCCGAAATCGGCCCGCTCGGCCTTCTCGACAAGCAGCACGCGCGGCAAGGCGCGCGGGTTCTCGTAGACATAGGCATCACGCGTCCTGGCGATCTGAACGAGGTCGCCAGGCTTCAGGGTCTTGTCGATCTGTTCGACGGGGACGCCGGTCGCGATGAAACGCAGGCCGAGCATGTCGGCGAGCAGTGAGCGGTAACCCGGCATCAGCGGCGAGAACGTGCGTTGGTCCGGCAAGGCGACATGGTCGCCCGCGCCCGTGGCCTTGCTGTAGAGACCGAGCCTGAGGGGATTGTAGCCGAGCGTATTGTCGAGTTGATGGACGAGACTGGCGTTGGGCCAGTGGAAATCGATGCCCGCGAGCTCGATGCGGTCGCGGCGGTCCGGCGCGGCGGTGCGGGCCGTCTCACGCTTGAGCAGAGCAATCGTCTCGTTCGTGCTGTCGGCGCGCAGGACGTCATAATTCTGCGAGGGTAGGGCGGTGGATTCGCTCGGACCGTTGTTGACGGAGAGATCCACCGTCAGCGTCGCCGCCAGCAAGGCAGCGGCCGCCAGCGTTGCCCCTCTCAGCGCGAGCCCGCGTGCTGCAACCAACGCGCCCGTGCTCAAGAGGGCGCAGAGCAGCGCCGTGACGAGCGGGATCGTCGCGACACCGACACGTCCGACGGTCCAGGCGAGCCAGAGGGCAAGCCCAAGGGCGCCGGCCAGGAGCGCGGCCTCGACGAGCACCTGCCAGAGCCGCGTCCGTGGCGCCGTGTCGGTCATGACGAGATGGGTCAGATAGCCGCCGAGGATCGCAAGCAGCGCCCCCAGGATGAAGAGCGCGTCGGCAGGCCGCCGGTAGAAGCTCACGCCGGGCAGCGCCTCGAAGATCAGCCGGAAACCGGGTGTGTAGCGACCGAGTGCGTAGACCAGCACCAGCAGCGCTGCGATGGCGAGCGCGATGATCTCACGCCGCAGCAGCGCGCCACGCACCAGTCCGACGGTCAGGATCAGCAGCATCGGCAGGAAGCCGAGATAGAGCTCGCCCATGTTGCGGGCGAGATAGAGATCGAGCGGTCCGAACCGCTGTTCCCAGGCAGGACTCGGCGGCCCCCAGAAGTTCTCGAGCGGCCCTGCCGCGCCATAAAGATTGGCGATCAGCCCGGTGAGCAGGGATGCAGGGTGCAACGAACCCTTTCCGGCACCGATGAGATCGATGGCGGGACGGTTCGATTCCTGGGCCAGGAAGGCGGTGAGCAGGATCGGAACGGTCGCGACGAGGATGGCGCCGAGCGACCCGGCGAGGAGCGGGAGGATGCTTGCGCGCACGGCCCGCAGCGGTCTGTCGGCCATGGCAATGGCGGCGATCACCAGCCCGGCCAGGACATAGACGCCGAGCAATGCGACCTGATCGCGGCCAAGCACCATGAAGCCGGCCACGATGCCCGCTGCCAAGCCGTAGATCAGCGAGCTGCGTTCAAGCGCACGCGACAGCAGCAATAGCGTTATGGCGAAGTAGCCGAGACTGAGCACCTGCCCGATATGTTGGATGCGCCAGGCTGCCGAGGCGCCGAAGGCGAAGGCGAGAGCTGCAACGACGGCACCGGCCGGATGCCAGTTGCGATCTCGAAACAGCAGCACAACCGCGAGGGCGCCCGCCAGCAAGGTGCCGAGCACTGCGCCGTCGCTCCAGCGAAAGCTCGGCGCCGGATTGAAGATCGCGATCAGCGCGAAGGGGGGTGAAAAGATCAGGGATTGCGGGTCGGCGACCTGGGGCGATCCGGCAAAGACATAGGGCGTCCAGAACGGAGAAAGGCCGCGGTTCAGCGCCGTCGCCAGGAATTGCAGCTGTGGGTGAAAATGCGCTTTTGCATCCCAGGGAATGGTGACGATTCCCGAAAGCCAGGGCCAGGACAGGGCCAGCCAGGCGCAGAATACGATGCAGAACACGCTGGCCAGCGGCCAGCGTGTCGAGGGAACCGGAGGGGGGGCGGTGCCGGGCTCGGACATCAGTGAGCTCTGCCCGAAGCTGCAGCCTCGATCAATCCGTCGGGGCGGCGCGAGCCATCAACGCGTCCATGTCGATGAAGTGACCGGCACGGTCCCGCTTGGAGGCGAGATAGCGGACGTTGTGGACGTTCGGCCGGCCGAGGACGCGCTGGGTTGCGGCGACCTCGAGGCCCGCCGCCTTGATCGCGCCGATCTTGAGCGGGTTGTTGGTCAAGGCGGTGACGCTCGTCACGCCAAGCTGCTTCAGCATCGTGGCGGCAAAATCGAAATGGCGCTGGTCGAGGTCGAAGCCGAGCACTTCGTCTGCGTCATAGGTATCCCAGCCCTGACTCTGCAGGCGGTAGGCGCGCATCTTGTTGGAGATGCCGTTGCCACGGCCTTCCTGGTCCAGATAGAGCAGAATGCCACCCTCGTTCTCTGCCATCCACTGCACGGTCTCGCGCAACTGGTCGCCGCAGTCGCATTTCAGCGAACCGAAGAGATCGCCCGTCAGGCAGGCCGAATGCAGGCGCACGGGCACGGCCGCGTCGAGATCCGGCTTGCCGACGATGATCGCAACCTGATCGCGCAGGCCCTCGCCGCCGCGGAAGACGACGAACTCGGTCTCCGGCGCACCTTCCAGCGGCACCGGCGCCCGCCCGACGATCGCCAGCGATGCGACCTGCTCGCCCCGGTAGGCGTTGATCGCTTGAATGGTGACCTCGACCAGCGGCTCGCCGGCGATCTCGTCAGCTGCGACCGGAACAAGGATCGTCGCTGGCAAAACCAGCGAAAGCCTGGCGAGCTCGATCGCGGCTTCGTCGAGCGGACCGGCTGGCGCAACGGGCGCATCGACCTTGGCGTCGATCTTCAAGGCAAGGGTTTCGATCCGAGCAAGATCGAGCGTCGGCATCGCCAGGATGCCGGTCTCGCTCCGGCCCTTGGCTCCGAGCCTGCGCAAACGCGCTGCGCTGAGAATGAGGTGCGCTCGGCCGCGGGCAAGTTCGTCTAGACGCTGAGCCAGATCAGCGTCCGCGAGCTCCGCGGACAGGGCCAGAGCCATATTGACGCCATCGCGCAAGAGCACCGGTCGGGCGGCGCGGAATTCGGCGATCGCACGATCGACCGTCACGAGGCTGGTTTCTTGCGAGCGGCCGAAGAGCGTACGCGACCGAGACATCGGCGACTTGGGCATCGAACTGTCCGTCAGATTGCACCGGCGAGCGGCGGAGGAATGTTTATTCTACGATCAGGAAATCGCTAGGGATGCGCGACTGACCCCGGTTTCGAAACGTTCCCGGGGGCAGACGGTTCCCGTTGCCAAAACCCTCACGTCGGCTGAACTTAGCAGCCATCCAATCTGTTGCCGCCAGCTGTATAGGAAGGTGAGATTGAACGCGAGATGAATGGGCGAAGGTAGCAGCATACCCAATCACAGGAAGCCATGGGAGAGCAGGGTGATCAGTCACGACGCCAAGGCCGCCAAATCGGGCATGGGAGAGATCTACAGCCCGGTCGCGCGGGGTTTCCACTGGCTGATCGTTGCGCTCGTCCTCGTGATGATTCCGCTTGGCCTGGCGATGACCTATCGCGGCAAGACCCTCGATATCTGGGATGCACTGACCAACTCTCTCTACAGCGCGCATAAGCTGATCGGCTTCACGCTGCTCTGGCTGATGGCCGGGCGACTGGCTTATCGCCTGCTGCATGGCGCCCCGCCCGACGAGCCGACCCTGCTGTGGTGGCACAAGGCCGGTTCGCATCTGGTGCATTGGCTGCTCTACGGCCTGCTGCTCATCGTGCCGATCCTGGGCTGGATCGGTGTGTCGCTCTTTCCAGCGCTGACGATCTTCGATCTGTTCGATCTACCGGCACTTGCTGCGCCGAACGAGGATATGGCGAAGAAGGTGCTCAATATCCACGGGTGGCTGGCGCTCGGCATGGCCCTGCTGATCGCAGCGCATATCGCAGCCGTGATCTATCACCGTTTCATCCGTAAAGACGGCGTGTTGCGGCGGATGTGGCCGGAATCGCGCTAGCCGACCCGCTTCAGACGGGCCGGGCCCAGAGGTCCTGATGGCCGACGAGCCCGGACACGGTCGCGCGCTTGGCCTCCAGCCAGTCTGCGACCGTGGCGGGGTCGACATGGCCGGTTTCGGTGACCGCCTCGGCGATGCCCTTGGTCAGGGCCTCCGCCAATTCGCGCTGGCTCTCATCGATCAACCACGGACTTTCGCCGGTGGAAACCGCGAAGCCGGATTTGCGGAAAGCCTCGGCCATTGCCTCCGTAGCATCCGGTCCAGCGGCTGGACCAAAGCCCTTGTCGCTGTGCTGATGATGGTGGAAGGCCGCCAGGACCCTGGCGTCGGCGTCATGTTTCGGCTGCCACTGCTCGCGGCCGTCATAGGTCAGCACCGTGTAGAGCGGGACGTTCTGGCTCACGAGTGCGGCGACGAAGCGTTCGAGCCATCGCTTCGAGGTGAGGTCGAACAGGGCGGCGGCGGTCACCAGATCGGGCTGCCAGCCCAGGACCCATTCGAGATCCTTGTTCAGGTCCGCCTCGCGGGTATCGACGGTGATCGTCTTGCCGCCCTTGCTCAGAACGAGTTCCTCGCCCTGCTCGCGGACGTCATCGGCCCAGGCCGCGAGGCGCTCGCGAGCGACGCCAAGCAGGCGCTCATCGAAATCGACGAGCGTCCAGTGCTGACGGGCGGGGAGCGCGGAATAGGTACCGCGTAGGTTGGAGCCTGCGCCACAGCCGAGATCGACGATGGTGAGCGATGGGCGGCTGGAGAAATGGGCGCCAACGGCTGCAAGCAATTGCGGGTTGCGTGCCGCGTGATCGGCCGGCTCGCGCAGGGCCAGCCAGTCTGGAGAAAAGCCGCTCATGCAAACACCTTTCGGCAGGTCTCGGCGACGATCGTCGCGGTGTCTTGCCAGCGAGGCAATGTCTCGGCCGCGGCCCAGGAGGCATCGGCGAGGCGCTTTCTGCCAGTCGGTTGAGCCAGAAGCTCGCTCAACGCCCGGGTCAATGCGCCGGCATCGCCGGGAGCAACCTTGATGGCGGCGGCGTCCGGCACTGTTTCAGCTGCTGCGCCGCCGGTGGTGCACAGGATCGGCAGGCCTCGCGCCATCGCTTCGGTCAGCACCATGCCATATCCCTCGAAGAGGGAGGGCATCACGAAAGTGTCGGCCTTGTCATAAGCCTGCGCCAGCTCGGCCTCGCCGACGGCCCCCGCCAGCGTGATCCGGTCTTGAAGCCCGGAAGACGCGATCTGTGCCTTGAGCGCGAGCGTTGTCGCGGGTGCACGGTCGGCTGCGCCGATGATCGTGAGCCGCCAGGCAAGGCCCTGCAGCGGGCGCAAGGCCTCGACCAGGATGTCGTAGCCTTTGCGCGGGACGAGGGACCCGACCGCGAGCAGTTGCAGCGGCTCGTCCGGGCGCCCGCCGGCAGCACGCGGTGCCCGATCGACGCCGGGTTCCGCCACTGCGATGCGCCCGGTGGGGACTCCGAAATCGGAGACCAGAAGGCGCTTGGTCGCCGGACTCGTGACGATGATGGCGCTCGCATGACGCAGGGCGGCGGTTTCGCGCGCAATCAGCGCTCGGGCCTGCTCCGTTTCAAGTCCGGTTTCGAAGCCGAGGGGGTGGTGCACCAGCGCGACCACGCGACCGGCCAGGCCGGCTGCGATGTTTTCCGGAAAGGCTCCATAGGCCAATCCGTCGATCAGCAGGACGTGATCGGAAGGCTGTGACAGAAACAGCCGCCGGGTCTCGTCGAGATCCTGCGGCGTCGGGTTTGGGAAGGAACCGGGCAGGGGGAGATACCGCGCCGCGACGCCGTTCGCGCGCCATTCCCGCAGGAGGCGACGATCATAGCCGTAGCCGCCCGTAGGCAGGTCGATCTCGCCGGGGATCGCGAAGACGATCTCGCTCACGCGAGGGCGCCCTCATAGCTGGCGCGGGCGAGGTCGGTCTCATGTAAGGTGACGCGGATGCGGGACAGCCCGGCGCCGTCCTCGCCGAGGGCCCCCGACTTCGCGGCTCCAGCGATCGCGTCGAAGATGTATTTGCAGAGGAATTCTGTGGTGGTGAGCACGCCGGAAAACTGCGGCAGCGTATCGAGGTTCTGATAGTTCAACGGCTTCAGCGTCTTGTTCAGCACGTCGAGCGCGGCGCCGATATCGACCACGACATTCTGGCGCGTAAGCCGCTCGCGGAAGAAGGCGACATCGACCACGAAAGTTGCGCCGTGCATGTTCTGCGCCGGGCCGAAGAACGGATCGGGCAGCGAGTGGCCGATCATGATGCGGTCGCGGACTTCGACGGAAAACATGTGCAACTCCCTTGAGCCGGCGCGTCGGCAGGCTCCTGTCTTGGCCAACGCGCCTGTGTCAGGTCAATAGCGCAGCACTGCCGCAAGCCCGCGCCAATCTGCTGACAGCACGCCGGGAAGCTGCGCCGGAGCGTCGGCGAAGAGGATTTCCTGCGTGATCAGCCCGTCCAGACGTTCGTCGGCGAGGAGGGCCATCGCGGCCTGGGCGCGCCTGGCGTAGTCCCATCGGGAACGGCGCGAAGGTGAGACCTGCCCAACCTGCGAGGAGACGATCTGCAATCGCTTGGAATGGAAGGCGCCGCCGAGCGGGGCGGGCACAACGCCCTCGCCATACCAGCTCAGCTCGACGATGCGGGCCTCGAAACCGGCCGCTGCTATCGCCGTGGCAAGCCCTGGCGCCGAGGCGCTGGCATGGAAGACGAGATCGGCGTTCTCGGGGGCGGCGCCGGGCCGGGCGAAACCGAAGCCGAGCTGTTCCGCCAGCGTCGCGCGGCCGGGGTCGATATCGACCAGGGTCACATCGGCACCGGGCATCCGCGCCGCAATCCAGGCAACCAGCAGGCCGAGCACGCCGCCGCCGACGACGACGATGCGGTCGCTGGGACCTGATGCGGCATCCCAATGCGCGTTCAGCGCTGTTTCCATATTGGCGGCGAGCACCGCGCGGCGAGCAGGAACGGCATCGGGCACAACCGTTAGGCGTTCGCGCGGCGCCACGAAATGGCTCTGATGCGGATGGAGGCAGAACACCGTCTTGCCAATGATATCGGCCGGCCCGTCTTCAACCAGCCCGACGGCACAATAGCCATATCTGACCGGGAACGGGAACGCTCCTTCCTGGAAGGGCGCGCGCATGCGCTCGTGCTCGGACGGCGGCACGCGCCCCTCGAATACCAGGCGCTCGGTGCCACGGCTGATGCCGCTCCAGAGCGTGCGAACAAGGCAATCACCCGGTCCCACCGGGGGCACCGTAACGGTGTTCAGGGCGCATTCACGCGGCGCCACATACCAGAGGCCCATCGCCGTCGAACTTGCGCCGGCTGCGAATGCCGGCTTTAGCTCCTGCGCCATGTTGAGCAGACCCTCGCCTTGCACCATCGCATGACGGAAACCGCCATGAACCAGCGCCCCGCTCCGACCACGTTCCAGCCGGCGGCGCAAGAGGCAGGCGATGCGCTGCCGGGGCTAACCCCCGCCGGGCTGCAGACGATCGGCGTGCTGCGGGCCCGCCGACTGCTGGTTCTCGTGCTCAATCTCGTCACGCTCGCCGGCCTTCTCTTCGGGGTGTCGCGGGTGCTGGGAGCGGGCGGCTGGACGCTTGCCGATATGGTGATCTTCGTCGCCTTCCTGTTCGGCGCTCCCTGGACCGTGCTCGGCTTCTGGAATGCTGCAATCGGGCTCTGGCTGCTGCATGGCGTCGAGGACGGGCGCGAGCAGGTTGCGCCGTTCGCCGCTGACGGCGATGTCGCGACACCGTTGGCGGTTCGCACTGCAGTCTTGATGACCCTTCGCAACGAGGACCCCGCGCGGGCCTTCCGTCGCCTGCGCGTGGTCAAGCAAAGCCTTGACGCGACAGGGCAGGGCGGCTGGTACGACTATTTCGTGCTCTCCGACAGCAATGATCCTCGTGTCGCCGCTGCGGAGGAGGCGCTCGCCGAGGGGTGGGCGAGCGAGCTCGGCGAGAGCGGCCGGGTGACCTATCGCCGCCGGACCGACAATGCCGGCTTCAAGGCCGGCAATGTCCGTGAATTCTGCGAGCGCTGGGGCGATCGCTACGAGTTGATGCTGCCGCTCGACGCCGACAGCGTGATGTCGGGCGAGGCGATCGTCAGGCTGACCCGCATGATGCAGGCCCATCCGCGGCTCGGCATCGTGCAGAGCCTTGTCGTCGGCATGCCGAGCAGGTCGGCCTTCGCTCGGATCTTCCAATTCGGCATGCGTCACGGCATGCGCCCTTACACGATGGGCTCGGCCTGGTGGATCGGCGAGTGCGGGCCCTTCTGGGGGCACAACGCCATGGTGCGGATCGCGCCCTTCCGCGATGAATGCCATCTGCCCGTGCTGCCTGGCGGCCCGCCGCTGGGCGGGGCGGTGATGAGCCATGATCAGGTCGAGGCGACCCTGATGCGCCGCGCCGGCTATGAGGTGCGCGTGCTGCCGGAGGAGATGGGAAGCTGGGAGGAGAACCCCCCGACCATGCTCGAATTCGCCAAGCGCGATCTGCGCTGGTGCCTGGGCAACCTGCAATATCTCAAGCTGCTCGATCTGCCGGGCCTGAAGCCGATGAGCCGCTTCCAGCTCGTCTGGGCGATCCTGATGTTCCTCGGCCTGCCCGCCTGGACGCTGATGATCGCGTTACTGCCCTGGAAGGTGCTCGAGGATGGCAATATCGCCGGATACCCGGCGGGGCTCGCGGCTTTCCTCTACGTGATGTTCTTCACGATGTATCTCTCGCCCAAGCTGGCGGGCTTTGCCGATATCCTGCTGACCAGAGGAGGCACGAAGCGTTACGGCGGCACGGGCCGTTTCATCGCCTCGTCGCTGATCGAGATCGTCTTTGCCTTCCTGCAGGGAGCGGTCTCGACCTTCCGCACGACGCTGTTCATGATCGGCCTATCCTTCGGGCGAGCGAAGATCGGCTGGAACGGCCAGTCGCGCGACGCACACGCGTTGTCCTTTGCGACGGCATTCGCAGGTTTGTGGCCGCATCTGCTTTTCGGGCTCTATATCTTCGTTACGCTCGCCATCCTGTCGCCGACGGTACTGCTCTGGTCGCTGCCGCTGACTGCCGGCTATGTGCTGGCGATTCCCTTTGCCATGCTGACCGCCGCACCGGCGCTGGGCGAATGGTTCGTCGCCCGCGGCCTCTGCGGTATCCCTGAGGATTTCGATGCTCCGGCCGAACTTGTCGCCATCCAGGCGGAGACGCACGCGTGACGGGGGTGGCCTATCCCAAGGGTACGGCCAAGGCGATTGCGCGCTCGCTCAGGGTCTATCATCGTGATCGCCAACGCCACGCGGCAATGGATGCGCTCTATGCAAGTTTCCTGAAGCCCGGCGATCTCGCTTTCGATATCGGAGCCCATGTCGGCGACCGGATTTCCTCCTTCCGTCGGCTCGGTGCGCGGGTTGTTGCGCTGGAGCCGCAACCCGGCCCGGCGCGCGCCATTCGCCTCATTCACGGTCGGGATCCGAATGTCACTCTGGTACAGGCCGCCTGCGGCGACCGGGCCGGTACTGTGACGCTCAGGATCAACAGTGCGAATCCGACCGTCTCGACCGTCTCCGAGCAGTTCGTCGGTGCCGCCCGCGGCGCCGAGGGCTGGGCAGACCAGGTCTGGGATCGCCAGATCACGGTGCCTTGCACGACGCTCGATGCTCTGATCTCGCGCTATGGCGAGCCCGCCTTCATCAAGATCGATGTCGAGGGTTTCGAGGCCAATGTCCTTGCCGGGCTCTCGCGGCGGGTGCCGGTGATCTCGTTCGAGTTCACCACGATCCAGCGCGATGTCGCTGAGGGCTGCCTCGCGCTGCTCGAGACTATGGGGCCGTACCGCTTCAACGTTGCACTCGGTGAAAGCCAGTTCCTTGAACTCTCCGAGGAGGCCAGCGCCGAAGCAATGGGCGGCTACCTGCGTGATTTGCCGCATTCGGCGAACTCTGGCGATGTCTACGCTATCCTGCAGGGCTGAGCAGCGGGCATCGTCGCATTGCTCAAACTGCCGGCCCCCCGCCGGACCAGCACCGCTGCCGCAAGGAGACGAGCGGGCCCGGATGCCTGCCCTTCGTCGCCGCCAGGACGCCGAGGACGGAGTGGACCAGCCCGATGAGGAGCATCAGGGCTCCGGCCAGCAGAAGTTGTATTTCCACGCGTTCCCCGATGGCGCGAGTCAGCCGTGAACCACTGCCTGTCATCGGTTGAAACGACCGCCTGCTGAGCCTCCGTCTCTGCAGGCGCATGCTTTCATCGACTGCCCGCACGCCCTAAGAGGGAACCAGCCAGCTTGCATTCATCAGGCCTTCGCCATGCTGGCGTCGAAAGCCGTTTTCGAAGGATGGTCATGTTCAGCCTCGCCCGCCCAATCGCTCTCTCGCTCTCTCTCCTGCTTCTCGCCGCGCCGGTGCACGCTGCGGGCGATGTCGCTGTCGAGGTGAAGAACGAGTCGGAGCCGGTGCTTTGCGCCGAGAAGGACAACGTCACGATCAAGGCGATCTCGCCTGAAGTGCGGCGGTTCCAGATCGAGGCGGCACATCCGGCCTATATCGCCGGGCTGGTCCGCGATAACTGGGACGCAGACTGGACCGCCTGCGATATGACCGGCGACCCCGTCTTCACCGCGCCGACACCGCCGCGCCGGGTCACCTTCTACGAGAGCATCGATTATTGGCTCGTCGGTTACACCTTCCCGACCTTCTGGCGGCCGTCGGACACCACTTTCAAGGTTGGAGACCGGGTCGAGAAGGGCCTGCACCTCGTGCAGCTCTGGAAGCTCGGCAAGGACAAATCCTATGAAGTCCTCGTAGTCTATCCGCAGGACGGCTACTGGCGCGCCCGGCCGATGCCGCCGCAACATCTCGGCTTCTCCTCCTACGGCTCATCCTTCCTGTTCGGACCGATCGAACAGGATGGCGCACGGCCGGTGGTGAACATCAAGGAGATCGAGTTCGACCCGAAGACGACCTCCTTCAAGATGAACTTCAAGGATGGCTCGGCTGCGACGCTCAAGCTCGACAGCGTCGACGAGAACCGCATGGTGCTGGATGCCGTGCTCGACAAGCCGGTTACCGGCGGCAAGGCCTTTGTGGCGCTGCGCTCGATGTACGTCACCGAGTTCAACAACGACGTCGCCCGCATCGCCATACGCGAGCCCGGAGCCAAGGGCTGGCGCGAGGAACTGCTGATGCCCTTCAGCGGCGGCAAGGCGAGCGATATCTGGATGGGCCGCACGACCCACTCGCGTCACAATACCTCTTCGCCGGACATGGTCTTCCGCAATTTCTCCAGGGATCCGAACCCGCCGGTGGCGCCTGCCAAGAAATAGCAGCGCTCCCGCGCTCCCTCGCGATGTCGCCGAGGCTTGCTGGTCATCCGGGCTGACTTCGCGACGAGGAGGCTGATCTCCCATCGGAACGCAAAGCGCCTCTGTTGCGTTCTCACATGACGCAGGGCGTGCGGCCCGATAGGTTGGCGCGCGTATCGTTTGCCTGAGGATGCCATGCCGCGTTTTGCCGCCAATCTGTCGATGATGTTCAACGAGTGGGAGTTCCTCGACCGCTTCAAGGCGGCCGCGGAAGCTGGCTTCGAGGCCGTGGAGTTCCTGTTCCCCTATGAACACCCGGTCGAGCAGGTGAGCCTTGCGCTCGCGGGGGCTGAACTCGAGCAGGCGCTGTTCAATCTGCCGCCGGGCGACTGGGTCAAGGGCGAGCGCGGCATGGCCGCCATTCCGGGCCGGGAGGGGGAATTCCGCGCCTCCGTCGAAACCGCGTTGACCTATGCGCATGCCACCGGAGTCAAGCGCCTGCATATGATGGCGGGACATGCCGATCCCGGGGATCCCGCAGCCCAGGCGGCGTATCGTGTCTCGCTCGCCTATGCCGCTGACAAGCTCGCCGAGCATGGCATCGATCTGCTGCTCGAGCCGATCAACGGCAAGGATATGCCGGGCTATTTTCTCAATGATTTCGATGCGGCCGCGGCTTATGTCCGCGAGTCCGGGCGGCCCAATGTCAGGCTGCAGTTCGATATGTATCACTGTGAGCTGATCCACGGCGACGTCTCGGGCAAGCTCAAGGCGCTCTATCCGCTGGTCGGCCATGTCCAGATCGCCAGCGCCAATGGCCGCCATGAACCGGACGCGCTCGGCCCGGATTATCCGCGTTTGTTCGCTGAACTCGACGGTCTCGGCTATACTGGCTTTGTCGGCTGCGAGTACCGGCCAAGGGCCGGGACGCTCGAGGGGCTAGGCTGGTTCTCCGACTGGAAAAAGCAGGCCTGAGCGATGCGCGCCGAGCCCTTTGCCTACCCGGTCCTCGTTGCTGATATTGGCGGGACCAATTCCCGCCTTTCGCTCGTGCAGCACGCCGGCGCACGGCCTGAGCCGCTGGCGCGTATCCAGACTGGCAGTTATCCGACACCAGATGCAGCGCTGGCCTCGGTTCTGGCATCTCTCGATCCACGCCCTCGCTCGGCGGTTCTTGCGGTTGCAGGGCCGCTCGATGGACGTACTGCCCAGCTGACCAATGCCAATTGGCATTTCGACGGGCCTGGCATGGCCGCCGAGCTTGGGCTGGTGCAGGGGCTGCTGGTGAATGATTTCGAGGCGCTCGCCGCCTCGCTCGCTGTCTTGAAGCCGCAGGACATGGTCACCTTGGTGCCGGGGCAGCCCGAGGCGGAGGGAGTGCGCCTCGTGCTCGGACCCGGGACCGGCTTTGGTGCGGCAGCTCTGGTCAGCCGGAATGGCAGGGGCGCATTGATCCCGACCGAGGCCGGGCATATCGGCGTCGGGCCCGAGGATCAGGCGGAGGAGAAGATCTGGCCGGCGCTGGCGGCCGGTCTGCCGCGCGTCACGGTCGAGGCGCTCTTGAGCGGTGATGGCCTGGTGCGCCTGCATCGCGCCATCGCCAGCGAAACAGGCATGGAGGAGGCGCGGGTCAGCGCCGCTGATGTGACGACACTGGCGCTCGACGGCAACCCTGCCGCGCTGATGGCGGTCATCCGCTTCTGGCGCTTACTGGCGCGTGTTGCCGGCGATCTCGCCCTTATCTTCAAGGCGACCGGTGGCGTCTATATCGCCGGCGGAATCGTGCCGCGCCTCCTGCCGCTCGCGGGGAATGCCGCGCTTCATGCCATGTTCAATGGCAAGCCGCCGATGGAGGAACTTGCGGCGCGCTTCGCCCTGCACGTCATCACGGCACCGGACGCTGCCGAGCAGGGGCTTGCAGCCATTGCGGAATCTCCGGCCCGCTTTGGTCTCGACGACAAAGCCCGATTGTGGTTTCCGTGAACGGCGGGTAGCAGCTACGCTTCGCGATCAGCGCAGAGCGCCGCATTCTCTCGTCAGGGCTTTTCCGCTCCTTGTCCCAGCTCTATGGCATCCAGGTTCTGCGCGCCTTCGCGGCATTCATAGTCGCCGTGCATCACGTCCAGCCGGACGCGCTTGCTTTGGCCCAGCGCTCGGGTGCGAGTTTCACGCCCTCCCATCTCGTGCCCTGGATGGCTGGCGTCGATATCTTCTTCGTCGTCTCCGGCTTCATCATGGTGCATGCGTCCGGCGAGCTCTTTGGTCGCAAGGATGCGCCTCGCCTGTTCCTGACGCGCCGGCTTGCCCGCATCGTGCCGCTCTACTGGGCGGCGACGACGCTGTTCCTGCTGGCGGGATTGCTGCTCCCCGGTGCGCTCAATTCGGCTGCGCCCGATCTCGGGCAGATTCTGGCATCCTATCTGTTCTGGCCGGCCGTCTCATCTGCCGGTCTCGTCCAGCCCGTCTACTCGCTCGGCTGGACACTGAACTACGAGATGCTGTTCTACGTGCTGTTTGGCGCAGCGCTCCTCCTGCCGCGGGCCGCAGTCGTCCTGGTGGCGACGCTGGCGCTCGCGGTGCTGGTTGCGACCGAGGCTCTGTCTGGCCCCCTGCCATTGCCATTCGGCTTCTGGGGGCAGCCGATCGTGCTGGAATTCGCCGCCGGGATGGGGTTGGCCCTGTTGAGGCGGCAGGGCTTTCGGCTCTCGGGTGGGCCGCGCTGGCTCGTTGCTGTCCTGGGCGTCGCAATCCTGCTGCTGGCAGCCTGGCTTCCCGGGGCAGACACGCCCTGGATGTCCTTCCTGCTGCGGGGATCGGCTGCCATGCTCCTGGTCGCGGCGGCGTCATCCGGCAGCGGCAATTCGGCACCATCGGCTCTGGTTCGCGGCCTTGCCGGTCTCGGCGATGCATCCTACGCGCTCTATCTCGTTCACCCATTTGCGATCCGGGCGCTTCGCGAGATCTTTGCACGTGTGGCTCCCGGCTGGCCCGGCCTCTATGTCCTGACGGCACTCAGCGCCTCGGTGATCGCTTCGGTGCTGATCTATCGCTGGTTCGAGCGACCGGCGACGCGCTGGCTCAGGAAGCGGCTTGAGGCCTAATCGCGCTGCCGTTTCAGGCGCATTCCCTTCAAAGACTGGCCGACGATGCCGCCGGCCTTACGCCTCTCCTCGCGCTTGGCGACAATCGCCGTGACATCCTCCGACTGCGGAAAATAGCCCCGCTCCATGACTTCGAGCGTGTATTCCTCATAGGTCAGGCCGAGCTCCTCGGCCCGCTCCTGACGTCGCAAAGCGATAGCGGGCGGCTTCTTCCAGGCCTTGCGCGACGCAAAGCGCCAGTCGAAATAGCGTCCGATCTCGCCCTTGCCCCATTCCGGCTGGCGCTGGGCCGTGTCTTCGAGCGGCGGGCCGCCATTGTCGCCGATCCTGGCATTGCGGGCTCTGCGGGAAGGAGGGCGGGTCACGGCGCTCTTTCCATTAAGGGATACGTTTTGTATCCTATAATGGATATTGCATTGCGCAAGGGGCCGTGACGCCGTGGCGGAGTGACAGGCCGGGCGTGCCAGTCTATCCCGACCGCTCGACAATCAACGGGTATCGAATGGCTCCTCTGCTCCACCTGCGCGAAGTCGCCCTGACCTTTGGCGGCCAGCCCCTGCTCGAAAGCGCGGAGATCGCAGTATCCCCGGGCGAGCGGGTCTGCCTGGTCGGCCGAAACGGCTCGGGCAAGTCGACGCTGCTCAAGATCGCGGCCGGGCTGGTCGAGCCCGACAGCGCCGAGCGCTTCCTGCAGCCGGGGGCGACTGTCCGCTACCTGCCGCAGGAGCCGGATTTCACCGGCTACAGGACGTCGCTTGCTTATGTCGAGGCTGGCCTCGGCCCTGGCGACGATGCCTACCGCGCCCGTTATCTCGTCGAGGAGCTGGGCCTGACCGGAGATGAGGACCCGGCCACCATGTCGGGCGGCGAGTCTCGTCGTGCGGCGCTGGCGCGTGTGTTGGCGCCGGAGCCCGACATCCTGTTGCTCGACGAACCGACCAACCATCTCGACCTGCCGGTGATCGAGTGGCTTGAACAGGAGTTGAAGTCGCTGCGCTCCGCCATGGTCCTGATCAGCCACGACCGGCGCTTTCTGACCTCGCTTTCGCGCGCGACGATCTGGCTCGATCGCGGCCAGACGCGGCGCATGGATCGTGGTTTTGGCGAATTCGAGGCCTGGCGTGACGAGGTGCTGGCGCAGGAGGAACTCGACCGGCACAAGCTCGACCGCAAGATCGCGCGCGAGGAGGACTGGCTGCGCTACGGCGTCAGCGCACGTCGCACACGCAACCAGCGCCGCCTCGGCGATCTCCATGCGCTGCGCGACCAGCGCCGCACGGCGCGCGGTGCGGTCGGTTCGGTCCGGCTCGAGGCCAGCGAGGCCCAGATGTCGGGCAAGCTGGTGATCGAGGCGATCGACGTCGCCAAGGCCTATGACGACAATGTTGTGGTCAAGAATCTCTCGCTGCGCGTGGCGCGCGGAGACCGGATCGGCATCGTCGGACCGAATGGCGCTGGCAAGACCACGTTGATCAACCTGCTGACCGGAGCGCTGCAGCCGGATTCCGGCAAGATCAAGCTCGGCGTCTCACTCGAAATGGTGACGCTCGACCAACGCCGTGAAAGCCTCGACCCGGCGACGCCACTCGGCGATGCTCTGACTGGCGGCGGCTCCGACCAGGTCATGGTCGGCGGGCAGCCGCGCCATGTCATCAGCTACATGAAGGACTTCCTGTTCCAGCCGATCCAGCGCGGCACGCCGGTTGGAGCGCTCTCGGGGGGCGAGCGCGGGCGGCTGATGCTGGCACGGGCCCTGGCAAAGCCATCGAACCTGCTGGTCCTGGACGAGCCGACCAACGATCTCGATCTCGAAACGCTGGACCTGCTTCAGGAGTTGCTGGCGGACTACCAGGGGACGGTGTTGCTGGTCAGCCATGACCGCGACTTCATCGACCGTGTGGTTTCCGCGACGCTGATCTCGGATGGGGACGGAATCTGGACCGAGTTTGCGGGTGGCTATTCCGACATGCTCGCGCAGCGTGGCCGCGGCGTCGGCGCGAAGGCGCGTGCTGTGGCGGAGAAGGCCGTTGCTCCAGCCGCCAAACTGGCTGCTGCCGCGACGGTGGCATCCAGCAAGCGGAAGCTCTCCTTCAACGAGAAGCACGCACTGGAGACGCTGCCGAAGCGCATCGAGGCCCTTCAGGGGGAGGCCGCCAAGCTCAACACGGCTGTCTCCGGCGATCTTTACACGCGCGATCCCAAGCTCTTTGCCAAGGCAACGGCCCGGCTGGACGAGGTCACACGCGAGATCCACCAGGCCGAAGAGCGCTGGCTGGAGCTCGAGATGCTGCGTGAGGAGATCGGCTAGACCCAGGGTCCTCCGGCCTGTCTGTCGTGCGATCGGGCCGGCCATAGGATTTCGGTATCCGGGCAATCGCAAAAACGCATTTTTGGCCGGCCGCAAATCGTCCCAATGTCATCACCTCAAAGAAGATCACGAGGAAACAGCATGAGACTGAAGGGCAAGACCGCGCTGGTTACCGGCGCTGCGCAAGGGTTCGGCTTCGGCATCGCCGAAACCTTCGTGCGTGAGGGCGCGCGGGTGGCTGTACTCGATATCAATCGCGAGAAGGCGCAGGAGGCGGCAAAGGCGATCGGCCGCAAGGCATTTGCCGTCGCGTGCGATGTCGGCAAGGGAAAGAGCGTCGATGCGGCGGTCGCGAAGGTGATCACCCGGCTCGGCAGGCTGGATATCGTCGTCAACAATGCCGGCATCAGCCACCGTAACCAGCCAATGCTTGACGTCTCGGAAGCGGAGTTCGACCGCGTCTTCGACGTCAACGTGAAGTCGATCTACCTGATGGCCAAGGCGGTCGTGCCCCATTTCCGCGAGCATGGCGGCGGGGTGATCCTCAATATCGGATCGACTGCGGGCTTGCGTCCGCGCCCCGGGCTGACCTGGTACAACGGCTCCAAGGGGGCCGCGAACCTGCTCTCGAAGTCGATGGCCGTCGAACTCGCGCCTGACCGCATCCGTGTCAATGCGATCGCGCCTGTTGCCGGCGAGACGCCCCTGCTTGCGACCTTCATGGGGGAGGACACTCCCGAGAAGCGCAAGGCTTTCACCAGCACGATTCCCTGGGGCCGTTTCTCGACGCCGCAGGACATTGCCAACGCGGCGCTCTTCCTATGCTCCGACGAGTCGGAAATGGTGACGGGCAGCGTGCTTGCGGTGGATGGTGGCCGCTGCGTTTGAGCGGTTTCCTCTGCCAGACCTCTGAAGGGCGCCGCCATGCGGCGCCCTTTGTCATTGCGCCGCGGCTCTCTCCATGGAGAGCGGGGCGTCAAACCGGCTTGGCGTGAAGCGCAATTTCCTGACGCATCCTGACGGTGCCGTCGGGCTCGAAGCCACGTTGCTCGACGCTGATCGAAGGAGCCTTGGCATCGCCCTCGATCTTGATGAGATGCCAGCTCGCCATTTCGCCATGACCGAGCGGCCCGATCGAGGCCGAGGGCACGCCGACGATGGGGATATCGTGATCCGGCCCCGGCCGCCAGGCGAGTGAGAAGCGGTGGTTATGGCCGTGCAGGACGAGGTCGGCCCCCTTGCGTCTCAGCATCGACTCGAAAGCATCAGCATCGAGCAATTCGCGGGTGCGCCGCGCGCCGCCGAGATAGGGCGGATGATGGATGAGCACGACGCGGATCAACCCGGCCGCCTTGGCCCGGTCGAGGAGAATCTCCGCCTTGGCGATCTGCTCGCGCCCGACGCGGCCCGTCGCCATCAGAGGCAATGTCGGAATGCCGGTGTTCAACCCGATGAGCGCGACCGGCCCGCGCTCGCGATACCAGGGATACCCGATCGTGCCATCATCGCTGCTGGACCATGGGCCCAGCAGGGTCGCGAGTGGCTTTAGCGAGGAACGGGCATAGGCATCGTGATTGCCCGGCACGAAGCTGACATCGGTGCGCGGACCCAGCGTGTCGAGAAAGGTGACCGCGGTCTTGAATTCGTTGGGAAGGCCGATATGGGCGACATCGCCGGTGCAGGCGACATGATCCGGCGCCTGCGCGCGGATATCCGCGACGATCAGCGCCAGGATTTCCATGTCATGGGCGTGCCGGCGCTTGCGGCGCCAGTTGACATAGCCGGTCGCGCGCTTGCCGAGCAGCTGATGCAGTGAAAACTCGGCAAGCGGGCCGAGATGCGGGTCGGACAGGTGCGCGATCTTGAACACGCCCTGCGCTTGCCCTCAGAGCATGGCAGCCGTCAAGCGCATCCGCGCGTGGGCTCGCCTCAATCCGTTCCCGAACCCGATCAGGTTCGAGCCCAAGGACTCAGTTGAACGAGTCGGTGAGTTCCGAAACGATGCGCGGGTCGGTGAGGGTGAGGGCGGGCTTCCAGACGAAAGCGCGCTTGGCCCGGAGGCGAGCGGTGATGAAAGCGAGAAGCATTGTGGTAACCCCAGCGGTGATGGCGGTGGTTTCTACCTGCTTTGCGGCGCGTTTGTGACGTAACGGCAGTACAAACGGTGGTCTGTTATGCGTTATTTGCATAGGCAAATACGCGGTAGATGAGAGGAGCGCGAGGCGTGTCGCATGGGCCCGACCCCAAAACTGGCGGCGGAACAGGGCATGCCCGCGAGCCGCGCCCCATCTCGAGGCCCGTTCGCCGGCTGCTGCATCTGTATTTCTGGCTGACACGCGGCATGACGCTGGGCGTGCGCGCGGCAGTGCTCAGGGATGAGCGCGAGGTCCTGCTGGTGCGCCATACCTACACGCCGGGGTGGCATCTGCCGGGCGGCGGGGTGGAGACCGGCGAGACTTTGCGAGACGCGCTCGACAAGGAACTGCGTGAAGAGACGCTCGTCAGGCTGACCGGCCCGCCGCAACTTCATGGCGTCTTCTTCAACCGAACGGTGTCGCGCCGCGATCATGTCGCGATCTTCGTGGTACGGGAGTTTGTTGTGGACGGTATCAGGCAACCGGATCGCGAAATTGCCGAGGCCCGTTTCTTTCCGCTCGACGCGTTGCCGGACACCACCACAGCGGGAACCCGCCGCAGGCTCGACGAGATATTCGGCAGGCGTCAGCTTACTGCCGATTGGTGAGATCGGTTTCTGCGGGAGAGTGTGCGTGCTTAGGCTCGCCTCTCGCCAACCATGATCTCAACGCAAACAGTCCACGGCGTCGCCGATCCTCTCATCCGCCAGCGCTTCGCCCTGCCATCAGCGCTCGCGAAGCGAGACACGAAACACCCCGTCATTTCCAACATGGACGCCCGCCCGTGCCTCTGCTACAGGCGATTCATGGCTGACCGGCAAGACCTCTCCATCCTGCGACGACCGGCGCGCTGAGCGCGCCCTTCCGCTCGGCTGCTTCACGGCGCCTGAGCCTCTTGCCCCGCTGCCCGTTCGCAGGTTTGCCGACGCCATGACTTCGCTTCCCCTGACCATTCGCCACGAACTCCCCGCCGATCATGCCGCCATCGAGCGCCTGCACGAGCGCGCCTTCGGTCCCGGCCGCTTTGCCCGCACGGCATTTCGCCTGCGCGAGGGCGTGCCGCAGGACCCGGCGCTATCCTTCGCCTCGCATGTCGGAACCTTCCTGGTCGGTTCGGTGCGGGTGACCCGCGTCTCGGCGGGTGGGCAGCCGGCGCTGATGCTGGGGCCGCTTACCGTGGATCCTGCCTTCGAGGGACGCGGTATCGGCGCTGCCCTGATGAACGCTTCGATCGAAGCCTCGCGGGCGGCCGGACACGACCTCATCATGCTGGTGGGGGATGCGCCCTATTATGCCCGCTTCGGTTTCAAGCCGATCCCGCCGGGCCAGCTGACCTTACCGGGACCGGCCAATCCCGCCCGCTTCCTCGCGCTCGAACTGGTCGAGGGCGTGCTGGCCAGGCGCAGCGGGGCGGTCATGGCGTTGCGTCCGGGCTCCGCCTGAAGCGCCGGCCGGTCTCGCCGAGCCAGCCGGCCACCAGAGCGCCAAACAGCAGCGCGAGGCCGATCAGCCCGATGAACACAGGCGAAATCGAAACGCCGCGCACGATGCCGGAATCGCTGATGCGCAGGCCGATCCAGTCCGCACCAGCGAACTGACTGCCCGAACGGACCGGAACGATGCGCGGCACGGACACGCTCGAGCCGCTGTCCTGGCCGATCCGGCGGGAGGAACCGCCCGTCGCCTCGGCAAGCTGCTGAAGCTTCGCCGGGTCGCTGACGACCTCCATGAGTTCGCGCGGGTTCTCCGGGCCGACACTGGCAAAGGCCGTCAGATTATCCCCTGAGATGCGGTGCAGGCCGAATTCGGTGGTCGGGACGCGGGCGCTGAAGATGCCGGGCCGTCCGGCTTCCAGCTGAACCGTGCGCGACGTGCCATTGGGGTCGGTGACGACAATCGAGGAGGGGGCGTCGCCGAGCGTCTGGCGCTCGATCTCGATGGTGCGGCCGCGGGCGGTTGCGCGGAGCGCCTCCTCCTCGAGTTCGGGTTCCTTCATCAGCCAGTGGCCGAGGCGGCGCAGCAGGTCGAGATGCGGGCCGCCATCGCGGAAGCCCCGGGCCCAGAGCCAGGCATGATCGGAGAGGAAAAGCGCAACGCGGCCCTTCTGCTCACGGCTGAGCATGAGCAACGGTCTGTCACCCGGCCCGGTCATGATGGTCGAGCCTGTGCGGGCCCGGGCGCCGACCATGCGCAGCCACTCGCCCCAGCGCGGCGGCTCGACCTCCGAACCGGGGAGGTCGCGGGTGACCGGGTGGCGGCGGCCGGGTTCGCTGACGCGGGCGCGATAGGCCTCGTCGATGACGCTGCCATCGGGTAGCGCGGGCAGGATCTGGCCGAGCGGGGTCCGTGCAAGCGACTGCGAGCCGGAATATTCCGGACCGGCTGCGACCAGCAGGGCGCCACCCTCGCGCACATAGCGGACGATGTTGTCGAAGTAGAGCAGCGGCAGGATCGACTGGTTGGCGTAGCGGTCGAAGATGATCAGGTCGAATTCCTTGATCTTGACCTGGAACAGCTCGCGCGTTGGAAAGGCGATCAGCGAAAGCTCGTTGATCGGCGTGCCGTCCTGCTTCTCCGGTGGGCGCAGGATCGTGAAATGGACGAGGTCGACATTGGCGTCGGCCTTGAGCAGGTTGCGCCAGGTCCGTTCGCCGGGATGCGGCTCTCCGGAGACCAGCAGCACGCGCAGCTTGTCGCGCACGCCCTCGATCGTGATGACGGCGCGATTATTGGCAAGCGTGAGCTCGTTATCGAGCGGCGCCGCCTCGATCTCGACGACATTGGGCCCGCCGCGGTCGATCCGAACCGGCACCTGCACGATCTGACCCGAGGTGACCTCACGGCGAGCGACGATCTCGCCGTCGCGGCGGATCGTCAGCCCGGCGCGGCCGGGGCCGCCCTTGTCGATGACGCGCAGGCGAATGACCTGATCCTTGCCGACGATGCCGAAGCGCGGCGCATCGACAAGTACGATCCGGCGGTCGATCTCGGCGTTGCGGCCGGTCGTGAGAATGTGCAGCGGTGCCTTGAGACCCAGGGCCTCGGCATTGGGAGGCGCATCATGAGCGAGGCCGTCGGTGATGACGATGGCGCCGGCGACGCGCTCCGATGGGACATCCGCGATGCTTGCGGCCAACGCCTCGAAGAGTCGGGTCCCGTCTCCCGAGCCCTGCATGTCGGTGACGTCGACGATGCGTGGCTCGACGCCCGGAACGCCGCGCAATTGCCGTTCGACATCGGCCAGGGTGGCTTCGGTCTGCGCGGTCCGGTCGGCGAGGCGGTTCGAGCCGGAGCGATCGACCACCACCGAGACGACGTCCTTGACCGGTTCTCTGTCCTCGAAGACGAGTGACGGGTCGGCCAGCGTGAGCGTCAGCACGATCAGCGCGAGCGCGCGCAGGATGGCGCTGCGGCCGGCGAGGACGAGCGCGGCGCCGGCAGCGAGAGCAGCCAGCAACGCGAGCCCGATCAGCAGTGGCAGAGGCACGAGCGGGGCGAAGGAGAGGCTCCACATGGTCTATTGCCCCAGACGCTCGAGCAGGGCCGGCACATGGACCTGGTCGGCCTTGTAGTTGCCGGTGAGCGCGTACATCACGAGATTGACGCCGGCGCGGAGCGCCATTTCGCGCTGGCGGGGATCGGAGCCGGACACCGGTACCAGCCCTTCGCCGCGGCGATTTACGGCCCAGGCCGAGGCAAGATCGTTCGAGGTGATGACGATCGGCGAGACGCTGTCGCCGGCCCGCGCCGGCCGACGCCCGTCTTCGCCGGCGGGCGGCAGGATCTCGACCCAGGTCGTGCCGGTGTCATAGCGACCGACGAAACCGTCGAGGATGTAGAAGGTCTTGGTCAGCACGTGGTCGCGCGGGATCGGTTCGAGCTCGGGAATGTCCAGCGTCTGCAGCATCCGCTTGAGCTGATCGCCCTCGGGCGTGCTGCCCCCATCCGGGCGGGCGCTCATGGCATCGCGCGTATCGAAGATCACGAGCCCGCCGCCCTTCATATAGGCTTCGAGCTTGCGCAGGGTTTCGGGCGCCGGAATCGGGCGCCCGGCGACCACCGGCCAGTAGAGGATCGGGAAGAAGGCGAGCTCGTCGCGGGCTGGGTCGAGGCCGACCGCTTCGCCGGGTTCGAGTGCCGTGCGTGCGCCGAGCACGATATTGAGGCCTGCAAGCCCCGCCTTCGACATGTCATCGACCGCCTTGTCGCCGGTCAGGACATAGGCGAGGCGGGTGACCGCACCTGCGGCGAAAAGTTCGCGCGGGATCGGCGGGCGGGTGTCCTCCGGTGCCGCCGGGACAGGTTGGGCCAGGGCCGGCGCGGCCGAAAGGGCGGCGGCCAGCGCCAGCCCAAGCAGGAGCGCGGCGGCAGCAGCCTTGCCAGCGCGCGTCACGCGCAGTCGACCGCCGAGCCAGAGCGTCGCCAGCGTGTCGAGGATCAGCAGCAGCAGCGCGATGACCAGGAGCTGGGGCCGAATGTCCTGCGCGACCGGCTTGTCGATCGGCAGGATCGGCGCGCCGAGCGAGGCCAGATCGAGCGCGTGCAGCGTGTCGGCGGGAGCCAAGGCATTGACCGCGAGCGAACCGTCGGCCGGGCCGTAGATGCCGGGGGGGTGGGCCAGGGTGGCACGTCCGGTGAAGGTCCGCGGTACCGGTTGAGCCGTAGCCGGTGGTGCGCGGAAGGAGCCCTTGCCGTCCAGCACGCGGGTCGGCGAGAGCGTCTCGACCTTGGCATCCTCGGCCTGGGCCTCGGCCGGGCCCGTTCCGGCCAGCGCCACCACCTTGCGCAGCATCTCGACGAAGAGGCCCGACAGCGGCAGGTTCGACCAGGTGGTGTCGGCGGTGACATGCATCATGGCGATCACGCCATCGCCGCGGCGTTCGCCGGTGACCACAGGCGTGCCGTCTTCGAGCGCAGCCCAGGTCTTGCGTGCAAGATCCGCATCGGGCTCGGCCAGAATCTGGCGATTGACGCGGACGTCGTCGCTGATCTGCGTGCCGAAGAACGGACTCTCCCGGGTGAAGGGGGCGAGCTTGCGCGGAGTGTCCCATGAGAGGCCGCCGCCGAGCGTGCGCCCTCCGCGGCGCAGCCGCACGGGTGTCAGCTCGTCGGAGGCGGTGGCGAGGCGCACGCCGGCAAAGCGCAAGAGAACACCGCCTCGCTCGACGAAACTGCTGATCTTCGTCGCCGTCTCCGGGTCGAGGGCGCCGATATCCGCGAGAACGAGGACCGAGAGGTTTTGCGCGAGCAACTCGCCGACGGGGTCGTTCGAGCCGGGGCGCGGTTCGCGGATCTCTGCGAAGGGCGAGAGGGCGCGCGAGACGTAATAGGTTGGAGACAGCAAGGGCTGCGCCGTATCGGTGGTCGTTCCGGACACGATACCGACGCGGCGCCGTTTGGCGCGGTCGTCGAGCAGCGCCACTGCACCCGCGCTTGGTTCGCCCACGACCTCAAGCCGCGAAACGGCATTGCGCACCTCGATCGGAAGGGTGAGCCGGGCCACCGTCTGCGTTTCCGTTGGGCCAAAGCCGAATGGAGCATCCCCCAGTGGCAGGCCCTTCAGATCGAGTGCGCGAACCTGGCCGCTCGCGGGGGCGCTGGTGGCTGGCCGAAGCACCTTGACCGTCAGCGCGCCGGAGAGGTTCTCTGCTGCCGTCAGCGCGAGCTGGTCGGCGGGGATGGCGTGGATGGAAAGCCGACGTGCATCGGCTTCCTGCTTCAGGCGCGCCAGGAAGGCGCCTTCGTCGGTCAGGCCGAGCCCGTCGGAGACCCAGACGATTTCGGCGTCAGGCGTGGCGCGGAGAAAGGCCTCGATCCGGGGCAATTGAGTGGTGCGGTCGGGCGCGTGCGGCTGCAAGGCCAACGCACGCAGCTTGTCGAGCGCCGCGCGCGGCTCCGACAGCGTGACCTCGCCCGGCGTTTCCGCGAGCCCGACGATCGCCACCGCACGTCCCTCGCGGCCTGCAGCATTGACCCGCGACTCCGCCAGCGCCACACGCTCGGGCCAGTCGGTCGCCGCGCCGAAGCCGTTGTCGATCAGGAGCAGCACGGGCCCGCGCGTGGGCGCCGTTGCGACCGGTGGGTTCCAGACCGGGCCGGCAACGGCGATGATGGCGAGTGCCGCAATGGCCATCCGCAATGCCAACAACCACCAAGGTGTATGCGCCGGCATTTCACGCTTGGCGATCAGGTCGGCCATGATCTTGAGCGGTGGGAAATCGATGCGGCGCGGGCGTGGCGGCGTTACCCGCAGGATCAGCCAAAGCGCTGGCAGCAGCGCAAGCGCGGTCAGCGCGAGCGGGGCGGAGAAGGCGATGGGCAGCTGCGTCAGCATCGTTGGCGCCCTCCTAGCGGCCCTGGCCGCCGCGCGACGCGGCGATCAGGCTCGCAATCCGGAGTACGCCTTCGCTGGCGGGCCGGTCGGTCCGATGCAGGGTCAGCGTCCAGCCCGCCTTGCGGCAAGCCTCCCGAATAATCTCGCGATGGGCTTCGAGGCGCCGGCGATATTCCTCTCCCCAGGCCCCGGCATCGCCGACGCGCAGAGTGAGGCCGTCTTCGAGGTCGAAGAGCTCGGCCTGGCCGCTGAAGGGGAACGTTTCTTCGATCGGATCGGCGATCAGCAGGATATGGCCGCGCGCGCCGCTGCTCGCCATGGTCGCGATGCGCTTGGCCAGGGACTGCGCCGGCGAAAGTCCGTCGGTGATGATGATGGCGTCGGCCAGGCGTGGAAGCGGCGCGTCCGGCGGCAAATCGGCGGTCTCGCCCTTGCGGTCGATCACGAGCGCTTGTGCCAAGGTCTCGACGATACGTCGCGAGGCGAGCGCCCGCGTCAGGCCGAGATGCCCGACCCGCTCGCCGCCTTCGACCAGGGTTTCGGCCAGGGCGAAGCCGGCCACAAGCGCGCGGTCGACCTTGGAGGCCATGGCGAGCGACGAGGAAAAGCCCATCGAGGCCGAGCGGTCGATCCAGAGCCAGATCGCATGCGAGGCCTCCCATTCGCGCTCGCGGACGAAGAGATGGCCGTCGCGCGCCGAGCGGCGCCAGTCGATGCGTGACGCGGCCTCACCGGTCACCAGAGGGCGGTACTGCCAGAATGTCTCGCCGGGGCCGGCGCGCCTGCGGCCGTGGATGCCATGCACGCTGGCCGAGACGCGCCTGGCCTCGAGGATCAGGCGCGGCAGGCGCGCCGCGAGATCGAGGGAAGCCTTCAGGACCGGCGGGGCCGGCTGGCGTTCGGATGGGCCGAGGACGCGCGTGCGCAGCATCACTGAAGTCCCTATCCCAATCGTTCCACGAGCCTCGCGATGACGCTCTCCACCGTCTCGCCATCGGCGCGTGCAGCGAAGGTGAGCGCAATACGGTGCTTGAGTACGGGGGTGGCGAGCGCGACGACGTCATCCACGGACGGTGCGAGCCGGCCTTCGACGAGCGCGCGGGCGCGGGCGGCAAGCGTCAGGGCCTGGCTGGCGCGCGGGCCGGGGCCCCAGGCAAGCTTGCTGGTCAGCGCCGGATCGCCATCGCCGGGGCGAGCCGAGCGCACCAGATCGAGAATCGCATCGACGACGTTCTCGCCAACCGGCAGGCGACGTACGAGGCGCTGTGTCGACATCAGCGTCTCTGCCGTCATTGCCTGGACCGGCTTGTGCTCGGTGGCACCGGTGGTCTCGAGCAAGATGCGCCGCTCGGCCTCGCGGTCGGGGTAGCCGACGTCGATCTCGAGCAGGAAGCGGTCGAGCTGGGCTTCCGGCAGCGGATAGGTGCCTTCCTGCTCGATCGGGTTCTGGGTTGCCAGCACGTGGAAGGGCGCAGGCAGGTCGTAGCGTTCACCGGCGACGGTGACGTGATGCTCCTGCATCGCCTGCAGCAGCGCCGACTGCGTACGCGGGCTGGCGCGGTTGATCTCGTCGGCCATCAGCAGCTGGGCAAAGACCGGCCCCTTGATGAAGCGGAAATGGCGCTTGCCGTCGACGCTCTCGTCGAGCACCTCGGAGCCGAGAATGTCGGAGGGCATCAGGTCCGGCGTGAATTGCACGCGTCTCGCGCTCAGGCCGAGGACCGTACCCATCGCCTCGACCAGCTTGGTCTTGGCAAGGCCGGGCACGCCGACGAGCAGACCGTGGCCACCGGCGAGCAAGGTGATCAGCGAAAGGTCGACCACCTCCTGCTGCCCGAAAATGACCTGGCCGATCTCGCGGCGGGCGGCGCCGATGGCGCCGAGCGCAGCTTCGGCCGCTTCGACGATCCCGGTATCGAGATTGACGGGCTGACCGGCCTCGCTCTTGCCATCCGTCGCACGGACTTGCGCCACCATGTCGATCTCCTTCACCCTCGTCGTCGCGCCTTGCGCTGCTTCACGCCCCGCAAGCTTCCCGAACCGATGACTGTGGACGGGCTATCCAACCGGCTCAAGGGGCTACAGGCTCTGGTGCACAGAACTCGGCTTCACGATTATGTAGAGTTCAAGGCGAAACGGGTCATGCAACCAATATGCCGCGGGCGGCGATTTCAGGTAGTTCGATGAACCATTCAACGCAGGCGATGGAGCGATTGCTGGTCGCGCTGAAGGACAGTCGCACGCGAGCCTTGCCGCCCGTCGAACGCTGGAATCCACCCTATTGCGGCGATATCGACATGCGGATTGCGGGGGA
The DNA here is from genome assembly GCF_052115465.1 of Allobosea sp. 2RAB26. Classification (NCBI taxonomy): domain Bacteria; kingdom Pseudomonadati; phylum Pseudomonadota; class Alphaproteobacteria; order Hyphomicrobiales; family Alloboseaceae; genus Allobosea; species Allobosea sp. 2RAB26. The sequence continues at coordinate 342,075 of NZ_JBFRGS010000004.1, read as the reverse complement.
TGGCACGTGGTTTTATCTCGGAACTCCCATCGGCAGGCCGTCGCTGGTCAAGCTCTTCTCCTCCGTCCTGCGTCGCGACGGCCGCGATTATTTCCTGGTGACACCGGTCGAAAAGGTCGGGATCAAGGTCGACGACGCGCCGTTCCAGGCGGTCGAGATGACGGTCGAGGGGACAGGCGACGAGCGCGCCATCGCGTTCCGGACACTGGTTGACGATATCGTGAGCGTGGGCCCGGAGCATGCGATCCGCTTCGTCCGGGACACGCATGACGGGCTCAAGCCCTATGTCCATATTCGCCGGGATCTCTGGGCGAGGGTTACGCGGGCCCTGACCTATGACCTTCTGGCCCTTGGCGAGATCAGGCCGGTCGATGGCGTCGGCATGTTCGGGCTGGCCGTCGCCGGTGCATTCTATCCGGCCGTGCCATCCAGCGAAATCGAAGGACTCTGATGCAGGCTCTGAAGCTGACGGCGGCAGAGATCGTCGCCCTTGCCGGGGCGCGGCTGCGCCACGAACCGCCGGACCTAGGCGACCTGATCAGCAGGCCGCGCGGCGACCATGATCTCCAGCCGGAAGCGATCGAGCCGCCGGACGAGGCGGCCGCGATCCAGGCCGCGGTGCTGATCCCGATCGTGCTGCGCGAGGACGGGCCGACCGTATTGCTGACACAGCGCGCAGCGGCGTTGCGCAGCCATTCCGCCCAGGTCGCCTTTCCCGGCGGACGCGTCGATGCCGTCGACGGCTCGCCGGTGGTCACAGCGCTGCGCGAGACGGAGGAGGAGATCGGTCTCGCCCGCGAACATGTGCGCGTCGTCGGCTTTCTCGACGCCTATCTCACCGGCACCGGCTACAGGGTCGTGCCTGTCGTGGGGCTGATCGCGCCGCCATTCGAGCTGACGATCAATCCGCACGAGGTCGACGAGGCCTTTGAGACGCCGCTCGCCTTCCTGATGGATCCCGCCAATCATCGCCGCGAAGGCCGGGAATGGAAGGGGCGCTATCGTACCTACTATGCGATGCCCTTCGGAGATCACTATATCTGGGGTGCAACCGCCGGCATGATCCGTAACCTTTACGAGCGACTCTCCGGCTAGTCTGATTGGATGGCGCGCCCATGCTGCGTTCGGTGACCGAAGAGGTTCTGCTCTTCGTCCTGCCCTTTTGTATCTTCGCAAGCTATCTGATCGTCAGGCGGCGGAACCCCTTCGACGTCGAACACTGGGACGGGCACGTGTTCTGGCTGTCGGTCGTGGGGCTCGTGATCTCGATCGGCTTCGTCGCCTATACCGGTTGGATCGCTCCGCGCAGCCAGGGCGCTTATGTGCCGCCTCATATGGAGAACGGGCAGCTCGTCCCTGGCCAGTTCAGATGAACGAAGCGCAGCGAGCTCGGGTCGAGCGCTTTCTTCAGCGGCCGGGGGTGACGGAGGTGCTGGCTGCGTTCAATGGCGGGGGCGAGGAAACGCGCGTCATTGGCGGGGCTGTCCGCGACCTGCTGCTCGGAGAGCCGGTCGGCGATGTCGATCTGGCGACGACGGCATTACCGGAGGAGACGATCCGGCGCGCAGCGGCGGCGGGTTTCAAATCGGTTCCCACGGGAATCGAGCATGGCACGGTGACCATCGTCGCCCATGGCGTTCCCTTCGAGACCACGACGTTGCGTCGCGATGTCGAGACCGATGGTCGCCGCGCGAAGGTGGTCTTTGGGCGCGATTTCGCAGAGGACGCGATCAGGCGGGATTTTACGGTCAACGCGCTTGGGCTCGGGCGCGACGGCACCGTTCACGACTATTGCGACGGACTTGTCGACCTTGCGGCGCGTCGCATCCGCTTCATCGGCGATGCGAACCTGCGCATCCGCGAGGACTATCTGCGCATCCTGCGCTTCTTCCGGTTTCACGCGCGCTATGGCGAAGGAGCACTGGACGCGACGGGACTGGCGGCCTGCACGGCGGGCCGGGCCGGGCTCGACGGGCTTTCGCGTGAGCGGGTGCGCGCCGAGTTGCTGAAGCTGCTCGTTGCGCCGCGCGCGGCCGACGCATTGTCGGCGATGATGGGAGCGGGGCTTCTTGTACCGGTGATCGGCGGCGTGCCCCGGCTTTCGCGCTTCGCGGCGATTGCGGCAGGCGAGCCCGCGGGAACAGTCTATCCGGCTTTCCGGCTCGCAGCGCTGGCGGTTGGCGTGCGCGAGGATGCGCTGCGCCTGCGGGACGGGTTGCGGCTGTCGAACGAACAATTCGACGGGATCGAGCGTATCGCGCTCGCCCTTGAGGGGCTCTCGGGGCGTGCGACGGATTGTTCGATCGCCCTGCTGCGGCACCTGGCGCATCGCGTCGGCGCGGATGCGGTCGCCGGCGGCCTCGTTCTGCTCACGGCCAACGAGAGTTCTCCGGGGCGCTCCAAGGTGCAGGCTGCAATTGCCGAACTCGGGCAAACGCCGCCCTTCCTCCTCAGTGGTCGCGATGTGCTCAAACGCGGTGTCGCCGCCGGTCCGGATGTCGGGCGCGTGCTCGATCAGGCAAGGCGCGACTGGATCGAAGCGGGATGTCCCGGCGAGCGGACCCAGCAGTTTGCCTTTGTCGAAAGCGCAATCGCGCAACGCGAGCGCTGAGAGCGCTCAGGGCCAGCGTACGGTCGGCGGCAGCGAGGAGAGGATCGAGGCGACATTGCCGCCGGTCTTGAGGCCGAAGATCGTGCCGCGGTCATGGAGCAGGTTGAACTCGACATAGCGACCGCGCCTGACCTGCTGTTCGTAACGCTCGGCCTCGGTCCAGGGCGTGCCGATATTGGCGCGCATGATCCGCGGATAGATGTCGAGGAAGGCCTTGCCGACCGCCTGGGTGAAGGCGAGATCGGCCTCAGGCTCGCCGGACCAGACATAGTCGTAGAAGATGCCGCCGACGCCGCGTGGCTCACCGCGGTGCTTCAGGAAGAAATACTCGTCGCACCATTGCTTGAAGCGGGGGTAGTCGGCGACTGGGGCGAAGCTTTCGCAGGGCGCGCGCATCGCGGCGTGGAAGGCGATGGCGTCGGCGTCCTCCTGCGTGCGCCGATTGTCCAGCACGGGGGTCAGATCGGCTCCACCACCGAACCACGGCTTCGTCGTCACCACGAAGCGGGTGTTCATATGCACCGTCGGTGCGTGCGGATTCCAGGGATGGGCGATCAGCGAGATGCCCGTGGCATGGAAGCGCGGATCCTCGGCCGCGCCCGGGATCTGTCCCGCAAATTCGGACTGGAAGGTGCCGTAGACGGTCGAGACATGGACGCCGACCTTCTCGAAGACGCGGCCCTGCATCATCGACATGACGCCGCCACCGCCTTCGGCGCCATCGTGGTTGCGACGCTGCCAGGGCGTCCGCTCGAAGCGGCCCGGAGTGCTTGCCTCGGCTGGGAAGGGGCCGGTGGCTTCATCCTCCAGCGCCTCGAAGGCCGAGCAAATCTGGTCGCGCAGGGCCTCGAACCAGGCTGTCGCGCGCGGCTTCATGGCCTCCGCGAGTGCGAGGGGGGAGGTCGTGGAGGCGGGGTCAGTCGCTCGGGTGGTCATCGATCCGTTTCCGTTCCGCTCGCCGCGAGGGTCGTCATCCGCGGTGACGAGGGATTTCGCGCCTATCTCGGATAAGCGTCCAGCTGCCGCAAGGCCTCTCCCATAACCACGGCTGCGGCAATTGCGACATTGAGCGAACGCAAACCCGGGCGCATCGGCACATGGACGCTGCCGTCGACGGTTGAGTAGAGCTCGGCGGGGACGCCCGCCGATTCGCGTCCGACGAGCACGATGTCGCCGGGAGCGAAGGCAAAATCGGTATGGGCGGTGGCCCCATCCGTCTCCGCCAGGATCAGCCGGTGGCCGCCCGCAAGCCGCCATGCATCGAAGGCCTTGAACGAATCATGCCGGGTGATCGCGGCGCGCTCGAGATAGTCCATGCCGGAACGCCGGAAATGGCGGTCCGAGACGTCGAAGGCCGCGGGTTCGATGATGTCGACCGCGATGCCGAGGCAGACGGCCATGCGAATCATCGTGCCCGAATTCTGCGGGATATCCGGCTGGTAGAGGGCGAGGCGCAACATGCGCTGCTGTCATGCGGTGACGTCATGACATGCGTCAAGCCTCTGGCCGCGACCTGACTGCTGCCCCATATGTCGCCAAGATTTCGTCGTCATGCCGGTCCATGGAGGGCGGTACGCCATGTTCGCCTCCCTGTTCCGTTTTCTCGAAAGCCGCATCGACGTCTTCGCGCCCTTTGACGAGGGCCAGACGCCGCCCAAGGGCGTGTGGCCATTCATGTGGCACCACATCAAGGGCGTGAAGGGCTGGATGGCCCTGATCATGCTCACCGGCCTCGGTTTCAGCGGCATCGAAGCGGCGATGTACCTGATGGTCGGCTGGTTCGTGGATCTGTTGGCGACCCAGTCGCCCGAGACGATCTGGCGCGATCACGGCACGGTGCTGCTCGGCGCGGCCTTCCTGCTCGTCGTGGTCCGCCCGCTGATCTATTTCGCCAATCATGCGATCGTGGACCAGGTCGTGGTGCCGCAGATCACCAATCAGATCCGCTGGCGCAACCATGTCTATACGCTTGGCCATGCGCTCTCCTATTTCCAGAACGATTTCGCGGGACGGCTTTCGGCGCGCGTGATCCAGGCGGGGCAATCGATCCGTGGCGCGACGATCGAGGTCATCGACGATCTCTGGTACGCGCTGATCTTCGCATCGGTGGCGATCGGCTTCTTCGGCTCGACCAGCCTCTGGCTGGCACTTCCGGTCATCGTCTGGTTTGCAGCCTATGTCGTGCTGCTGATCTATTTCGTGCCGCGCGCGAAGAAGCGCTCCGAGGCGAACTCGCTGGGGCGTTCCTCGACGACCGGGCGCATCGTCGATTCCTATACCAATATCCTGACGGTCAAGCTCTTCGCCCGCGCCGATGCCGAGCGCTCGTCGGTCCGCGACTCGCTGTCGCGCTGGAACGCCTCCTTCCTGCATTTGTCGCGGCTGATCACCGGTGTCAGCGTCATCCTGCAGACCATGAACAGCCTGCTGGTCGTGACGACGGCGTGGATTTCGCTGCATCTCTGGAGCCAGGGCATCATGTCGCCCGGAGCGGTCGCGGCCGCGATCGGCCTCGTGCTGCGGCTGGTGCAGATGTCGAGCTGGCTGATCCATCTGGTGCGCGGAGTGTTCGAGAATATCGGCTCCGTGCAGGAGAGCATGGAGACGATCGCCAAGCCGCATGACCTGACCGACGTGCCGGATGCCAGGCCCTTGTCGGTCGGCGAGGGGGCGATCCGCTTCGAGCAGGTGCGCTTCAATTATGGCCGCACCGGCGGTCTGTTCGAGGGGCTCAACCTCGATATCCGACCGGGCGAGAAGATCGGCCTCGTCGGCCCGTCGGGCGCCGGGAAGTCGACGCTCGTCAACCTGCTCTTGCGACTCTATCCGCTGGAGGCCGGTCGCATCCTGATCGATGGGCAGGATATCGCCCGCGTGACGCAGGACTCGCTGCGCGCACAGATCGGCATGGTGACGCAGGATAACTCGCTGCTGCACCGCTCGATCGGCGATAATATCGGGTATGGCCGGATCGATGCGACCGAGGACGAGATCATCGAGGCGGCCAGGAGGGCATCGGCGCATGAGTTCGTCGCGACCCTCAGCGACCAGGATGGGCGCAAGGGGTTCGAATCGCGTGTCGGCGAGCGCGGCGTCAAGCTCTCGGGCGGCCAGCGCCAGCGCATCGCCATCGCCCGCGTGCTGCTCAAGGATGCGCCGATTCTGATCCTGGACGAGGCCACCTCGGCACTTGATTCAGAGGTCGAGGCGACGATCCAGGAGCAGCTCACGGCGCTCATGCAGGGCAAGACCGTGATCGCGATCGCGCACCGGCTCTCGACCATTGCGGCGCTGGATCGGCTGATCGTGCTCGACAAGGGGCGCATCGTCGATCAGGGCAGCCATGCCGAACTCGTCGCGCGTGGTGGCCTCTATGCCCGGCTCTGGGCGCGCCAGTCGGGTGGTTTCCTGGCCGTTGCCGACCCGGAGACAGTCTCGGCCTGAGTCCCGCTGAGGGCAGGCCGCGATGCACATTGCCGCCGCCCGGAACAGTAGACTTCGTCCAAAGTGCATGCCAAAGAGCGCGGCGGCGACGCGCCGCCGCATTGCGGCTGCGAAGGGGCGCACCTATGAGGGGCGTCAGACGATAATTTACAGCCGTTCCAGGCTGGGCGAAGAGCAGAGGAATCGATCGTGGCTCACGCGACCGAGACGACCCAAACCACCCGCCGCGACTTTCTGATGCTGGCGACCGGCGCTGCCGGTGCCGTCGGTCTCGGTGCTGTTGTTGTTCCGCTCGTGAGCCAGTTGGCTCCGGACGCGCAGACCATTGCTGCTGGTGCGCCGATGGATGTCGATCTCGGCCCGATCGCGGAAGGCCAGGCCATCAAGCTGTTCTGGCGCGGCAAGCTGATCTTCGTGCGTCACCGCACCAAGAAGGAGATCGACGAGGCGCGTGCGGTCAATGTCGCGACGCTGCCCGATCCTCAGACCGACCAGGCCCGCGTCAAGGAAGGCCACGAGCAGTTCCTCATCGTTTACGGCAATTGCACCCATCTTGGCTGCGTGCCGCTCGGCAATTCCCCCGGCGATCCGAAGGGCGACTACGACGGCTGGTTCTGCCCATGCCACGGTTCGCACTACGATTCGTCGGGCCGCATCCGCAAGGGGCCTGCGCCGCTCAACCTGCCGATCCCGCCCTATGCGTTCAACGCAGATACGAAGATCCGAATCGGCTGAGCTATGCGCTTCTCCATGATTTCCAATGATACCGAGAAAGCCTTGAGGCATTCGTCATGAGTGGTCATAGCACCTACGTTCCGAAGACCGGCTTTGAACGCTGGCTCGATGCCCGTCTGCCGATCGTTCGCCTCATGCACGATTCGGCCGTGTCCTACCCGGTCCCGCGCAACCTGAACTACCTTTGGACCTTCGGCGGCATCCTGGTGTTCATGCTCGTCGCGCAGATCGTGACAGGCGTCATCCTGGCGATGCACTACACGCCGCATGCGACCATGGCCTTCAACTCCGTCGAGCACATCATGCGCGACGTGAATTTCGGCTGGCTGCTGCGTTACCTGCACTCCAACGGCGCCTCGATGTTCTTCGTCGCCGTCTATGTCCACATCTTCCGCGGCCTCTATTACGGGTCGTACAAGGCTCCGCGCGAGGTGCTCTGGATCCTCGGCGTCGTCATCTTCCTGCTGATGATGGCCACCGCCTTCATGGGCTACGTGCTGCCCTGGGGGCAGATGTCCTTCTGGGGCGCCACCGTCATCACCAATCTGTTCTCGGCACTCCCGGTGGTTGGCGAGACGATCGTGACCTTCCTGTGGGGTGGCTATTCCGTCGACAACCCGACGCTGAACCGCTTCTTCTCGCTGCATTATCTGCTGCCGTTCATGATCTTCGGCGTCGTGATCCTGCACATCTGGGCGCTGCACGTCGTCGGACAGAACAACCCGACCGGCGTCGAGGTGAAGAACGTCCAGAAGGACACCGTGCCGTTCACGCCCTATGCGACCATCAAAGACATCTTCGGGATGGTCTGCTTCATCTTCGTGTTCGCCTATTTCGTGTTCTATCAGCCGAACTTCATGGGCCATGCCGACAACTACATTCCGGCCAACCCAGCGGTGACGCCGACGCATATCGTGCCTGAGTGGTACTTCCTGCCGTTCTACGCGATCCTACGCGCCATTCCCGACAAGCTCGGCGGCGTTCTGGCGATGTTCGCGGCAATCGCGGTGCTGGCCTTCCTGCCCTGGCTCGACACCTCCAAGGTGAAGTCGATGAGCTACCGGCCGGTCGCCCGGGTCCTGTTCTGGGCGTTCCTCGTGGTCTGCATCGTGCTCGGCTATCTCGGCGCCATGCCTGCCGAGGAGCCCTACGTGACCTACTCGCGGATCTTCACCGCGCTGTATTTCGGCTACTTCATCTCGCTTGTGCTGGTCGGCATCTTCGAGAAGCCGGCGAAGCTGCCGAACTCGATCGCGGACTCCGTGCTGGCCAATATCAAGGGTGGCTCGGGCGCGAGCCTTGCGGCTGCCACCGCCTCCGAACCGAACGCCAAGGGCTGACGAAAGATGAGCACCACCCCGTTTCGCCTTGCCCTGGCGGGGCTCAGCTTCGGCCTTGCCCTCACTGCCAACGCGCTGACGGCTCAGGCCGCCGGCGACCGTGTGATCCCGCCGCAGCAGAAGTGGTCATTCTCGGGTCCGGTCGGCAAGTTCGACCGTGCCCAGCTCCAGCGCGGCTTCAAGGTCGTCAAGGAGGTCTGCGCCAGCTGCCACGCGATGAGCCTGATCCCGATGCGGACGCTGTCGCAACCTGGTGGCCCGGAATTCACGCCCGGGCAGGTCACCGCGCTGGCGGCGACCTATCAGATCAAGGACGGCCCTAACGACCAGGGCGAGATGTTCGATCGTCCCGGCCGTCCGGCGGACCGTTTCCCGTCGCCGTTCCCGAACGAGCAGGCGGCGCGGGCCGCCAATGGCGGAGCCTACCCGCCGGATCTGTCGGTCCTGGCCAAGGCCCGCACCTATGAGCGCGGTTTCCCGCAGTTCATCATCGACATCTTCTCCCAGTATCAGGAGCAGGGGCCGGACTATATCGCGGCGCTGCTGGCCGGGTACAAGGAACCGCCGCAGGGCTTCCCGCCGCTGCTGCCGGGCCAGAACTACAACACCTATATGCCGGGCCACCTCATCGCGATGCCGCAGCCGCTCCAGGACGGGCAGGTCGAGTATCCGAAGGGGCCGGACGGCAAGTCGCCGGTTCCGGAGACCGTGGCGCAGTATGGCAAGGACGTCGCGGCCTTCATGGTCTGGATGGCTGAGCCGCATCTCGAGGCGCGCAAGCGCATCGGCATGCAGGTCATGCTGTTCCTCATCTTCTTTGGCGGTCTGCTCTATTACACCAAGAAGAAGGTGTGGTCGCGCATGCCGGATGGCTCCACCGCGCACTGACCACCACTGAGAATGGGAAAAGGCCCCGGAAACGGGGCCTTTTTCGTTTGGCCTTGCGCGGCTGCTGCTGTGCAGCGCCTTTGTACGGCCGTCACAGAAGCCTGCTCCTGTCCGGCCAAACTGAAAGGAAGCGATCATGAGCGAAGCTGTGCTCGGAATCATCGGTGGGTCGGGCATCTACGACCTGCCGGGCCTGACCGATCTGCGCGAAGAGCGTGTCACGAGCCCCTGGGGCGAACCCTCGGATATCCTGCGCATCGGCCGGATCGGCCAAACCAAGATCGTCTTCCTGCCGCGCCATGGTCGTGGTCACGTCCTGCCGCCCTCCGAGATCAATTACCGCGCCAATATCGACGTGATGAAGCGCGCGGGCGTCACCGATCTCGTCTCGCTCTCGGCCTGCGGGTCCTACAAATCCGAGCTCTATCCCGGCCTGTTCGTGCTGGTCGACCAGTTCATCGACCGCACCGTGCGTCGCGCCAGCTCCTTCTTCGGCAAGGGCTGCGTCGCGCATGTCCCGATGGCGCGCCCGGTCGGTCCGCTGCTGCAGGCACGGCTCGCCGATGCCGCTACGGCCGAGGAGCTGCCCTTCGTGCGCGGCGGTACTCTCGTCACCATGGAAGGCCCGCAATTCTCGACCTATGCGGAGTCGCTGACCTATAAGGCGCTCGGCTACGACCTGATCGGCATGACCGCGATGCCCGAGGCCAAGCTCGCGCGCGAGGCCGAGATCACCTATGCGACCGTCGCGATGGTGACGGATTTCGACTGCTGGCACCCTGAGCAGTCCTCGGTGGATGTCGCTTCCGTCGTCGCCGTGCTGAAGGACAACGCCGAGAAAGCGCGCCGGCTGGTTGCACGCCTCGCCGCGGATTTTCCTGCCGAGCGCGACCCATGCCCCGCCGGTTCCCATAACGCGCTGGACAGTGCCATTATCACGGCGCGCGAGTTCCGCGACCCGAGCCTGGTGGCAAAGCTCGACGCGGTTGCGGGCAGGGTCCTCTGACTGCTGCCTGACATTGGAGGGGGGCGCCGGCCCGGGGCTGGCGGTTCCCTTCGCGCGGCCACGGCGCTAAGAGAGCGCGTCGCCACAGCGAGCTGTTTCCGCATGGACCGTGATACCCTCCTCGACCTGAAGAACGCGATCCGCTCGATTCCGGATCACCCCAAGCCGGGCATCATCTTCCGGGACATCACCACCCTGCTCGGCGATGCCCGGGCCTTCCGACGTGCGGTCGACGAGCTCGTCCAGCCTTTCGCCGGGTTGAAGATCGCCAAGATCGCCGGCATCGAGGCGCGCGGCTTCATCCTCGGCGGGGCGGTGGCCCATCAGCTCTCGGCCGGCTTCATCCCGGTGCGCAAGAAGGGCAAGCTGCCGCACGAGACGGTCAGCATCAGCTATTCCCTGGAATACGGCACGGACGAGATCGAGGTCCACAAGGACGCGGTCTCACGGGGCGAGCGCGTCCTGCTGGTCGACGATCTGATCGCGACCGGCGGCACTGCGGAGGGGGCGGTCAACCTGCTGTCCTCGCTGGGCGCGGAGGTCGTGGCGGCCTGCTTCATCGTCGATCTGCCGGATCTCGGGGGGGCGGATCGGGTCCGCCGCCTCGGCGTTCCCGTGCGCACGCTCGTCTCCTTCAGCGGACACTGAGCCCATGAAGATCGGCGGCAAGGCCTACCGGACGATCTGGCTCGCGCAGGATGGCTGGCGCGTCAGCGTGATCGACCAGACCAAGCTGCCCTTCCGTTTCGAGACCGTAGCGCTTGGGAGTGCCGAGCAGGCCGCCGAGGCGATCTGCAGCATGGTTGTGCGCGGAGCACCGCTGATCGGCGCGACGGCCGCCTATGGCGTCGCCCTGGCCATGCGCGCGGACCCGTCCGACCAGGCGCTGGAGGCGGCTGTCGCGCTGCTTGGTGCGACCCGCCCGACGGCGGTGAACCTGCACTGGGCGCTGGAGCGGGTTAGCGCCAGGCTGGCAGGCCTGGGTCCAGCTTCGCGCATGGCAGCGGCCTATGACGAGGCTGCTGCGATCTGCGACGAGGATGTCGCGCTCTGCCGCGCGATCGGCGAGCACGGACTTGGCGTGATCCGCGGCCTTGCGGCGGGCAAGGCTCCGGGCGAGCGCCTCAATATCCTGACCCATTGCAATGCCGGCTGGCTTGCCACGGTTGACTGGGGCACGGCGCTGGCGCCGATCTATCTGGCGCATGATGCCGGCCTGCCCATCCATGTCTGGGTCGACGAGACGCGGCCGCGCAACCAGGGCGCGGCGCTGACGGCCTATGAGCTTGGCGCCCATGGCGTGCCGCATACCGTGGTCAGCGACAATGCCGGCGGGCATCTGATGCAGCGCGGGCAGGTCGACATGGTCATCGTCGGTACCGACCGGACGACCGCGACCGGAGATGTCGCCAACAAGATCGGCACCTATCTCAAGGCGCTGGCAGCGCATGACAACGGCGTGCCTTTCTATGTCGCTTTGCCGTCCCCGACGATCGACTGGCGGCTGTCGGACGGGCTCGGCGAGATCCCGATCGAGGAGCGTTCGGCACGCGAGGTCACCCATCTCGCAGGCCTGGGCGAGGATGGCGAGGTCGGCCAGTTCCGAGTGGTGGCGCCTGGCAGCCCCGCCGCCAATCCCGCCTTCGACGTCACCCCGGCGCGCCTTGTCACCGGTCTCATCACCGAACGTGGTGTGGCCCCTGCGAGCTCCGAGGGGCTTGCTGGTCTCTTTCCTGATCTGGCGCGCGGAGCTGCGACATGAGTGAAATGGCGCTTCGCGCAGAGATCGTCGCGGTCGCCCAGGCGATCGACAAGGCCGGGTTCTGCCCATCGAAATCCGGCAATGTCTCGGCCCGCTTCGAAGGCGGATTGCTGATCACCCCGTCCGGCCTGCCGTATGCGCAGACAAGGCCGGAGGATCTGATCCATCTCTCGCAGGACGGCACCATCCTGAATGGCTCACGCAAGCCTTCGTCCGAATGGCCGTTCCATGTCGAGATCTACAAGGCGCGCCCGGACGCCCAGGCGATCGTGCACACGCATTCGCCGCGTGCCACCGCGCTGTCGTCGGCAAGGCGCGGGATTCCGGCCTTCCATTACATGATTGCGCTATGCGGTGGGGCCGATGTGCGTTGCGCGGAATACGCGACCTTCGGCACACCCGAGCTTGCCGAGAACGCGGTGAAGGCGCTTGAGGGGCGCAAGGCGGTGCTGCTTGCCAATCACGGCGTCATCGCGCTTGGACAGACACTCGCGGGCGCGCACACGATCGTCGCCGAGGTCGAGAATCTCGCCGGGCAATATCTCGACCTGCTCGCCTCCGGCTTGGAGCCGGTCATTCTTGACGAGGCCGAGATGTCGCGCGTTTCCGCGAAGTTCGCCGGCTACGGCAAGGTCGGCTGAGGACCAGAGGCGTTCTGGGGGCGCGGCCCGGCATGGTCGGGCTTGGCCCCGGCCACATCGCCTGGGACGCTTCAGATCGCGCCGCGGATCAGGCCGGCCTGCGCTCGATGAAGACGCAGCCCTCGAAGCTGAAGACCTCCTCTCCATGCTGGTTCACACCGGCATTGCGATGGAAGAACAGGCCCCATTGCGGGCGGCTGGCGCTGGCGCGGGTTTGAATGACAGTCGAGCTATAGGTGATCCTGTCGCCGACAAAGACCGGTCTGGACCAGCGCAGATTCTTGAAGCCGGGGGAGGGGCCGAGGCGTGGCGCCTGTCCGGGCGTGGCCGCGAGCTGGCGTTTGCGGTGAGCGACCATCGTTGCCATCCAGACCGAGGCCGTATGCCAGCCCGAGGCGGCGAGGCGCCCGAAGGAACTGCTGCGCGCCGCAACATCGTCCATGTGGAAGGGCTGCGGATCGAAGGCACGGGCGAAGGCGACGATTTCCTCAGGTGTGAAGACGAAGCTGCCGAGTTCATGGCTCTCGCCGATCTCGATCTCCTCGAAGAAGGGCGCCGGCTGCGTCTCGCCAGCGGGAATTTCGAGCAGGCTCAGCGCTGCCGGCTGCACATAGCGGGGCGGGTGGGCCAGCCAGTCGCCCCTGGGTTGAGCAAAGCCCGAGCCCTTGCGACCGAACATGATCCAGTTGGTCTGCTCGAGGACCGGCTCGTCGCGCTGGTTCAGGAGCTCGAACCGGAACTTCACCAGGCCCATCTCGGGGCGTGAGCGCGATTCCTTGGTTTCAATCACGCTGCGCCGTGCGCTGAGGACATCCCCCGGCAGCACGGGCCGGAGCCATTTGACCTCTTCGATGCCGGGGGCCCCCATCGAGGCGGCCTCCAGGACGAAGTCCTCGGCGAGCAGCCGCATCAGTAGCGAGCAGCTATGCCAGCCGGACGCGATGAGCTGGCCGACGAAGCTCTGCCTCGCGGCCGCCGGATCGGTGTGGAAATCCTGCGCATCGTAGCGCGAGGCATAGGCGATGATGTCGTCCTGCGAAACGGCGACCCGGCCGCTCTGCTTCACCTCTCCGACGACGAAGTCCTCGAAATAGCGCATAGGTCGCTCGCGGTCCGGCTCAGTTGGCGAAGCGGAAATGCAGCACGTCGCCATCGGCGACGACATATTCCTTGCCTTCGAGCCGGAACTTGCCGGCTTCGCGCGCACCGCTCTCGCCCTTGTGGGCGATGTAGTCGTCATAGGCGATGGTTTCGGCCCGGATATAGCCCTTCTCGAAATCGGTATGGATCACGCCGGCGGCGGCGGGGCCCTTGGTGCCGTTCTCGATCGTCCAGGCGCGGGCTTCCTTCGGGCCGACGGTGAAATAGGTGACGAGGTTCAGGAGCGCATAGCCGGCGCGGATGACGCGGTTGAGACCCGGCTCGGCGAGGCCGACCGCGTCGAGATAGTCCTTCTGCTCTTCGGCCGGCAGGACGGCGATCTCGCTCTCGATCTTGGCCGAGACGACGACGGCGACAGCGCCTTCCTCGGCAGCGCGGGCCTTCACTTTCTCGGAGAAGCCATTGCCCTTGTCGGCGCTGGCTTCCTCGACATTGCAGACATAGAGCACCGGCTTGGACGAAAGCAGGCCGAGCATCTCGAAGGCCTTGCGTTCCTCGGCTGCGACCTGGACGAGGCGTGCCGGCTTGCCGTCGCGAAGCAGGACGAGGCAGCGGTTCATCAGGTCGGCCAGTTCCTTGGCCTCCTTGTCGCCCGACTTCGCCTTCTTCTCCAGCGGCTGCACGCGCTTCTCGAGGCTCTCGAGATCGGCGAGCATCAACTCGGTCTCGATGGTCTCGATATCGTCGATCGGCGAGATCTTGCCCTCGACATGGGTGATGTCACCATCCTCGAAGCAGCGCACGACATGGGCGATGGCGTCGCATTCGCGGATATTGGCGAGGAACTGGTTGCCGAGGCCTTCGCCCTTGGAGGCGCCGCGCACGAGCCCGGCGATATCGACGAAGGTCAGGCGCGTCGGAATGATCTCCTTCGAACCGGCAATGGCGGCCAGCTTCTCCAGCCGGTCATCGGGTACCGCGACGTCACCGACATTCGGCTCGATCGTGCAGAAGGGATAGTTCGCCGCCTGTGCCGCAGCCGTCTGCGTCAGTGCGTTGAACAGGGTCGACTTGCCGACATTCGGCAGGCCGACGATACCGCATTTGAAACCCATGATGGCTGGTCCGTTGCGTCGCCGCCGCAAAGGGGCGGTCGCGAGATGATGATTGGAATGTCCAGGGCCTTATTGGGGTCCGGGCGGCAAAAGACAAGATGGCAGGGGCCAGGGACGGCTCACGCGAACGTGCATGGCGAGGCGCTGCGCAGGAGCGCAGGACTTCGCGAGACGGCGATCTGTCTGCGCCGGTCCCTTCGACGGAGCTCTTCCATGCGCGCGCTCTCTGCCAGTCTCTTCGCCGCAGCTCTCGTCCTGACCAGCAGTGTCGTGGAGGCTCAGGCGCCGGCGACACGGGTGCGTGGCACGGTCGAGAAGCTCGAAGGCACTGCGCTGACCGTGAAGACGCCGAGCGGCGAGAACGTCGCGGTTGCCCTGGCCCCCGGCTACTCGGTTGGAGGGGTGGTCAAGGCCAGCCCAAACGACATCAAGAAGGGCAGCTTCGTCGGCGTCGGTGCGCGGCCGCAGGCTGACGGCACGCTTCTCGCCGTCCAGGTCCTGATCTTTCCCGAGGCGATGCGCGGGACGGGCGAAGGGCACAGGGCCTGGGGAGTCTTGCCCGACAGCACCATGACCAATGCGACCGTGGCCGAGACAGTTTCGCGCGTCGATGGCGCCAATCTCGTCCTGACCTATCCCGGTGGGGAGCAAAAGGTAACGATCACGCCCGAGGCCAATATCATCATGGCCGCACCCGCCGAAGCGTCCGAGCTGTCGCCGGGGGCACAGGTCGCGTTCACGGCGACGCGCCAGGCCGGCGGCGGTCTTCTTGCCAGCCGAGTCACGATCGCGAAACAGGGCGCCCAGTTGCCGCTCTGATCCATCGCCCGAAAAGTGGATTGCGGTTTCCGGGAAAGCCGATGCAAACACGGAGAGGCTCGTTCATCGGACCCGATACGAGATCCGGTCCGATGAACGAGCCTTTTAGTCCTCGGCCTTCTCGCCGAGGCGCTTCACCGCGGCATGGCCGCGCGCGTCCATGAAGAGATGCACCTTGTTCTGGAAGCCAGCATCATCGCCCGCGGCGAGCAGAGTGGCGTAATCGGCACAGGCCGTGCAGAGATCCTCGACCCAGGGCTGCTCAGCCTTGCCGAAATCGTTCAGCACATAGGCATGGACGAGGGCCTTGTCGCCGGGATGGCCGATGCCCATGCGGACGCGGCGGTAGTCGTTGCCGATCGCGGCCGTCATCGAGCGCAGCCCGTTATGGCCGGCATTGCCGCCTCCGAGCTTCACGCGCAGCTTGGCCGGAGCGAGATCGAGTTCGTCATGGAAAGCGATCACGTCGGCGGGGGCGATCTTGAAGAAGCGAGCCGCCTCGCCGACCGCGCGGCCGGATTCGTTCATATAGGTCTGCGGCTTGAGCAGGATGACCTTCTCGTTACCGATCGTCGCCTCGCAAGCCTCGCCCTGGAAGCGTGAGCGCCAGGGGGAGGCCCGGTATGTGCGGGCAATCGTCTCGACCGCCATGAAGCCGATATTGTGCCGGTTGCGGGCATAGCGCGCGCCGGGATTGCCGAGACCGGCAAAGATCAGCATGGCAGGTCACTCCGGCAGTCGGGAGGGGCTGGCGGTCCTGCGCCTCCCTCTAAAGCAAGACGGCCGGGAAACCCGGCCGTCCAAGTGGTCTCGCGAAGGCAGCGCCGAAGCGCGGCATCCTCAGGCCTTGGCGGCCTCGGTGCCTTCGGCTGCGCCCTCGGCAGCAGCATCCTCGATCACCGACGGCGCCACGATCGTGACCAGCGTCAGGTTCTCGCGGGTGGTCAGGCTGACGCCTGCCGGCAGCTTGATGTCGTTGACATGGATGGACGTGCCAACGCCCAGGCCAGCGACGGAGACGTCGAGGGACTCGGGGATGTTCTCAGGCGCGACGTCGATTTCGACGTTGTGCTCGACGATCTGCAGGGTGCCGCCGGACTTCAGGCCCGGGCAGGCCTCCTGATCGACGACGTGAACCGGAACCATGACCTTGATGGTCTGGCCGGCTGCGACGCGCAGGAAGTCGACGTGAATCGGGAAGTCCTTGACCGGGTCGAGCTGGTAGTCGCGCGGAATGACGCGCGTCTTCTTGCCGCCGACATTGATCTCGAAGATCGTGGTCAGGAAGTGGCCGCCATAGATCATCAGGCGGGTCTGGTTGGCGTTGAGCGCGATCGCCTGCGGGGCTTCGCCCGCACCATAGATCACGGCAGGAGTCTGGCCTTGACGACGAACTGCCCGGGCGGCCCCCTTGCCGACCTGGGTGCGCGCCGAAGCCTCGATTTGCTTCACGGCGGTCATGATGATGGTCCTCGTTTTCTTGATAAAGACACGGCCGCCCGATGGCGGCCGTCTTGGTCTCGCGCCCGTGCCTCCAAGGGTGTCAGTCGAGCGCGAGGAGGCTCATAGGCGAAAAAGCGGGAAAGCTCAACCCGGGGAAGGGCGGTTCCGCTCACGCGGCGACCAGTCCCAGCCGCTCGTCGCGCCGGCGCAGCAGGTGCATCAGCGGCAGCGCCAGCAGCACCATCCAGGCCTTGCCGATGATCTGGCCCGACAGGAAGTCGAGGCTGCCGAAGGCGAGCCAGAGGAAGACGATGCTGTCGATGACGAGGCCGACAAGGCTGGATGCGATCACGGCCGTGACGAAGCGGCGGCGCTGCAGCGGCGTGTAGACGGCGAAGTCCGCGAGCTCCGACAGAAGGAAGGCCGCGACCGAGGCGACGACGATCGCCGGCGGAGCAAGAAAGCCGGAGATCGCGGCGCCGACGAAGATCGCGCCCAGCCCGACCTTGGCACCGAGGCGGCGCTGGACGATGTCGCGCAGCACGAGTGCGAGGCCAATCATCAGCACGCCGCTCGGCGCCTTGATGCCCGGCGCGACCGGCACGAGGCAAGGACCGTTCGGCACGCAGACCGTGCCGACATTGCCGAGCATCCAGTTCGCGGCGGGGATGGTGAGCGTGAAAAGGACGAGGGCGACCAGCCCTTCGGTCCAGCGCTGCTGATCAGGAGTCATAGGATGGTCCAGTGTCGTCGGGTGAACAGAGAAAGCCAGCATAGCCCTTCGCCCGCAGCTCGCAGGCGGGGCAGGTTCCGCAGCCATAGCCCCAGGAATGGCGTGTCGTCCGGTTGCCGAGATAGCAGCTATGGCTGTCCTCGACCACCAGATCGAGCAAGGTCTCGCCGCCAAGCTCGCGGGCCAGCGCGAAGGTCTGCGCCTTGTCGCGCCACATCAGCGGCGTGTGCAGCACCAATCGCCGATCGAGCCCGAGATTGAGAGCGACCTGCATCGCCTTGATCGTGTCATCGCGGCAATCGGGATAGCCGGAATAATCGGTCTCGCAGACGCCAAGCACGATGTGCCTGCAGTTACGGCGATAGGCCAGCGCCGCGGCGAAGGTCAGGAAAATCAGGTTCCGTCCCGGCACGAAGGTCGTCGGCAACCCGGTATCGGCGAAGGCGATCTCGCTCTCTCGCGTCAGCGCGGTCTCGGAAATCGTGCCGAGCGCAGCGAGGTCGATGATGTGGTCCGGCCCGAGCCGCTCGGCATAGACCGAGGACAGGGTGGGCAGCTTATCGCGAATCACGAGCCGGCATTCCAGCTCGACGCGGTGGCGCTGGCCGTAATCGAAGCCGACGGTTTCGACCGAGCCGAAGCGTGCAAGGGCCCAGGCGAGCGTGACGGTCGAATCCTGCCCGCCCGAGAACAGGACGAGTGCGCGGCCTTCGCCGGTCGTGGCTGCCGTCATCATGCCATCCCGTTCAGTCGAACAGGCTGGAGACGCTCGATTCGCTCGCGGTGCGCTCGATCGCCTCGCCCATCAGGTTGGCAATGGAAATGACGCGGATGTTGCGTGCCACCTTCACGGCCTCGGTCGGCATGATCGAATCGGTGATCACCAACTCCTTGAGCTTGGAATTGGCGATGCGTGCGACTGCGCCGCCCGACAGCACGCCATGGGTGATGTAGGCGTAGACTTCCCTGGCGCCTTCCGCGAGCAGCGCTTCGGCGGCGTTGCAGAGCGTTCCGCCGGAATCGACGATATCGTCAAGCAGGATGCAGGAGCGGCCCTCGACCGAGCCGATGATGTTCATCACCTCGGATTCGCCCGGCCGGTCGCGGCGCTTGTCGACGATGGCGAGCGGAGCGTCGATGCGCTTGGCCAGTGCACGGGCACGGACCACGCCACCGACATCCGGTGAAACGACCATGGCGTTCTTGTAGTCGAGCCGTTCCTTGATATCGCGGGCCATCAATGGCGCGCCGAACAGGTTGTCGGTCGGGATGTCGAAGAAGCCCTGGATCTGTCCGGCATGGAGATCGAGCGTCAGAACGCGGTCGACGCCGGCATGGGTGATGAGATTGGCGACGAGCTTGGCCGAGATCGGCGTACGGCCCGAGGCACGGCGATCCTGCCGGGCATAGCCGAAATAGGGGATCACCGCGGTGATGCGCCGTGCCGAGGAACGGCGCAGGGCATCCGTGATGATCAACAGCTCCATCAGGTGGTCATTGGTGGGGAAGGAGGTCGATTGGATGACGAAGACGTCCTGCCCGCGAACATTCTCCTGGATCTCGACGAAGACCTCCATGTCGGCGAAACGCCGGACCTGGGCCTTGGCAAGGGGGATTTCGAGGGAGGCACAAATCGCTTCGGCGAGCGGCCGGTTGGAGTTTCCGGCGACGACTTTGAACGAAGAGGGCATGCCGTGGCGCACCGTGAGGACTGGCGGGGGCGGGAGTCGTGAGACCGGCTGAATTCGCAGCGCTCATAACAGCGCCATGACAATGAGTCGACCGCTGCACTGCAAAAACAGTGCGCGAATCACGCCTCACCCCACTGCGTTCAGCGGGATGCCTCGCTCAGGAGCGCTTGCCGCTGGTCGCAGCAGCCGTCTTGGTTTTCGCCTTGTCCTTATCCTTGGCGCTGTCCGCGGCAGGTTTGTCCGGCACCGGAGCGGTCACGAGGAAACTCGCGATCGCGTCCATCGAATCCGATGCTGCCTTGGCGACGATGGTCTGGTCGATGCTCGACCAGGGATCGCCGCCGCCGCCGCGCCTGCCGAGGCTCTCGCCCTGCACGCGCTGGGCGCGCTTCTTGCTCTCGTCATAGACGTCCCAGACGAAGGCCAGCGCAGTCTGGCCATCCTCTGTCGGCTGGGCGGTCAAATAGCCGCGAACCCGGAAGCGCGCGGGTGCGTTGCCGGCGACGATCTCCATCTTGCGTTCCGCCGCCGCCTCGCCGAGCAGGCTCGCAAAATTCGTAGTGACCTGGTCGGGCGCACCGGAGATGCTCTGGACCGAGACCGGGACGCCGGGCGCATCGACGCGCGGACGCGCGGCCGTGCTGGCGGTTTCCTGGCAGCCTGCGAGCGCCAGCGCGAGAGCTGGCCCCAGAACGAGGCCACTTAAACGACTAAACATGACGCCTCCCGCTTTTTGCGTACGGGTTTGCTGAGGATTCCCTGCGTGACTCTTGTAGGGTCAACGGATCGCGAGGTCCAGATCGGGCAAGTTCAGGTTTTCTGCGCCTTTATCGCCGACGAGATAGGTGCGGCCGAGGCACATCGCGGTCTCGCTCGCCGAATCCATCAGAATCATATGGGCGAACATCACCATGCCCGGAACGATCGGCCAGTCGTTGCTCTCGTAGAACATCGGCCAGTCCATCCAGCTCGGCGTGAACTTTGCGCCAAGCGAGTACCCGCAGGCATTGAGTCGGTGGCTGGAAAGACCGTGTTCGTCGAAAACCCGGGCATGGGCGGAGAAGACATCGCCTGCAGTCCGCCCCGGCTTCAGTTCAGCCTCGCAGGCAAGGAGCGCCGCCTTGGCGGCTCCGTGATAGCGGAGATGCAGCGGGCGGGGCTCTCCGACCACGACGGTTCGCATGATCGCAGCATGGTAGTGCCTGTCGACGCCCGCGAATTCGAGCGTGATCTGATCCTGCGCGTCGAGTGTCCGGCGGCCCGACTTGTAGCGGCAAAGCAGGGCGTCGCGGCCGGAGCCGATGATGAACTCGTTGGCCGGATAGTCGCCGCCACCCGCGAAGATCGCATTGTGCTGTGCGGCCAGAATCTCGCCCTCGTCGGCGCCGGCCCGGATCAGGTCGAGCGCCGCCCTGTCGGCGGCGTCCGAGAGAGCGGCCGCGCGCCGGACACGGGCAATCTCTGCCGCCGATTTCACGGCGCGCAGCCGTGTCACGATCGTAGAGCTCTCGACGAGAACGCTGATATCCGCGAAGGCCGCTTCCAGCTTGCGGCCGTTTGCCGCGACAAGGCCGTAGGATTCAAACTCCACGCCGATGCGCTTGCCGGCCAGGCCGAGATCCTGTGCCAGCATGAGCAGGTCACGCGCAGGATTCGCGCCGCGGCCATCCTTCCAGATGCGGATATCGGCCAGATTTGAGGTGTGCTCGGCCTGGCGCAGATCGGCAGAGCGGGTCAGCAACGCCATGCTGCCATCAGCCTTCACCACCAGGCACTGGAAGAAGCAGAAGCCGAAGGTGTCATAGCCGGTCAGCCAGAACATCGATTCCTGCTGGAACAGGAAGAGCGCATCGAGCCGATCGGCTTGCATGGCTAAGAGCAGGGCATCGCGCCGGCGTGCGAATTCGGCGGGTGAGAAGTGCAGGGCCATGGCTCGCGAATCCCCTGTGCTGACGTGGTCCTCATGTTTAGGCCGGGCTCGCTCGGGCTCAAAGGACGTGGACGATGTGCCGCTGCGATTGCGGGCGAGGCCTTCGTCGCCCATATCAGGCGTGCTATGGAGCGCCGGCATCCGGCCCTGGAGATTGATGATGGCCACGACCTCGAACCGCATACTCGACGATCTCGCTCGTCTGGTCACCGACGCCGCGGGAGCCGCCCAGGGTGTGCGCCGTGAGGTCGAGACGGTCGCCCGCACGCAGATCGACCGCCTCCTGCGCGAGATGGACGTCGTGACACGCGAGGAGTTCGAAGCCGTGCGCGAGATGGCGGTTCTGGCCCGTGAAGAGAATGACAAACTCGCCGCACGGCTGGCTGCACTCGAGGCTGGACGCGACAAGGGCTGAGCCGGCCCGTTTTCCGGCTGTGGACAGCAGCCGGTAGGGATTGAGCCCAACCCCCGAATCCGCCGAGCCTGCATCAGGTGTTGGGAGCGTCGTCGCGCCTGCGCTATCGTCGAAGGAGAGGTGATTCGCCGGTCGTATCCGCTTGGGGTGCGTTTGGCGGTCAGGAGGCCATGTAGCGGCTTCCGCAGTCTTGTTGCGTCCCGCGCTTCCCCGTCGCCGTGTTCCCGTTCTCGAACGAGCTGGACCCGCATTCCCGCGGGGAGCTGGCAGTTGGACCCTGGGCATGATGGACCTTGACCTGGACGCAGAAGCCGAACGGCCTGCCAATCCTCTCGACCTGATCGAGCGCCTCGCCGCACTCAATAACTGGACGTTCGACCGCGACAGCGATGACGAGCTCTCCGTCTCCGTCACCGGAGGCTGGTCGGACTATCATGTCGCGATCACCTGGCTCTCCGAAGTGGAGGCGCTCCACATCGCCTGTGCCTTCGATCTCAAGGTGCCGGAGCGGCGGCGCGGCGAGGTGTTGCAACTTGTCAGCCTCGTCAACGAGCAGCTCTGGCTCGGCCATTTCGACCTCTGGAGCTCGGAGAACGTGGTGATGTACCGCCACGCGCTCCTGCTTTCGGGCGGTGCGGAGCCGACCGACGAGCAGGCCGCCGCCCTGATCAAATCGGCGATCGACGCCTGCGAGCGCTATTTCCAGGCCTTCCACTTCGTGGTCTGGGCCGGCAAGAGCGCGCGCGAGGGGCTCGAGGGGGCGATGCTCGAAACAGTCGGGGAAGCCTGAGACCCTGCTTTCGTCATGCCCGGGCTTGACCCGGACATCCGTTGCCGCTTCTGGTCGTGCGATGCCCGGTTCCGGGCTGCGCAAGACGTCACATATCGTTCCTCGTGAGGCCTCCATGTCCCGTTCCTTGCCGCAAACCCTTGTCCTCATTGGTGCGGGCAAGATGGGTGGCGCCATGCTCGAGGGCTGGCTGCGCATCGGCATGGATCCGACCGGAATCACGCTGATCGACCCCAAACCCTCGGACGAGATCGCGACGCTGGCGGCCGAGAAGGGCATCGCGCTCAATCCTGAGCCGCGCTCGGTGCCGCCGACCGAGGTTCTCGTGCTCGCGACCAAGCCGCAGATGCTCGATACGGCAGCGCCCTCGGTCCAGGCGTTCATCCAGCCGCAGACCCTGCTGATTTCCATTCTGGCCGGCAAGACACTCGGCGATCTCTCGGCGCGTCTGCCCAATGCCACGGCGATCATTCGCGCGATGCCGAACCTGCCGGCTTCCGTACAGCGCGGCGTCACTGCGGCTGCCGCCGGCAGGGGCGTCAGTGCTGATCAACGGGCGATGGCGGATGCGCTGCTCGGGAGCATCGGAAAGGTCGAATGGCTTGCAACCGAAGATCTGATCGACGCGGTCACAGCCGTTTCGGGCTCCGGTCCCGCCTATGTCTTCCATCTCGTCGAGTGCCTGGCGGCAGCTGGCGTCGCAGCGGGACTTCCGGCCGAGACGGCCGAGCGCCTGGCGCGGGGCACCATCGAAGGAGCAGGGGAGATGCTCTATCAATCGCCGCTGTCGCCGGCGACCTTGCGCCAGAACGTGACCTCGCCTGCCGGAACGACGGCGGCAGCACTCGAAGTGCTGATGGCCGATAACGGACTTGCGCCGCTGATGCGCCGCGCGGTGGCTGCCGCCAAACGTCGCGCCGAAGAGCTTTCCGGCTGAACGGCCTTTCCTCGGCCGTGATCCAGACCTACTTTCCGTCATCGCTTTGCGAATGGAGAGGTCCGATGGCCCGCAAACCCGCTTCCCCCAAAGCTGAAAAGCCTGCTGCAGGCGCGCCGCCCGCCGACTCGCGGAAGGCGGTGGTGGACGCGCTTTTCAATCTTGCGGCCGCGCGGCCGTGGGACGAGATCGAGCTTGGCGATATCGCTGGCGAGGCCGGCGTCGCGCTTGCGACATTGCGCAACCTGTTTCCGTCCAAGCTCGCCATTCTCGGCGGGCTGACCCGTATCGTCGACGATGCGGTGCTCGCCGGCCAGTCCGATGACCTCGCAGACGAATCCTACCGCGAGCGGACGTTCGACCTGGTCATGCGCCGCCTCGATGCTCTTGCCCCTTACAAGGCCGGCCTGCGGCGCGTGATGCCGGCGCTGCGGCGCGATCCCCTGGCACTCGCGGCTCTCAATCGCGGTGCGGTCAATTCCTGGCGCTACATGCTCGCCTCGGCGGGGATACCGACGGAGGACGCGCTGGGAGGGGTGCGCGTGCAGGGCGCGGTGCTGCTGATGGCACGTGTCGCCGATGTCTGGCTCGACGATGACGAGCCCGAACTCTCCCGGACGATGGCCCGTCTCGATCGCGAACTGAAGACTGCGAGCTGGGTGATGTCGCGGGCCGAGGATATCCATCGGCTCACGGCTCCGTTGCGCGGACTCGCCCGTGCCTTCTGCGGAGCCCGTCCGCGGGTTCGCCGCCGGGAGCGTGGCGAGGATGGCCGCCGGGGCGAGGATAACGAGGATTTCGCTCCCGCCATCTAGCATCGCCGCGCGCCAGCAAAATGAGGCGAAAACGGGGCAGAATTAACAAGGCCTTAGTTGTTGCCCGGGGAGTGTGAAGAATCACACCTCGCGAGGCTCACTCGATGCCGTTTCTGAAGAAGCTTGCTGCCTTGTCCATCGGCCGTTCGTTCGGTCTCATCGCCATTCTCGCGGCCGTCCTCGCCATCGGTGGGGTGAGCTTCACGCTCGTCCAGGCCCGCAGCGAGATGATCGCCCTCAAGCGCGCCGAGATGAAGAACGCCGTCGAGGCGGCTGCATCGACGGTCAACAGCTTTCTGGCGCGGGCTGATAAGGGTGAGCTGAAGGAACCCGAGGCGAAGAAGATGGCGCTCGATGCCATTTCCGCAGCGCGCTTCGACAACGGAAACTACTATTTCGTCGTCAATTTCGACGGCATCAGCGTTCTGCATGCCAACAAGAAGATCGAGACGACGGACATGATGCCGTTGAAGGATGCGACCGGAAAGTTCTTCGTCAAGGAGATGGTCGAACTCGCCAAGGCAAAGGGCACCGGATTTCTCGACTATTTCTGGCTGAGGACGAGCGACAAGGAGCCTTCTCTCAAGATTTCCTATGTCGTCTCCGTGCCGAAATGGAACTGGGTCGTCGGTTCCGGGCTGCATGTCGACGATGTCGACGCGGCCTTCCGTGGCATGATGCTCGATGTGGCCAAGGTCCTGGTTCCGCTTGGCCTGCTCATGCTTGGTCTGGTCGTGTTCCTGAGCCGCCGCTCGTCGAGCATGCTGACCTCGCTTGCGGACACGATGAACGAACTTGCGACCGGCAATCTGCAAAACCCGATCGCGCATCAGGAGCGTGGCGACGAGATCGGCAGCATGGCGCGTGCTCTCGTCGTCTTCCGCGATGCGGCTCTGGCGAAGGAGGAGATCGAGGCCGACAAGCAGCGCGTCGAGGCGCAGGCGAGCGCGCATCGCGATGCCGCCGACCTGGATCGTCGCCGCAACGAAACCGAGCGGGCCCAGAGTTCCGCCCAGCAGGAAACGGTTGTCCGTGCGCTCGGGGCGGGTCTTGAACATCTCGCCGAGGGGGACCTGACCTACCGGATCGCGGATGTCTTTGCCGCCGACTACGTCAAGCTCAAGGACGACTTCAATGGCGCGATCGCCCGGCTGCAGGAGACGATGCGCCAGATTGCGACCAACACCGAAAGCATGAAGGCAGGCTCGGGCGAGATCAGCCAGGCGGCCGATGACCTCGCCAGCCGGACCGAGCAGCAGGCCTCATCGGTGGAGGAGACGGCAACCGCGCTCGACGAACTCACCGCCACCGTACGGCAGACCGCCGAAAGTGCGCGCCTCGCAAGCCAGGCGACCACTCAGGTCAAGACGGAGGCCGAGCAGTCGACCCAGATCGTGCGCGACGCAGTGTCGGCCATGGGCGGCATCGAGAAGTCTGCGGACGAGATCTCGCAGATCGTGGGTGTCATCGACGAGATTGCCTTCCAGACCAATCTGCTGGCACTGAATGCCAGCGTCGAGGCGGCGCGCGCGGGCGATGCCGGCAAGGGTTTCGCCGTCGTCGCGTCCGAGGTCCGGGCACTGGCGCAGCGTTCTGCCGAAGCGGCCAAGGAGATCAAGGGACTGATCACCGCTTCGACCGTCGAGGTCGACAAGGGCGTCGCACTGGTCGGCCAGACCGGCAATGCCCTGCAGCGGATGGCCGGCGAGATCACCCGCGTCACCGCGCTGGTTGCCGAGATTGCGTCGGCAGCCCAGGAGCAGGCTGCTGGACTCCAGGAGGTCAACAGCGCCGTCAACGAGATGGACCAGGCGACGCAGCAGAATGCCGCCATGGCGGAAGAGTCGACGGCCGCGGCGCATGCGCTGTCGCAGGAGGCTGATCGCCTCGCGGCTCAGGTCGCGCGCTTCAGGCTTGGCGGCGACGTTGCCGGCTTGCAGTATATGGCACGCAAGATGGCGAGCGTCGTCCCTCCCGCTCCTCGCGCAGCCGCCCCGAGCCGCAAGCCTGCCGCCCAGCACAGGGCGGCGCCCGTCCGCAAACTCGAGTCGAGCGCACATGATCGCGCCTGGGAGAAATTTTGAGTACGACGTCCGAACCGCCGGAGACGATCAGCTTCGACGATTTCCTCAAGGTCGACATTCGTGTCGGCACCATCGTCGAGGCACTGCCCTATCCCGAGGCACGCAAGCCGGCGTTCAAGCTGGTGATCGATTTCGGCGGTGAGATTGGTCTCAAGAAATCGTCGGCGCAGATCACCACGCACTATCGCTGCGAGGATCTTCCGGGCCGGCAGGTCCTCGCGGTGGTCAATTTCCCGCCGCGCCAGATCGGAAAATTCATGTCAGAGGTCCTGACGCTCGGCATGCCTGACCGTAACGGCGAGGTGGTGCTGATTGGGCCCAGCCTCGCTGTCCCTAATGGTGGCCGGCTCTTCTGACGAGGGCTCAGGCAGCGGAACGGTCTCGCTGCCACGTCCCGGTTTCCAGTGTGGTCGGCGCCGGTTCGGCTGCCGACCAGTTGAAGGGCAGTGCGCGCTTGCGCCGCCAGGCGCGTGCGATGCGAAAGCGCCAGAGCCGCTGCGAGCCGCTTAAGGTTCCGAGCTCCGGGCCGCTCCAGACGATCTCCGTTTCGCCCTGAAGCTGAATGATGTCGCCCATCGCGAAGTCGGGAATGAGCAGCGCGGCGCGCGGCTCCAGCAGCAGATTGCCGAGTGTGTTGAAGTAGCTGTTGCCGGTGAAATCCGGGATCGTCAGGACGTCGCCGTCGATCCGGACAAAGCCCGGCCGGCCGCCGCGATGCGAGATGTCGACACCCGCGGCTGATCCGCCCTGCGGCCCGGACGAACTGGCGATGAACAGGGTATCCACGGCTCCGATCACGGTCCGGGCAGCCGCGTCCAATCGGTTCAGTGGCTCCGCCACCTCCGGCGAGCGGGCAATAGCTGTCGGGACGCGGGTCTGGATGTACTTCGCACAGTTCCCGAAGCTCTGTGAGACCTCGACCGAGAGACCGTCTGGATCACGTGCGGCAATGATACCGTTGGCGCGGTTACGTCGCCTCGTCGTGAAGTCGAGGCCAAGCAGGCCGACGGGACGGTCCGTTTCCAGCGCTTCGGCGGCCGGATCGGCTGCCGAGGGCAGCGCAGCGATGCGCAGGCGGGTTGGTGCGGGGCTTTGCACGAAGCCGGCTTCTCCGCTCAGCACGGTTGCGATCGGCCAGCCATCGCGACCGAGCCCGCCGATGAAGAGATAGGGCAGGAGCGGGAAGAAGGTCCTGTGCTGATCCGGCATGAGGCTGCGGATGCCGGCTCCGCGCGAGAACAGGCCCGCGCGGGCCTGTGCATCGAGCTCACCTCGATGGAAGGGGGAATCGTCCATGGCGCATCATCCCTTGGCGGGAAGCGGGGAGGGCGGAATCGGCTTGAAGAAGGGCAGAGCCTCGATCCGCGCGGTCCAGGCTCTCACTGCCGGGTAGGGCTTGAGCGAGATGCCGCCTTCCGGAGCGTGCGCCACATAGGAATAGCAGGCAAGGTCGGCCAGCGTCGGCTGCTCCGCCGCGAGGAAGGCGCGCTCCGCCAGGTGACTTTCCATGAAGGTGAGCAGCCGCGAGGAGATCCGCTCGGCGCGGGCGGCATCGTCCTTCAGTCCAAACTGGGTGATCAACCGCGCAGTCGAGGGACCGTGCATGACCTCTCCGGCTGCGATCGAGAGCCAGCGCTGGACCTGGGCCGCGGCGAGCGGCTCGCTTGGCAGCCAGGCGCTGTCCGGAGCGTAGCGCTTCACCAGATAGACCATGATCGCGTTGCTGTCAGCCAGTACCAGCGCCCCGTCCTGAAGCACCGGGATCTGGCCGAGCGGATTGAGCGCGAGAAAGGCTTCACTCCTGCGCACATCAGCCGGAGCCGAAGCAAAGCGATAATCGAGTCCGAGTGCCAGCAGCAGCAGCTCGACGCGATGGCCATGGCCAGAGAGCGGCGTGCTGTGAAGGGTGATGCCGGTTTGTGACATGGGGTGACCTCACGAGATGAGGTCACAGTCTGTTTGTTTCAGTTACCGAGCGAAACACGCTATTCTTGAAAGTCAGAATTCCATAGATAGGAACATTGATTGGACCGCCTCGACGAATTGGCGATCTTCGTCGCCATCCTTGATACCGGCAGCCTCGCGGGTGCGGGCCGGCAGCTGCGCCGTTCGCGCCCGGCGGTGACGCGGGCTCTTGCCGGGCTCGAGGAACGCGTCGGCGCACGCTTGATTGCCCGTACCACGCGCCAACTCACTCCGACGGATGCCGGGCGTGCGCTCGCGACCTCCGCGAGACGGATGCTGGCCGACTACGAGTCGTCGATGTCGGGTGTCGCCGCGGCCCCGGTTCGTGGCCTGCTGCGGGTCACTGCCCCGCTGGCCTTCGGCCGGCGCCATGTCACGCCCTTGGTGACGGAGTTCCTGGACCTGCATCCCGAGGTACAGGTCGAACTCGTTCTGGCCGACCGCAATCTCGACATGATCGATGAAGGGCTCGACGTCGCAATCCGGATCGGTCCATTGCCGGATTCGCGGCTGGTCATACGCAAAGTCGGCGAGGTCAGACGCCTCCTGGTCGCGGCTCCATCCTATCTCGCAAGCCGTGGCATGCCGTCGCGCCCCTCGGACCTGCTGCAGCATGACACCATTGCCAGCGTGGCAGCAGGGCAGGGCATGCTCTGGCGTTTTGGCGGATCGGCGCGCGGGTCGAGCGTTGCCGTCGCGCCCCGGTTCATCGTCAACGAGATTGAATCGGGCCTGATTGCGGCCCGCGCCGGTCGCGGGCTGGCACGGCCGCTGTCCTACCAGGTGGCAGACGACATTGCCGCGGGAACATTGGTGCGGCTGCTGCGCGATTTCGAGCCGGCACCGCTGCCTGTGCACCTCGTTGTTCCGAGCGGGCAGCATCTGGCAGCGAAGGTAAGGGCCTTCCTTGATCAGGCGGCCGCGTATTTCCAGCGCCTCGGCGCGATCCGGCCCGAAGGCGTGTCGTGAGGTCCAGCGTAGCCCGCGATGGCCGAGACGACAGCGCTCCCCCGCGAGTCCGCGGGGCGTGATGTCGCGCAGATCAGACCGGAAGTCGGACGGTGGCGCGCAGGCCGCCCAGCGGCGAGTCCGCCAGGATGATGTCGCCGCCATGGGCCCGGGCGATGTCTCGGGCAATGGCAAGGCCGAGCCCCGTGCCGCCACTGTCGACATTGCGGGCCTCATCCAGCCGGAAGAACGGACGAAAAACATCCTCCCGCAAGCCGGCGGGGATGCCTGGGCCGTCATCGTCGATCATCACGATCAGGTAGCGGGCGTCGTGGGTAGCACGAATGGCGATGCGATCGCCGAAGCGCGCTGCGTTGGAGACGAGATTCGTCAGCAGGCGGCGGATCGCGTCCGGTCGAATCACGACCAGCGGGTCGCCGACGACTTCGAGCTCGGTCTGATGGCCTTGCCGTTCGGCATTGACCTTCAGATCTTCCAGAAGGGCGCGGATATCGGTCTCGACCGCAGCCTCGCCGACGTCGCCGCGGGCGAAGGCGAGATAGTCCTCGAGCATACGGCTCATCTCGTCGACATCCTTCTCCAGCGCGTCGATCTCCGAGGAGCGTTCGAGAAGTGCGAGTGAAAGCTTGAAGCGAGTCAGGATCGTGCGCAGGTCGTGGCTGACGCCGTTGAGCATGGTCGTGCGCTCGCCGACCGAGCGTTCCACGCGGCGCTTCATTTCTATGAAGGCGTTGCCGGCACGCCGGACCTCGCGCGCGCCGCGCGGCCGGAAATCGGAGTCGCGTCCCTTGCCAAATGCCTCCGCAGCGTCGGCCAGGCGCAGGATCGGCCTGATCTGGTTACGCAGGAACAGCACGGCGATGGTCAGCAGGATCAGCGATGTGCCGATCATCCAGATCAGGAAGATATGGCTGTTCGAGGCATAGGCCTGACTGCGCCGCGTCAGTACCCGCATCACGTTCGGCCCGAGCTTCACCCTGATCTCGATCAGGCTGGAGCGGCCGACCGTATCGAGCCAGAAGGGCCGTGCGACCTGCTGGCTCAGTTCCGTCGAGAGCGCACTGTCGAGCAGCGAGAAGAACGGGCGGGGGCCCGGTGGCGGCAGATCGGCGTCCGGGATGATGTCGACATCCAGGCCGAGGCGCTCCAGTGCGATGCGACTGAGCACGCTTGCCTGCGCATCCTGCGGATAGCTCTCATAGACGTCGATCAGCGCCGCGATGTCGGCAGAGACGGCCGAGGACAGGCGTTGCGTCACCGTCTGCCAGTGCCGCTCCATGAAGACATAGGCGATGACCGACTGCAGCAGCACGACCGGCGCAATGACGATGACGAGGGCGCGCGGATAGAGGCCCTTCGGCATGTAACGGCCGATCATCCGCAGCGGCCGGCCGCCGAGCTTGAGCACGGGCCTGAGCATGCGTGCGAGCCCGACCCGCACATGTCCCATCGCGGTCCCGACCCGCCGAAGGCCGAGGCCGACTGCCTGAGCCAAGCGCATGCCACGCGCGCCGACTTGCATCGATTCAGCCCCGATCCGTGACCAGCCGGTAGCCGACACCCCGAACGGTCTGGAGATAGAGCGGGTCTGCCGGGTCGCGCTCGATCTTGCGGCGCAGCCGGTTGATCTGGACGTCGATGGTGCGATCATTGGCCGCCGAGCCCTGCGCCGCGAGCTGTTCGCGCGGGACATGCTCACCCGCACGCTCGGCCAGGGCCGTCAGGATCTCGCGCTCGCGCTCGGTGAGCCGGATCGTTTCCTCGCCATGGCGCAATTCGCCGCGGGCGAGACCATAGATGAAGGGGCCGAAGCGGACGAAATCAGGATGGCTGCCCGATTGCGGGGCATCCACGACGATGGTTCGCTTGAGGATGTTGCCAAGTCTCAGGATGAGCTCGCGCGGCTCGAAAGGCTTGGTGAGATAGTCATCGACGCCGATTTCCAGCCCATTGATGCGGTCGGCGCTGTCGGCGCGCGCGGTCAGCATCAGGATCGGGGCGTTGGAGCCGCCGCGGAAACGACGGGCAAAGTCGAAGCCGTTCTCGCCGGGCATCATGATGTCGAGCACGATGGCGTCGAAGACGAGATGGGCAAGGCGCGAATCGGCCTCGGCCGCATTGGCGGCCGTGGTGACACGGTAGCCGTGATCGCCGAGAAAGCGCGCCAGCAGGTCGCGCAGGCGGCGGTCGTCATCGACCACGAGGATATGCGGGGCCTCGTCGGGGACCGGCTTCAGGGCCTTGGCTGCGGTCATCGGGCTTGGTCCTCTTCGTAGCCGGAGCGCGATCCCCGCCGCCGGGAGACCAGGATCCCCCGGTTTGGCGACGGTGCCATGTCCGGCTTGGATGCTCTTCGCCGCGCAGCTCACACCGGCGTAGCGAGAAAGCCCAGTACCTTCTTGCGTTCGGCGGGATCGATCAACCCCGCGAGATAGCGCGCCACCTGCTCGCCTGCCTCGGGGCCGACGGCGCTGAGCGCCGCATTGATCCGTTTGCCCTGGAGACGCGCCAGCCTCACGGCCAGCTCCTTGCCGGTCTCCGTCGGATAGAGGTTGCGCTGGCGCTTGTCCTGCGTGCCCATGCGGGACTCGACGAAGCCGGTCTCGACAAGCTCCTTCAGCACGCGGTTGAGGCTCTGCTTGGTGATCTGCAGGATGTCGAGCAGTTCGGCGATCGTCAGGCCCGGGCGCCTCTGCACGAAATGCAGCACGCGGTGATGCGCCCGGCCGAAGTCGTAATCCGCCAGGATGCGGTCGGGGTCGCTGACGAAATCGCGATAGGCGAAGAAGAAGAGCTCGATCAGGTCGTAGGGTACGTCCTCGGCGGGCGCGGGCCGGGGCGCATCGGTCGATCGGACTTGCGTGTCAGTCACGAGGCGCTCCATATTTTACGTCAGCCATGTTGACATATCTCAGACGGAAGATTACCGGTCAAGCATCCGGGGCGACTGATTATGTCGCTTTCGGTTGCTGCAGCGCAGTAATTGTTCAGTGATTGCGCGCCCTACGCCCTTGTGGCCCAGTTCGGCGCATGAAGACTCGCAGAGGAGTTGCCCCATGTCTGTCATTCCTTTCGACCAGCGCGACGGCGTGATCTGGTTCGACGGCAAGCTCGTGCCGTGGAAGGACGCCAAGGTGCACGTACTGACCCACGGGTTGCATTACGGCTCCTGTGTCTTCGAGGGCGAACGCTCCTATGACGGCGTCATCTACAAGTGCACCGAGCATTCGCAGCGCTTCCACAAGTCGGCCGAGATCATGGATTTCGCGATCCCCTATTCGGTCGCCGAGATCGACGCAGCCAAATATCTCTGCCTCAAGGAGAACGGCCTCAAGGATGCCTATCTCCGCCCGGTCGCCTGGCGCGGCTCGGAGATGATGGCTGTGTCCGGCATGAACAACAGCATCCATACCGCGATCGCGGTCTGGGAGTGGCCGAGCATGTTCGACATGGCCCAGAAACTGAAGGGCGTGCGTCTCGACGTTGCCGATTATCGCCGTCCCGACCCGGCCTGCGCGCCGGTCCATGCCAAGGCTGCCGGACTCTACATGATCTGCTCGCTCTCCAAGCACAAGGCGGAGCGGGCCGGCTATGCCGACGCGATGATGCTCGACTGGGAAGGCAATGTCGCCGAATGCACCGGCGCCAATATCTTCTTCATAAGGGATGGCGTGGTTCACACCCCGATCGCCGACAGGTTCCTGAATGGCATTACCCGCCAGTCCGTGATCGATCTGTGCCGGGCACGCGGTTTCGAAGTGGTCGAGCGGCGCATCCGCCCGGAGGAGCTCGAGGGCTTCTCGGAATGCTTTATCACCGGCTCGGCCGCCGAGGTGACGCTGGTCTCCGAAATCGGGCCCTACAAGTTCATCACCGGCAATATGGGCAAGGTGATCATGGAAGATTATTCCGCTGCGGTGAGGCCAGCCTCCAAGGCAGCGTGAGCGATCGAACAAAGGCCCGGTCGAGAGACCGGGCCTTTTGCTATTTGGCGAGCTTCACGTCGCTTCGATAGAGCGTCGGCCAGTCCTCCGGATCCACGCCGCGGCATTCCGGCATCTCGCTCAAGGCGGTCAGAACGAAGCCCGAGCCGGTCCAGGCATAGTTGCCGGCACTGCCGCAATCCCCGATGCCGCGCGCCTTGCCGAAGAAGCCGACCTGTCCGGTCGCTGGGTCGAAGCTGGCATTGATCAGGAGATTGTCGCTGTTGGCGCCGGGTTGAGGGAACATGACCTTCCTGGCCTTCGCGACATCACTGCCGGTCACGCTCCAGAAGCCGGTCGTGACATTGTAGGCGCCGCGCGAGCAGAGCAGGCCAACCAGCTTCGTGGAGGCGTCAAGCGACCAGACGCTGTCGGAATCCGAGTCCGCGTCGCCGCCGTCGTCGCAAAGGTCGGGGTCGTGTTGCTTGAGGTGCTTGCGCAGCGCAACCACCATGGCCTTCGTCGCCTTGGCGTCGGGCGCAGGAAACCCGGCAGTCGCCCGCGCGTCGATCACAGGCAGGGCCGGCGCCGCAGGCACGGTCGTGGCCGGGCCCTTGCGGATCAGTGCACTCGGGCCGCCAAGCCTGCCCTGTTGTTCGTCGATCCAGAGCATGGCGGCGACCGAACCCGCGAGCGAGATGTCGTAGGTCTTGCCGGCAAGTTTGGCCGTCAGCCGGGTCGCCTTTCGCGCTGCGGCGATGAGGGCCTCGGTATCGGCGTCGGACAGCAGAAGGGTTGCGCTGTCCTCACCGTCGCGACGGGCGGGCAGGCTCTTGCCTGCGGCGGGGAAGGGGGCGCCATCCAGAAGCAATTGTACGGAGAGCGGCGCCTTGAGCTGCTCGCCTCTGAGACGCAGGGAGAATGAGGCTGCACCGGCCGGTCCGGCCGAGCGCTCGAGCTTCAGGAAGCCGATATCGCTCGCTGCTTCCGCGGGCAGCGACAAGGCCGTGCAGCCCTTGAGATTGTCGCATCCGGCGATCCAGTCACGGAAGGTCTTGATGCCGGTTTCGGCGGCTTGGGCGTGGCCCAGGCCGAGCAGAGTGGCTACGCCGACTGCGGAGATCAGCGGGCTCTTCTGTTGGCCAGACATTCATTCAGTTCCAGCGTGCTGCGGCGGTATCATCGTCGGCCTTGGCTTCGACCCATCCGCCGATGGTGCCGTCGCTCAGGTGCTCGCGCTTCCAGAAGGGAGCCCGGGTCTTGAGATAGTCCATCAGGAATTCGGCTGCCTCGAAGGCGGCGCGGCGATGGCGTGATGCGGCGACCACCAGCACGATCTGTCCGCCCGGCCTGATCAGCCCGTAACGATGGATGGCGACCAGACCATTGAGCGGCCAGCGCTCGACTGCCTCCGCTGCCACGCGCCCGATCTCGGCCTCGGCCATGCCGGGATAATGCTCGAGCTCGAGCGCTGCCAGTTGGCCACCTTCATCGCGACAAAGCCCGGCGAAGGTGACGACGGCGCCGATATCGGTCCGGTCGCGGGTCAGCGCCGCGACCTCGGCGTTGAGGTCGAAATCCTCGCGCTGGATGCGGACGACCGGAGTCATGGCGTGGGCCCGGCTTGCCTCAGCCGCCCGTCATCGGCGGGAAGAAGGCGATCTCCCTGGCGCCTGCGAGGGAGGCTTCCGGCTTGACATGGACATGGTCGATGGCGGCGCGCACGATCGCGGCATTCTCGAAGGCCATCTCGTAGCCTTCGTCGCGCCCTCTCAGCCAATCCACCAAGTCAGCCACGGTCCGTGCCTCGTGGGGCACCTCCACGGTTTCTTCCGCAACGCCGATGCGTTCGCGGACCCAGGCGAAATAGACGAGCTTCAGGGTTCGGGTCTCGGCCAGACTGTCGATCATGATGCGCGCTCATCCTCATCCACCAGATGGCGGATTCCGGAGTTAAGATAATCCCACCCGGTATAGATGGTCAGGATTGCCGCCAGCCACAGCATGACGATGCCGATCTGCGTATTATACGGCAGAACCTTGTCGCCGGCGGGGCCGGCAACGAGGAAGCCGAGCGCCAGGAGTTGCGCCGTAGTCTTCCATTTCGCCACCTTGCTGACGGGAACGCTGACCTGCAGCTCGGCCAGGAACTCGCGCAAGCCCGATACCAGGATCTCGCGGCAGAGGATGACGATGGCCGCCCAGAGCGACCAGCCATAGATCGTGCCGTCTGCGACAAGCATCAGCAGCAGGGCACAGACCAGAAGCTTGTCGGCGATCGGATCGAGCATCCGGCCGATCGCCGAATGCTGGCTCCACGCCCGGGCGATCCACCCGTCGAGATAATCCGTCACAGCCGCCGCGACATAGATCGCCAACGCGATCCAGCGCATCCAGTCGTCGCGCGGCCAGAATAGCAGCGCCACCAGCGCCGGAATCGCTGCGATCCGGCCGTAGGTCAGCAAATTTGGCAGGGACCAAGGGCCCCGCCGCCTGATGGCATCTGGAAGAATCGTCACGGGAAACACCAAAGCAGCGCGCTTGTGACAGCGTCAACACGCAATCCCGCGAGGCGTGTACGAGCCCTACGCATCGTGAAAGAAATCGTGCACCGCCTTGGCGGTGGCGGCATTGACGCCGGGCGTGCGCATGAGGTCGTCGAGCTTGGCGCGCTGGATCGCCTTGACCGTGCCGAAATGCAGCAGAAGCGCCCGCTTTCGCGAAGGGCCAATGCCCGCAATCTCGTCGAGCGGGTTCTTGGTGATGTCGCGCTTGCGTCTGGCGCGATGCGTGCCGATGGCGAAACGATGCGCCTCGTCGCGCAGGCGCTGGATGAAATAGAGGCCGGGGTCGCGCGGTGGCAGCTTGAACGGCTCCTTGCCGGCCATGAAGAACGTCTCGCGCATGGCGTTGCGGTCGGCGCCCTTGGCGATGGCGACGAGCGGAATATCGGTGACTCCGCATTCGGCCATGATCAGGCGCGCGGCCTCGAACTGGCCCTTGCCACCATCGACGATGACGAGATCGGGGCGCGAGGGAAAGGCGGTTTCGTCCTGAGCCTCGGGGGGCGGGGCAGGAGATTCGGCCGCTGCGAGATCTACGGCGTCGCCGCCCTCCGCTGCCACGCTCTCCTTCGCCAATCGCGAGAACCGCCGCTTCAGCACCTCCCGCATCATGCCGAAATCGTCGCCGGCAATGGTGTCGGAGGAGATGTTGAAGGTGCGGTAATGGCTCTTCATGAAACCGTCCGGGCCGGCGACGATCATGCCGCCGACCGCATTCGTCCCCATGATGTGGGAGTTGTCGTAGACTTCGACGCGGCGCGGCGGCCTTGGCAGCCCGAAGGCTTCGCCGAGCGCGACAAGCAGACTCTGCTGCCCGGCATTGTCGGCGAGCTTGCGGGAGAGTGCCTCATGCGCGTTCTTCCGGGCGTGGGCGACGAGATCGAATTTCTCGCCACGCTTGGGCGCCGCGATCTCGACCTTGCGGCCGGCGCGAGCCGAGAGCGCTTCGCCGATCAGTTCGATCTCCTCGACCTCATGCGAGAGCAGCACGAGGCGTGGGGGCGGCTTGTCGTCGTAGAACTGGGTGACGACGGAGGCCAGGACTTCGGCGGGCGTGAGGCTTTTGTCGGCGCGGGGGAAAAGCGCCCGATTGCCCCAGTTCTGGTGGTTGCGGAAGAAGAAGATCTCGACGCAGAAATGCCCGGCCTGCTCATCGATGGCGAAGACATCCGCCTCCTCGACGCCCTGGGTGTTGATGTCCTGGCCGGCCTGGACCGCAGAGAGCGCCGCCAGCCGGTCGCGGTAGCGCGCCGCCTGCTCGAATTCGAGAGCCTCCGCCGCCGCCTGCATCCGCTCCGACAGCGTCCGCTTCACGGTCGAGGAGCGGCCTGACAGGAAATCGCGCGCCTGATCAGCCAGTGCCTGGTAATCGGCATGCGAGATTTCGCCCGTGCAAGGCGCGGCACAGCGCTTGATCTGGAAGAGCAGGCAGGGCCGCGTGCGGTTCTCGTAATAGCTGTCGGAGCAGGAGCGCAGCAGGAACGCCCTCTGCAGTGCGTCGATGGTGCGCTTCACCGCCTGGACCGATGCGAACGGCCCAAAATAATCGCCCTTGCGTTGGCGCGAGCCGCGATGCTTGGCGATCTGCGGGGCAGGGTGGTCGCCCGTCAGCAGGATATAGGGAAAGGATTTGTCGTCGCGAAGCAGGACATTGTAGCGCGGCCTGAGCTGCTTGATCAGGTTGGATTCGAGCAGCAGCGCCTCGGTTTCCGTCCCCGTGGTGACGAATTCCATGTTCGCCGTCTCGGAGATCATCCGGGCGACGGCGTTGGTATGGGCAAGCCCGCGCGCATAGGCCGTGACGCGATTCTTCAGGCTCTTGGCCTTGCCGACATAGAGCACCTCGCCGGCCCGATCGAACATACGGTAGACGCCGGGCTTGTTCGGCAGGTGCTTGGCGAAGCCGGCGATGACCTCGATGCCGTGCTTCAGTTCGGAGGGCGCGGTCTCGCCGGCATCGACGGTTGCGTCGGGGAGCGGGAGGCCATCCTCCTCGTCCTCGATCTCGTCTTCCGGCAAGTCGTCGGTGCGCTGGCGATTCATGAGCCCGATGTAAGATGCCCGAGGCGTTTCGTCATGTCAGGAGCGTGCGCCGCCCTGTGGCAAAATGCACGGGTGAGGTGGTGCTCCCGGAGCAACGTTGCTCCCATATGAATTGACCAATCCAAACGACGCGCTCGAGGGAGGACGGAACCCCATGCCCCAACAGGATAATCTCAGGATCGTTCTGGCCGCTCGCCCGGTCGGCCGGCCCCGCCCCAGCGATTTCAGGCTCGAGCACGCTGCGGTTCCGGAGGCTTCCGACGGCCAGGTGGTTGTGCGCATCCTCTATCTCTCGCTCGACCCCTATATGCGGGGGCGGATGAGCGATGAGAAATCCTATTCCGCTCCGGTGGCGATCGGTCAGGTGATGGAAGGCGGCACAGTTGCGGAGGTTCTGGAGAGCCGCCACCCCGACTTCAGGCCAGGCGATATCGTGCTTTCGCATTCCGGCTGGCAGTCCTACGCGGTGGCCGACGGGGGCCAACTGCGCAAGATCGATCCGGCCGCCGCGCCAATCACGACCGCGCTGGGCGTGCTCGGGATGCCAGGCTTCACCGCTTATGCCGGCCTGTTGACGATCGGCCAACCCAAGGCGGGGGAGACCGTGGTCGTGGCAGCCGCCAGCGGGCCTGTGGGATCGGCGGTGGGGCAGATCGCGCGGATCAAGGGCGCGCGCGCCGTCGGGATCGCGGGTGGCGAGACGAAATGCGCCTTCATCCGCGAGACCTTCGGATTCGATGCCGTCGTCGATCACAGCGCTCCCGATTTCGCCGACCAACTGGCGGCGGCCTGTCCGAATGGCATCGACGTCTATTTTGAGAATGTCGGCGGCAAGGTCTGGGACGCGGTGTTTCCGCTGCTGAACGGCTTTGCCCGGATTCCGGTCTGCGGGCTGATTGCGCAGTATAACAGCACGGGCGATTTCGAGGGCCCGGACCGGCTGCCCATCGTCATGCGCCAGGTCCTGACCAAGAGTCTGACGATCCGTGGTTTCATCCAGCGTGAGTTCGTCGCGCAGCGCCCGGCCTTCGAACGGGAGGCGTCCGGCTGGATCGCCGGAGGCGCCTTGAAATACAAGGAGGACATCGTGGAGGGCCTCGCCCAGGCGCCTGAGGCGTTCATCGGCCTGCTCGACGGGAAGAATTTCGGCAAGCTCATCATCAAGGTCTGAGCAGGGCAGGCGGGGTGCATACCGGCGCCCTTTTTGCTTGACCACTTCGCCTCCAGCCGGCCATGTCGCGGCAGGTTTTCCTTCGCGCAGTCCTCCCGAGCGTCCCTTCGGTCGCCCGGGATGACGTGTGATGGGCGGTGCGCAACCGCCTGAGCGAGACTGCGACTTCCGCCACCGGACCTTTGCCCATGCCCGTATTCGCCATCCCCTTCCCGGTGATCGACCCGGTCGCGCTGCAACTCGGACCGCTTTCGGTCAAATGGTATGGCCTCGCCTATGTCGTGGGGCTGATCGGGGGCTGGTGGTATGCACGCCGGTTGGTCTCGTCTCCTGCGCTGTGGGGGAGCTCGAAGCATCCCGCGGCAGAAGAGCTCGACGACATGCTGCTCTGGGTCGCGCTTGGCGTGGTGCTCGGCGGGCGCATCGGCTTCGTGCTGTTCTACGACCTTGAGCGCTATCTCGCCCGGCCGCAGGACATCATCGCGATCTGGCAGGGTGGTATGTCGTTCCATGGTGGGTTGCTGGGGGCGGCGACGGCGCTGTTCCTGTTTGCGCGCCGGCGCGGGCACCCGGCGCTGAGCGTCTTCGATCTCGCCGCCGCCGTCGTTCCGATCGGGCTCTTCCTTGGGCGCATCGCCAATTTCATCAATGCCGAGCTCTGGGGCCGGCCGGCACCGGGATTGCCCTTCGCCATGGTCTTTCCCAATGCCGGGCCGTTGCCGCGCCATCCGAGCCAGCTCTATGAGGCGCTGGGGGAGGGGATCCTGCTCTTCATCCTGCTCGCGCTCGTCGTCCGGGCTGGCGGCTTCAAGCGACCCGGCCTCGTCGCGGGTGTCTTCGGCATGGGTTATGCGGTCGCGCGCATCGTCTGCGAACTTTTCCGCGAGCCCGATCCGCAGCTCGGCTTCCTGTTCGGCGGAAGTGTCGATGCGCTGAGCGGGGGAATCACCATGGGCATGCTGTTGTCCGTGCCGCTCTTCTTCGCCGGGCTCTATCTGGCGCTGCGTGCCAGACGGGCTGGCGCTTGAATGCGCTCAAGGCGGAGATCATCCGCCTGATCCAGGACGAGGGCCCGCTCAGCGTCTCGCGCTATATGGCGCTCTGCCTCGGCCATCCCCGTCACGGCTACTACATGACCCGCGACCCTTTCGGTGCCGAGGGAGACTTCACGACGGCGCCCGAGATCAGCCAGATGTTCGGGGAACTGATCGGGCTGTGGGCCGGCGCGGTCTGGCGGATGATGGGCGAGCCTGCAAGCTTGCGCCTCGTCGAGCTTGGACCGGGCCGCGGCACGTTGATGGCCGATGTGTTGCGGGCCGCGCGGATCGTTCCGGGGTTCCGAGAGGCGGTTTCCGTGCATCTCGTCGAGATGAGCCCCGTGCTGCGGCAAGCCCAGGCTCGGACCTTGGCCTCCGCAACCGAGCCGGTCTGGCACGACAGCATCGGGACTGCGCTGAAGGGGCCGACGATCCTGCTCGCCAACGAGTTCCTCGACGCGCTGCCGCTCGATCAATTCGTGCGCGTCGGAGATGGCTGGCGCGAACGTTTGGTCGGAATCAATGCCGCACGCGAGCTGGCATTCGGGCTCGCCCATGCGCCAGAGCGTGCACTTGGGATTGCCGCCCCGGAGGGAAGCATCTTCGAACAGCCGACCGCAGCGCTTGATGTCGTGACGACGGTGGGCGGCCATCTCGCCGAGCAAGGCGGCGCTGCGCTGTTCATCGACTACGGTTCCGGGCGTTCAGGCTTCGGAGATACGCTTCAGGCGGTCCATCGGCATCGAATGGTTGATCCGCTTGCCGATACCGGTGAGGCCGACCTCACGGTTCATGTCGATTTCGAACGGATGGCGCAGGCTGCGTGGCGGGCCGGGGCTGCGGCGCATGGACCGGCGACGCAGCGCGATTTCCTGCTGGCGCTCGGGCTGGCGGAACGTGCGCAGGCGCTCTGCGGCAGAGCACGGCCGGAGCAGGCGGAGGCGATCCAGGCGGCTTTCGCACGGCTCACCGCCATTGGCGCGACCGAGATGGGTGAATTGTTCAAGGTTCTGGCATTATCGGATTCACGACTGCCGCTGCTGCCCGGATTTGACCTTCATCAGATGCCAGAGCAGGGCTGACGCCTGAGCCGGAACCCGCCATGTTCATCACTTCGCCCGATCTTTCCGCCGAACACGGCATTGCGCATGCCTTCTTCACCCGCGAGGGCGGTGTATCCTCGGGCATCTACGCCTCGCTCAATGGCGGCCTCGGCTCGGACGACGACAAGGCGCATGTTACCGAGAACCGGGCGCGGATGGCGGCTCACCTCGAGGTCGAGCCCACGCATCTCGTCAGTGTGCACCAGGTCCATTCCGCGGATGCAGCGCTCGTCACCGGCCCGTGGCTCGGGGAGAAGCCGAAGGCCGATGCCATGGTGACCACGGCTCACGGCGTGGCGCTCGGCGTTTCCACCGCTGATTGTGGACCCATCCTCTTCGCCGATAGCGAGGCGGGCGTCATCGGCGCCGCCCATTCCGGCTGGAAGGGGGCATTCACGGGGATTGTCGGCGTGACTGTGACCGCGATGGAAAAGCTCGGCGCGCGTCGCGAACGCATCCTGGCGGTGCTTGGGCCAACGATCAGCGCCAAGGCTTATGAGGTTGGGCCGGAATTCATCGAGCGCTTCAAGTCGGAGAATGCGACCTATGCGCGCTTCTTCCACGCCTCGGAGCATCCTGCGCGCGCCATGTTCGATCTGCCTGCCTTCATCGCTTTCAAGGCCCAGGAGGCCGGCATCGGCCGCTTCATCGACCTCGGCCTGTGCACCTATGGCGATGAACAGCGCTTCTTCAGCTATCGCCGCACGACGCATCGGCAGGAGCCGGATTACGGCCGGCTGATCTCGGCGATCACGTTGACGCGACCGAAATAGGCCGGCTTTCGGCCGGTTCAATCTCAGGTTGCTTCGAGAAACGGGCGGAGTCATCCTCCCAAGGCCATGCATCATGGCTTTGGGGGTCTCATGGAACAGCTTCTGATCAGCCTCGTCGCAGGCGCGCTGGGTGGCAATGCTGCGGGTAAAGCCTCGTCCAGCTTCGATCTCGGAACTCTCGGAAACACCATCGCCGGTCTGGTCGGCGGCGGCGTTCTTGGCCAGTTGGTACCCATCGTGTTGCCAGCCATCACGGCGGCGGCGGCGGGCGGCAATCTCAGTGTCGGCGGTATCCTGTCAAACCTGATCGCTGGCGGCGCTGGCGGCGCGATTCTGACCGCCATCATCGGCGCGATCAAGAACAAGGCCGCAGCCTGAGCGTTACAGTGGCGACGTCGCGCGCCTCGCGCGGCGTCGCCATCCTGCGTGACTGACGAGCCCGGCTGCCTGTCGGCTCAACGTCTTGCAGATGACGTGGAGTGGGGCGTCAGGTCACGATATCAGGGGTTCGCCAGGCCAGGTGCTGGCCGTTGTCGACGGCGATCATTTGCCCCGTGACCGATCGGGCGCGGGCGAGATAGAGCACCGCCCCGGCGATATCCGCCGCGTCGACCTTCCTTTGCAGCAGCGATCCCGCGGCCTCGCGTGCGAGCAAGGCCTCGCCGTCCTGCGGATTCGGAAAGGTCGGCCCTGGCCCGACGGCGTTCACGCGAATCCGCGGCGCGAGTGCCTGCGCCATCGTGGTCGTTGCCGTGAGAAGCGCCGATTTGGTCAAGGTATAGGAGTAATACTCCGGGGTCGGCTTCCAGACCCGCTGATCGATAATGTTGACGATGCAGCCTTCTCGATCCGCGGGAAGATGATTGGCCATCGCGCCGGAGAGCACAGAGGGCGCGCGCAGATTGGTCGAGAACTGCCGGTTCCAGGTCGGCACATCGATCGTGCGGATGTCATCGACCAGAAAACTCGAGGCGCTGTTGACCAGAAGGGTCACCGGCCCAAGCGCTGCTTCGGCGGCCGGAATGATGGTGTCGACCGCCGCGGGATCGGCCAGGTCGGCAGCGACGGTGATCGCCTTGCCGCCCCGACCGCGCACGTCCGCTGCGAGCGCTTCGGCCTCGACGTGCGATGTGCGGTAGTGGATCGCAACCGCGTAGCCCGCATCCGCAAGGTGCTCGACGATGGCGCGTCCAATCCGGCGTGCTCCACCGGTGACGAGCGCAACCTCAGCCATTGCGTGCATCTTTATCGGAGTGACGCTTGAGGCGCCGTTCCCAATGTTTGGCTGCGCGCAAATAGCGGTAGAAGGCGTAGTTCATCGCGGTCATGAAGCCATAGACGCCGCGCAGGGCGTGACGCCGGCCAATATAGGCCTTGACGAAATTGGCCGGGAACTCGGCGACCAGCCGAAATACCGAAAGGGTTTCGCCGCGCTTGTCGAGATCGTCGGCCTGTGCGTCGCTGTAGTTATTCAATTTCGCCATCTGCTCGCCGAGCGAACGCACGGAGTAATGATGCACCGTGCCCTTCAGCCTGCCGATGCGGGCATCCGGAGAGAGATCGACACGGTCGTGAACCGGCGAAGGCGAGTAGCGTCCCTTGTCCTTCCGGTAGAGCCGAACCGGCGACAAGGCATAGGTGAAACGATGCGGCGCGCGCTCGCCAGGGAATATCTCGGCGATGCGCGTCCTGTAGGCATCCGCAGGCGGATCGCCATGAGCGAAGAGCGCCGCTATCTCGACGGCCATCTCCCTGGGCACGACTTCGTCGGCATCCAGGTTGAGGAGCCAGTTATAGCGGCACTGGTCTTCCCCGAAGCGCTTTTGCTGACCGTAACCCGGCCACGCATTGAAGATCACGCGGGCACCGCATTGCTCGGCGATTGTCTGCGTGCCATCGGTCGAGCCTGAATCGATCACGACGATGTCATCGCTCAGCTCTCGCACGGCGGCGATGGTGCGGCCGATTCTGTCGGCTTCATCCCGAGCAATAATGAATATAGAAAGCGGCGGCACCGGCCTGGTCCATTCCGTGGAGTGTGCTGCAAGGCTTAAGCACGCGAGCCCGGAACGAGCAAGCGAAGGACCGTGACAGATTGTGGCCGCATTTTGTCTGGAACCTTAGGATATGTCGCGCGTTCCCTGCTTGCTTCCACTATATGGTCAACGCGTTGTTAGTATTCGGTTTACCATTCACAGTGGCTTAATAATAATTAACGCGTGTTGAACAATTGGTCTTAGTCATCCCCATTCGTGCCGCATTTCTGCCGCGGTCTGCAATGTACCTGTGCTTTAGCCGCAACAGACATCGACGCCGGCGCGGGCTATAAAGGCGTCATCGACATCACCGCCGGGCCACGCCGGCACCAGCGACGACTAAAGGAGTCTAAAATGAAGAAGTACCTGCTTACGAGCGTCGCGGCCCTCGGCCTCGTCGTTGCCGGCGCCGCCTCTGCTGCCGACCTGCCGTCCCGCAAGGGCCCGGTTGCCGCCCCGATCTACCTGCCGCCAGTGTTCACCTGGACCGGCTTCTACGTCGGCGTCAACGCTGGCTATGCTTGGGGCCAGATCGACTCGACCACGGGCGCTTTCACCAACAACCTCGGCAACTTCAGCGATCCCGATGGCTTCACCGGTGGTGGCCAGATCGGCTACAACTACCAGATCGGCCAGTGGGTCCTCGGCGCTGAAGCCGATTTCCAGGGCGCTGAC
This sequence comes from Allobosea sp. 2RAB26, assembly GCF_052115465.1. Taxonomy (NCBI): domain Bacteria; kingdom Pseudomonadati; phylum Pseudomonadota; class Alphaproteobacteria; order Hyphomicrobiales; family Alloboseaceae; genus Allobosea; species Allobosea sp. 2RAB26. The sequence continues at coordinate 297,516 of NZ_JBFRGS010000004.1, read as the reverse complement.
CTGAAGTCGACGTCCGTCAACCTGGCTAACAACCTCCGCGCCTCGACCGAGGTCAACTGGTTCGGCACCGTTCGTGGCCGCGTCGGTTACTCCTTCGACCGGTTCCTGCCGTATGTCACCGGCGGTTTCGCTTACGGCAGCGTCAAGAACAAGGTCTCCAACGGCGTGTTCGCTGGCAGCAACGACAACACCCAGTACGGCTGGACCGTCGGTGCTGGTCTTGAGTACGCCTTCACCAACAACCTGACGGCGAAGCTCGAGTATCTCTACGTCGACCTCGACAAGGAGTCGTTCAACGTTCCCGGCGGCACCTTCACCTCGAACGTCGAGACCAAGTTCTCGGTCGTCCGCGCTGGCCTGAACTACAAGTTCTAGTCCGATCCCCTCACGGGGCTCAGAATGAACCCGGTGGCTTCGGCCACCGGGTTTTTTGTTGTGCGAGACAAGATCATCGGACCGGATATCGTATCCAGTCCGATGATCTAACCCTTTCCCTTTGCATCGGCTTTCCTGAAAACCGCAATCCACTTTTCGGGCCGATGCTTTAGCTCGGAGTCGGTCAGCCCTTGAATCGGGTGGTTTCGAAGGAGGGCACCTTCGCCGCGAAATCGTCGAGCCAGGCGACCAGCTTGGGGTGAGCTGCCCGCCACGTTCCGTCGAAACGCAGATCGAGATAGCCCAACGCGCAGGCCAGTGCGATTTCACCGATGCGGGGTTTGCCAGACCAGGCTGGCGGCGCTGCCTCAAGTGTAGCGAGCGCCCGCGCGACCTTGCCGGCCTGATTCTCGACCCAGGCGGCATTGCGCATCTCGGGCGTCCTGAACCGGCCTTCATAGACCTGAAGCAGGGCCGCATCACAGATGCCGTCTGCCAGCGCTTGCAGGCGCAACTGCGCAAAGCGCGCTTCGCCTGACGGAATCAGGCCGCCACCGGCGAGATGGTCGAGATACTCGGCGATGACGCGGGAATCGAACTGTGCCGAGCCGTCCTCGAGCACCAGCGCCGGAATCTTGCCGAGCGGGTTCTGGGCGCGCAACGTGTCCTTGGGATCGGTGGTATCCGCCGCGACGATCTCGATGCGGCCCAGGAGATCGAGCTCATGGGCGGCAATTTTGACCTTGCGGCCGAAGGGGGAGGCTGGGGAGGTGCGCAAGGTCAGCATCGGTCATATTCCGGTCAGTTCTGGAGATGTCAGCCGTCCGGGCGGATCGGCTCGCAACGGTAGCGCGGCCGCGGGCCTTGCGCGAGGCGTTCGCACAATGCCGGCAACAGAAGGAGAGCTTCCTCCGCCAGTTTCCAGGGCGGATTGACCACAAGCAGACCGGTGGCCCCGAGACCTCCCGCGGCTTCGGGGCGGTCGACATCGATCTCGAGCCTGAGCAGGCGACCGATGCCGGCATCCTCGATCGCATTCACGAGGCCGTCGGCGGCCCGGCGCTCCTTGACCGGATACCAGAGCGCGTAAATGCCGGTCGGCCATTTGCGGTGCGCGGCAATGAACTCGGCCGCCATCGTCGCGAACTCGTCCTTCTCCTCGAAGGGCGGGTCGATCAACACGAGTCCGCGTCGTTCCTTCGGCGGGACATTGGCGCGCAGCGCCGTCCAGCCGTCGATCGCCAGCGCCTTGCAGCGCGAATCGCGACCGAGCGTCGCGGCGAGCTTCTTGTAAGTGGTTGGATGCAGTTCGGCGGCGATAAGCCGGTCCTCCGCCCGCATGGCGTGTCGGCAGAGCCAGGGCGAGCCGGGATAGCTGCCGGCGCCATGGCTTTCCCGTGCGACCGCGACAGCTTCGCGCCATGGTGCCAGCAACGCCTCCACGCTGGAGGCGAGCGGCGACTGGTCGAGCCGAGCCACGCCGTCCTTCCATTCATGCGTGCGCAGCGCTTCCTCGGAGCCGAGATCGTAACGGCCGGCACCGGCATGGGTGTCGATGACGCGATAGGGCGTATCCTTGGCGCCGAGATGAGTCAGGATGCGCATCAGCACGACATGCTTGAGGATGTCGGCGAAATTTCCGGCGTGGAAGCTGTGATGATAATTCATGAAGCGGTCTTAGCCGCCTCGCAGCGCTCTGTCAGCGTTGAGCTTTCACGGTGATGTCGCGCGTGCGGCAGCCGGAACGGTCGACCTCCTGGCAGGTGCGGAAATTGCGCAGGTCCTTGCTGAAGCAGATCCTGACTTCCTGCAGCACACCGCGTTTGCAGGCGATCGACATCATGTCGCTGCGCAAGCCTGGATTCGCCGCAGCGAAGGCGCGCTCGAGATCGATCGCGGTCCAGCTCTGATCGCGATCCGCCTTCTGCAGCGCCGGAGGAATCGCGACCTTCTGGCGGGCGCGCCGGACATCCGAAAAATAGTCGTTCGGGCTCGAGCCCGAACAGGTGCCGTGCTTGCGCCATTCATAGCGGGCGAGCCCCTCGGACGGGAACAGGCCGTCGGCCTGGTCGAGGGCGATGCGAGAAGGCGTGCGGCCGGCCGGTCCGCAATCAGTGGGGTAGCCGCGCTCGTTCTGCGGCCAGAGGCCATGCACGACGAAGCCGAGATTGGCGCCGCTCTCGCATTGCTCGCGGGCGTGCCCGCGTCCGCCGTCCAGTTCGCAGAAGCCCGGCGACCATGACAGGGCGAGAACGTAGAAGTCGAAATCACCGGGAACGCCGCCGCGGCCATATTGCCCCTGCGCTTGCGCGCCCGGGGCCATAAGGCCAAGCAGCGCCAGCATCGAAAACCAGGCGCGCGGCAGTCTCACAGCCGGAGGTTACTTTTCGGGGCCGGGCCGGGCCATCTGGCAATTGGGTGCGTAGGAAAGACCCCGATCGAGGCCGTTGACGCACCAGTTGACGTTCCAGGTCAAGCCGAAGAGGCCGAGATTCTCGCGCACTGAGTAGTCGATGCGGTGCAGCGAGCCGTCATTCAACGCGATCCGCCCCGTGCAGAAGCGGCGCGGGATGAAATCGTCGCCCCAGGGTCGGAAGCCGATGGGGCGGATGCGATCATAGGCGACCGCCTGCAGCGGCCCCCAGAATTTGGCCTCTCGCGAATTGAACCAGCTTGTGATCTCGCTGAGGACGGCGGGATCCTCGCAGGCCGGCAGGTTGCCATACATCGGAATGATGCGTGCCTCGGCCCGATCCGCCGGGTCGACATAGCGGCGGCTCGTGGCCTCGACGCTGATGGTCGCAGCAAGGCAAGTCGCTGCGACGAGGGTGGTTTTCAGCAGGGCGCGGCGCATAGGGGCAAGCCTCGTGCAGGCTGGGTGAATCTGATGCCGCACGATGACGTTCGGACGGGGGAGGGTCAAGGTGATTGGCGCCAATGAAGGGCAACCGGACCGCGACTGTGTCATTTTCGATCCGGCTGCGTAGAGCGCGTTGCTGCTCAGAAGGAGGCCTCCAGCATTGCGACATAATCGGCGGCAGCCGCCGCGCGCGGGTTGCTTGCCGTAGAGTGATCCTTCACCGCAGCTTCGGCTATGGCCGGGACGACGCTGCGCGGGACGCCCATTTGCGTGAGGGAGGCCGGCATGCCGAGGCGCTGGCTCAGGTCGGCGATCCAGTTGGCGAGGTCGGTGTCGGGAGCGAGATCGAGCGCACGCCGGATCTCCACGTATTTCAGGCCGCATTCCGGCTCGTTGAAGCGCAGCACTGCCGGCAGCAATACGGCGTTCAGCGTGCCGTGGTGAAGCGAAATGTCCTTGAGGCCACCAAGCGGGTGGGAGAGCGCATGCACCGCGCCAAGGCCCTTCTGGAAGGTCAGGCCGCCCTGAAGGGCCGCCATCATCATCTCCTTGCGGGCTTCGCGATCGGATCCATCGGTCACGGCCCGCTCGATATGTGCGACTGCGCGCTTCAGCCCGTCGAGTGCGATCGCCTCGGCGGGCGGGTTCTCGCGCGGGCTGAGATAGGTCTCGATGCAATGGGTGATCGCATCCATGCCGGTTGCGGCGGTAAGCCAGGCAGGCAGGGCGAGCGTGAGCTCAGGGTCGCAGATCGCGAGCCTTGGAATCAGATGTGGCGAGATGAAGCCGAGCTTGCGCCCATCCTTCAGGGTGATCAGCGCGGCGCGCCCTACCTCGCTGCCGGTGCCCGAGGTGGTGGGGATCGCGATCACCGGCGCGACGGCTGCGGTCACTTTCGGAATGCCGCCGAGGATCGCCGCATAGGTTTCGAGTGGTCCATCATGACCTGCGAGCAGCGCCACGCCCTTGGCGAGATCGATTGGCGAGCCGCCGCCAATGGCGACAAGCCCGTCGCATCCGTTTTCGCGATACAGCGCCAGTGCTGCGAGCACGGCCTCCTCTGTCGGGTTGGTCGGCGTGGCATCGAAGATCGGGGCGGCCTGCAAGGCTGGAGAATGCGCCTGAACCGTGCCGACGAGACCGACAGCGACGACGCCCTTGTCCGCAATGATCAGTGGCTTGCGCATGCCCAGCGCGGTGAGATCGGCATCGATGCCGGCGACCTCGCCGAAGCCGAAACGGGTCGTGGTGAGATAGGTGATCAGGGCCATGGGCGTCCTCGTGGGGCTGGCCTCGTCTCGTCTAGCGGCTCGGCCTTATTGAGATGAGCTCTTGGTGTGGCATGGCCGCCGCCAGGCGTCGACTGCAGAGCCCGCGCGGGGAGGGCGAGGCGAATGCATGAGAATGTCCGGGCCTGCCTCGTCAGCGGGAGCGCGGCGCGCCTCAGGGCGGGTCGAGCATCTCAGTGGCCTTTCCCGCCCGCCGTTCGAGCACCATCAGGGCGAGGCCGGCAACCACGATGAGGCCCGAGCCGATCAGCATCGAGAGCGACGGCCAGTCGCCAAAGATGAACCAGCCGAAGATCAGGGCCCAGACGATCAGCGTATACTGGTACGGCACGACGACAGAGGCCTCCGCCAGCTTGAGCGAGCGTGTGACGCAGAGATGTGCGGCCATGGCGACGATACCGAGCAAGCCGAGCAGCCCGATATGGGCGACGCTCGGCGTCGTCCAGCCGAAGGGCAGCAGGATCAGCCCCATGACAAAGGCGCCCAGCGTTTGCCAGGCCACGAGCGTCACATCCGGCGTGCCGCGCAATTGGCGGCCCATGATCATCATGGCCGCGAAGGAGACGCTGCCGACGAGCGCGATGATGGCCGGAAGGGTCAGGCTCTGGCCAGACGGGTTCAATGCAACGGCGACACCGATGAAGCCGACGACGACGGCGAGCCAGCGCCCGGCATCGACCCGTTCTCCGAGCAGCAGCGCAGCCAGGATCACCGCCCAGACTGGAGCGGCGAGCCAGAGTGTCATGGTGTCGGCCAAAGGCAGGTAGGATACCGCCCAGTAGAACAGCGCGACTTCGCAGGAGCCAAGCGTCACGCGCAGCACCTGCAGCCACGGCCGCTCCGGGCGCAATGTGCGACCAATGCCCTGCTTCACCACGAACGGGGCGATCACGATCAGCGCCGCGACGCTGCGCAGCAGCACCACCTGGCCGATCGTATAGGTTGCGACCAGCCATTTCCCCAGCACGTCATTCACGGAGAACAGCAGGATGCCGAGCAGCATCATCGTGATGCCGGTCAAGGTGGCGTTTTTGGTGGGCATGGTGGTCTGCAGAAATACCTATCGGCTGGGCGTTTCCTGTCGCCTTTCGCGCTCCGCGAGGCAAGTGGTGCCACGCGCAGGGGTTGTGCGCGCAGGGCAGAGGGGGGAGGCGTTAATTTAATTATTGACTTAATTAAGCGAATGACTAATTAACGATGCATGGACCGCTTCATCGCTCTCGCCGACCCGACGCGCCGCCGCATCATCGAGATGCTCGGTGAAGGTGCCCTGGCGGCCGGTGAGATCACAGCGCGGTTCAGCATCAGCGCGCCGGCGATCTCGCAGCATCTGAAGGTGCTGAAGGAGGCTGGCCTCGTCAGGGTCGAAGTCAGCGGCCAGCGTCGCATCTACCGGCTCGATCCTGACGGGCTCGATACATTCGATCTCTGGGTGAAGAAGGTCCGCGGCTTCTGGGGCTCGCGACTCGACATATTGGGGCAGAAACTGGCGCAAGCCGACAGTCATGAGGGAGAGACGGATGAGTGAGTATGGCACTGTTCTTGAAAGTGGCGCGGTGCGGTTCGAGCGGCTCCTGCCGGGGCCGGTCGAACGCGTCTGGGCCTATCTGGCGGAGTCCGGCAAGCGCGGCACCTGGTTGGCCTCTGGTGATTTCGACCTGCGCGTCGGCGGTGAGACGAAGCTTCTGTTCAAGCATTCGGAGATCACCGATGAGCCGCCGCCCGAGCGCTATCGCGAGGTGAATGACAAGGGATTTCTCGCGACCGGGACGATCACCCGCTGCGAGCCGCCACATGCGCTTGCCTTCACCTGGGACGGGGACGGCAATCCCCTCTCGGAGATCACCTTCGAGCTCAGTCCGAGGGATGGCAAGGTGCTGCTGGTGCTGACCCATCGCAAGCTCGCCGACCAGGCTGCGATGACGAATGTCTCCGGCGGCTGGCACATGCATCTCGGCCTGCTCGAGGACCAGCTTGCGGGGCAGACGCCGCGTGGTTTCTGGTCCCGGCAGGCGAAGCTCGAGAGTGAGTACGCCGCACTCTTTGCGAGCCTGCCGGAGTAGGGCGGGGCCTCATGCGGCCGGCGTGCCGGGCACGGGCCGCTCTCGAGGCGGCGCGGCCCGCGTCGGGCAAGGACGCTGGCCGCGCCCGATCCGCTGCGCGGCGTGTGTTGGCGTACATTGCGAGCTTGATCGAGGTCCAGCGATCGTACTCGTCGCAAAGTGGGTTCCGCCTGCGGCTCGACGATGGCAGTCAGATCGACGGACTGGCGGTTGCCGGCTATCTCAGCCTATCCGGCGCCCCCCCAACCGCCTTGGCGGCCAGCTCCAGGCCAGGCTCAGCTTCTGAGACGCGGCGGGCGGTCGTTGCGCGGTTTCACATGCCGCCGGCGCCCGACGGAGAACCGCCGCGCGCGCTTCTGGCAACCATTGCGACGATCGTCTCGAAGAGCTCGTCCTGAGCCTGCGCGGCCGTGATGTCTCCCGCCGCGGCGGCAGAAGACAGGGCCTCGGCTGAACCGAGCAGCGCCCAGAGGCCCGCTGGAGCAATCGTACCGGAGCCGGCGAAGGGCGCGAGCGCGGCTCGGCACTTCCCCATGAAGATCGCTTCGTAATCGCGCTTGAGCTTTGCGAGCTCGGGCGCGCCGGCAAGCGCCGCGATCACGCCAGGGATCTCACGGCCCTGGAGGAGCACGCAGTCGACATAGGATGACGCGATGACCGCTGCCCTGCCTGCCAAGGTCGGTTCGCTCGCGTCGAGCGCGGCATCCATGAGTGCTGTCTGGCGCGCGTCGAACTCCTGGTAAAGCGCTGCCAGCAGCCCGCTGCGTGTGCCGAAATGGTCGTAGACGACGGGTTTTGTCACCCCTGACCGCTCGGCTAGCCGCCCCAGCGTCAGTGCCTCCGTTCCCTCCTCCCGGATCAGCCGCCACGCGACCTCCAGAAGCTGGCGATAGCGGTCTTCCCTCGCCAGGCGGCGACGCGGCGGCAGAGCTGGTGGGTGATCGTTCGGTCCGGGGCTTGACATATTTATATACCAAAAGTAACTTACTAAAAGTATATATCACTCGGGTTCCCCCCGCAATCACTCAGCCGGAGTTCTTGAAATGCACGCGCTCATTGTCGTCGCCCATCCTGATCGTGCGTCGCTCAGTCATGGCGTCGCTGCGCATGTCGGGGAGGGAGTGTCCCTGTCCGGGCCGGGCAATTCCTTCGAAATCGCCGATCTCGCGGCCGAAGGTTTCGACCCACGCTTCACCGAGGCCGATCTCGCAGTGCACCGTCGCGAGGTGCTGCCACCGGCCGACATTATCGCCGAGCAGGTGCGGATCGATCGCGCCGATGCCCTTGTCCTGGTCTATCCCGTCTATTGGTGGTCGATGCCGGCGCTTCTCAAGGGCTGGATCGATCGCGTCTTCGCCAATGGATGGGCCTATGACGAAGGCCCGGATACACCTATGGTGAAGAGGCTCGGCCATCTCCCGGTCCATCTGGTCGCCATCGGTGGCGCCAGCCTGCGAACCTATGCCCGACACGGCTATTTCGGCGCGATGAAGACCCAGATCGACCACGGAATCTTCGATTATTGCGGCGCCCCTGTCGTGACGTCCGAGCTCCTGCTTGGTTCGGGGCAGGATGATCGGGCCAAGCATCTGGCGGCGGCGCGCGCCATTGGCGGCACTCTCTTCAAAGCCTTCAGACCTACCGGGGCACAAGTTGCTGCGTGACGGCGTAGCAGGCTGCTGCCTGGCGATGATCTCCACCATTCGAGGGGCGTTCGCGGCTATTTCCCCCGACGAAATCCAGTATGAGGCTCGGCACGCGCCTACAAGCTGGCCGCGGCCCGCGCGGCCTGGTCGTACTGGCCTGACAGCGAGCGCATGGTCGCTGCGATCTCCGAGAGGCGCACCGGATCCATGCCGAGCGCCAGCACGGATTTGACCAGGAGCTGCTCGCGGATCTGGGCGTAGCGCCGGCAGGCATCCTCGCCCGCCGGGGTGATTGCGACGGTCTTTTCCTTGCCCTTGCGCCCGCTCTTGATCAGCTTGAGCCGCTCGAGCTTCTTGAGTGCGTAGTTCACGACATAGGTGTCCTCGATATTGAGGACGAGGCAGATATCGGCGAGGCGCTTCGGCTTGCCGCGGTGGTTGACGTTGTGCAGCACCAGCACATCCACCGGCGTGAGATCCGGAATGCCGGCCGAGGTCATGGCGCGGAGCATCCAGCGCTGGAAGGCGTGCACTGTCATGCTGAGCGCAAACTCGAACTCGGAGAGCGCCGGCATCGCGCCCGAGGCCAGGTGGCCGGACGAGACGATCGGGCCGAGCAGCGCGTCGGCCAGCTCAGCCGGTGGTTTCGGGGGCGGGGGGGCCGATGTGGACATCGTCTCTGGCGCTCTCATGCAAGGCAGCCGTCGTGGCGCCGGACGTGCGAACGGCCGCACGAAGCGGCCGTTCGTGAGGGATTGGGCCGGTCGGGCTCACATCCTCTTGTAGGCGTCGATCACGGCCTGGCCGTCGGCGCCGGCCTTCTTCAGCCAGTCGGAGGTCAGGGTTTCGCCGGCCTTCTTGAAGCCGGCGGCGAGTTCCGTGCTCGGCGCCTGCACCTTCATGCCCTTGGATTTGAGCTGGTCGAGATACCAGCCGGTCTTGGCCTCCCAGGCCTTCCAGCCGCGCTCCTCGGCCGCCGCAGACGCCTTGAGCAGCGCATCCTGCGTCGGCTTGTCGAGGGCGTCGAAGGCTGCCTTGTTGACGAAGGTCGCATCCTTCGGGATCCAGGCCTGCACGTCATAGAAATGTGTCAGCGATTCCCAGACCTTCGAGTCGAAGCCCGTGCCGCCAGACGACATGAAGGAGTTGACCACGCCGGTGGCGAGCGCCTGGGGCAGCTCTGCGGCCTGGATCGTCACCGACTGCATGCCGAGCATTTCGCCGAGCCGCGCCGTGCCGACATTGTAGGAGCGCCATTTCAGCCCCTTCATGTCGTCCGTCGAGTTCAGGTCCTTCTTGGCGTAGACGCCCTGCGGCGCCCAGGGGACCATGAAGAGGAGCTTGATGCCCTGGCTTGCGAGCTTCTTCTCGATCGCCGGCTTCGAGGCCGCGTAGAGCTTCTTCGATTCCGGGAAGCTGGTCGCCAGGAACGGTACGACGTCGATGCCGAAGATCGGATCCTCGTTCTCGTGGATCGACATCAGTACTTCGCCCATCTGGGCCTGGCCGGTCTGCACGGCGCGCTTGATCTCGGGCGCCTTGAACAGCGCGGCATTGGCATGGACCGTGATCGTCAGCTTGCCGCCGGTCGCCGTCTCGACATCCTTTGCAAAGGCGACGAGGTTTTCGGTGTGCGGGTTGTCTGTCGGGTAGGCGTTCGGGAGGTTCCATTTGGCCTGTGCCGAGACCGCTGTCGCGGAGAGCGCCAGAGCACCGGCTGCGACACCGGCCGCAAGAAAGCCCTTAATGAAGTCGCTTCGTTTCATGATGGTGTCTCCGTTCCCTTGTTGTTGACGCTGCATCATCCCGGAAAGGCCAGTTGCGGCAGGATCATCACGATTTGCGGGAAGATCGTAATGATCGCGACCGCCACGACCAGTAGAAAAAAGAAGGGTAGGGCGGCGAGCGCCACCGTATTGGAATCCTTGCCCGACATGGTCTGGAGCACGAAGAGGTTGAACCCGACCGGAGGCGAGACCTCCGCCATCTCGACGATGAGCACCAGGAAGATGCCGAACCAGACCAGGTCGAAACCGGCCTGCTTGATCATCGGAATGACGATGGCCGTGGTCAGCACGATCATCGAGATTCCATCAAGTGCCGCGCCGAGCACGATGTACATCACCGTCAACGCCGCGATCAGCGCGTAGGGCGAGAGATGCAGGCTGTCGACCCATTCCGCCAGGGCAGCCGGGATGCCGGTATAGGCCATCGAGGTCGACATGAAGGAAGCGCCGGCCAGGATCAGCATGATCATGCAGGTGATGCGGGTGGTGCCCATCACGCTGGCCCAGAAGGCTTCGCGGGTCAGAGACCCCGACCACCAGGCGACGCCGAAGGAGCCGAGAACGCCCCAGGCCGCACATTCGGTTGCTGTCGCCCAACCCATCAGCAGCGAGACGAAGACGAGCGCGATCAGCAGCATGCAGGGGATGAGATTGGCCGATTCCCGCAGCTTCTCGCGCAGGGGCATGCTCGGCTCCGGCGGCGGCGCCTTGTCCGGGTTCAGCATGTGCCAGACGATGATGTAGCCGGAGTAGAGTGCCATCACGAGCAGGCCCGGCAGGAAGCCGGCGAGGAAGACCTGGATGATCGAGACATTGGCCGCGACGGCATAGACGACCATGGTGATCGAGGGCGGGATCAGGATGCCCAGCGTGCCGGCGCCGGCGAGCGAGCCGAGGCTGACCGTCTCGTCATAGCCCCGCTTCTTCAGCTCCGGCAGGGCGATCTTGGCGACGGTGGCGCAGGTCGCGGCCGAGGAACCGGAGACCGAGCCGAAGATGCCGCAGGCCAGGACGTTGACATGCATCAGACGGCCAGGGAGCCAATTTAGCCACGGGGCGAGGCCGCGGAACATCTCTTCCGAAAGTTTCGTACGGTAAAGGATTTCGCCCATCCAGATGAAGAGCGGCAAGGCGGCAAGCGTCCAGGAAGCGCTGTTGCCCCAGATCGTCGTCGCGAGCACCGAGCCGGCGGGGATGCCGCCGCCGACGAATTGCATCGCGACCCAGCCGCAGGCCATCAGCGAGATGGCGATCCAGACGCCGCCGGCGAGGAAGACAGCCAGCAGGATGAGCAGCAGTCCAGAAATCTCGATCATCGCCATGGTTCAGACCCCGCTCTGCATCGCGCGCTCGACGACTTCTTCGTCGCTTTGCGGGGGCGGCTTCTCATAGCGGGGCTCGTTGCCACGCAGGACGACGTGAACGAACTCATCGACGAAGGCGATGAAGAGGATGACCAATCCGCCGGAGAAGCCGAGTTGCGGAATCCAGAGCGGCATCGGCACGACGCCGCCGGCAACATCGTTGAACTCATAGGATTGCCAGGTCATCACCACAGCGTGCCAGGCAAAGAAGCCGGTGAAGCCGAGACCAAGCACGAGCGAGAAGACCTCGAAGGCCCAGCGCGTGCGCCCCTTGAAACGATCGATCAGGAGGCCGACCCGGATCATCTCGCCGGATTTGAAAGTATGCGCGAGGCCGAGAAAAGCCAGCGCTGCCATGCTCCAGGACGCGAAATCATCGCCGGCAGGAATGTTGAAGCCGATTTCGCGTCCGATGGAGAGGCCCATCATCAGGACGAAGATGGCGACCAGGAAGAAACCCGCCGCGTAACCTGCAAAGAGATAGAGCTTGTCGAGGGCCGTGCGGATCATCGAGCGCCCCACGCCATAGGTGTCGGCCGCAGCGGGGCCGCCGCGCGGGACCGCCGGCGCGTGCCGAGTCCGATTGCCAGGGTCGATCCTGTCATCGCATCCTCCCTCGACCGGCCCGGCCCCTCAGCCATGTTCCGGTCACAATTGCGATCGTAGCCGCCGAATCCGCCTTGTCAATATTTCATCGACGATTTATCGATGAATTGTCGAAACGAATTCACGCCACGCTGGGGAGAGTGTCATGACGGCGAGCCATTGGGATTTCTGGATCGACCGCGGCGGCACCTTCACCGACGTGATCGGCCGCGATCCGGCAGGCAAGCTTCACGCCAGGAAGCTGCTCTCGGAGAATCCGGGCGCCTATCGCGACGCCGCCGTCCAGGGCATCCGCGACCATCTCGGCCTCAAGCCCGGCGAGATCATCCCCGCCGGACGCATCGGCGAGGTGCGCATGGGCACCACGGTTGCGACAAATGCCCTGCTCGAGCGCAAGGGCGACCGTACGCTGCTCGTCACCACGAAGGGTTTCCGCGATGCGCTCCGCATCGGCTACCAGGCGCGGCCCGACATCTTCGCCAAGGAGATCATCAAGCCCGAGCAGCTCTACGAGGCGGTGGTCGAGATCGCGGAACGCGTGCTGGCCGATGGCGCGGTCGAACGGGCTCCGGACGAGGCCGCGATCCGCACGGCCCTGCAGGAACAGTACGATGCCGGTTTCCGCGCCGTGGCGATCGCCTTCATCCACGCCTATCGCTATCCCCAACATGAGCAGGTGGCAGCGCGCATCGCCCGAGAGATCGGCTTTCCGCAGGTGTCGGTCAGCCACGAGGTCTCGCCGCTGATCAAGCTGGTCGGGCGTGGCGATACGGCTGTGGTTGATGCCTATCTCTCGCCGATTCTCGGGCGCTATGTCGCGCAGGTTTCCGAAGAGCTCGACATCGGGCGCACCGGCGCACGGCTGATGTTCATGATGTCGTCCGGTGGCCTCACCGCGGCAGAGCTGTTCCAGGGCAAGGATGCAATCTTGTCGGGCCCCGCCGGGGGCGTCGTCGGCCTGGCCGAGACCGGGCGTTCGGCCGGGTTCGACAAGGTGATCGGCTTCGACATGGGTGGCACCTCCACCGATGTCGCGCATTTCGATGGCGAGTATGAGCGCGCTTTCGAGACCGAGGTCGCCGGCGTGCGGATGCGCGCGCCGATGATGCTGATCCATACAGTTGCGGCTGGTGGCGGCTCGATCCTGCATTTCGACGGCGCGCGCTTCCGCGTCGGCCCGGATTCGGCCGGCGCCAATCCGGGGCCGGCCGCCTATCGACGCGGAGGCCCGCTCGCGGTCACCGACGCGAATGTCATGGTCGGCAAGCTGATCCCGGCCTATTTCCCGGCGATCTTTGGCGAGCAGCATGATCAACCGCTCGATGTGGACGCGGTCCGCGCCAAATTCGCGAAGCTTGCGGCTGAGGTCGGCGACGGCCGCAGCGCTGAAGAGGTCGCCGACGGCTTCATCCAGATTGCCGTCGCCAATATGGCCGAGGCGATCAAGAAGATCTCGGTGCAGCGTGGCTATGACATCACCCGCTATGCCTTGAACTCGTTTGGTGGTGCAGGCGGGCAGCACGCCTGCCTCGTCGCCGATGCGCTCGGCATCAAGACCGTGCTGCTGCACCCGTTCTCCGGCCTGCTCTCGGCCTATGGCATGGGGCTCGCCGAGATCCGCTCGACGCGGACGGCCGCGCTCGACGTACCGCTCGATGCCGAGGTCAAGGCCGCGATTGCGGAGGTGGCCGAGCGGCTGGGTGCCGAGACGCGCGCCGAGCTGATCGGGCAAGGCGTGCCGGATGGCGAGATCGCCATCCATATCCGAGCCCATATCCGCTATGCCGGCACCGATACGGCGATCGCGATTGCGTCCGGCAGCCGGGCCGAGATGCAGGAAGCTTTCCAGGTCGCGCATAAGGCGCGCTTCGGCTTCATGGACGAGACCAAGGCCTTGGTCGTCGAGGCGGTCGAGGTCGAGGCCGTTGGCGGGGGCGCCAGGTTCGAGGAGGCGGCGGCAGGCGAGCGGGCCGGTGAACCGGCGGTTGCCGAACGCACGCGCCTGTTCTCGAAGGGGCAGTGGCACGAAGCCGCGATCGTGCGGCGCGAAGCGATGGCTCCGGGGCAGAGCGTCGCGGGACCCGCCATCATCATCGAAGCGAACCAGACCGTCGTCGTTGAGGATGGCTGGAGTGCGAAGCTGACGGCCAAGGACCATCTCGTCCTGCATCGCAGCAAGGCGCTGGTGCAGAATGCCGCGATCGGCACCAAGGCCGATCCCGTCATGCTCGAGATCTTCAACAACCTGTTCATGTCGATCGCCGAGCAGATGGGCGTGACGCTGCAGAACACCGCCTATTCCGTGAACATCAAGGAGCGGCTCGACTTCTCCTGCGCCGTGTTCGACTCGACCGCGAGCCTCGTCGCCAACGCGCCGCATATGCCGGTGCATCTCGGCTCGATGGACAAGTCGGTCGAGACGGTGATCAGGAACAACCCCGTCATCCGGCCGGGTGACGTCTATTGCCTCAATGCGCCCTATAATGGCGGCACGCATCTGCCCGACATCACGGTCTGCACCCCGGTCTTCGATGCCGAGGACAGGAACATCCTGTTCTGGGTGGCGAGCCGTGGCCACCATGCCGATGTCGGTGGCGTGGCGCCCGGCTCGATGTCGCCGCTGGCGACGCATATCGAGGAAGAGGGCGTCTATATCGACAATTTCAAGATCGTCGATCAGGGCCGCTTCTGCGAGGAGGAGCTGGTCAAGCTGCTGACTGGGGCGCGCTATCCCGTCCGCAACGTCGTGCAGAACGTCAACGACCTCAAGGCGCAGATCGCCGCCAATGAGAAGGGCGTGGCGGAGCTGAAGAAGATGATCCGCTCCTTCGGCCTCGACGTGGTCCAGGCCTATATGGGCCATGTCCAGGACAATGCGGCCGAGAGCGTCGCACGGCTGCTCGCCAAGCTGCATGATTGCGAGTTCACTTATCCGATGGATCAGGGCTGCGCGATCAAGGTGAAGATCACGATCGATCGTTCGAGGCGCGAGGCGACGGTCGATTTCACCGGCACCTCGCCGCAGCGCGAGGACAATTTCAACGCGCCTGCGCCGGTGACCCGTGCGGCGGTGCTCTATGTCTTCCGCGTCATGGTCGATGACGCGATTCCCATGAACGCGGGCTGCCTGCGACCGATCAGGATCGTCGTGCCGGAAGGCTCGATGCTGGCGCCGCACTATCCGGCGGCCGTCGTTGCCGGCAATGTCGAGGTCAGCCAGGCTGTCACCAATACGCTGTTCGGTGCGCTCGAGGCGATGTCGGCCTCGCAGGGAACGATGAACAACCTGACCTTCGGCAATGATCAGTATCAGTACTACGAGACGATCTGCTCCGGCTCGCCGGCGGGGCCGGGCTTCAATGGAACCTCCGGCGTGCATGTCCACATGACCAATTCGCGCCTGACCGATCCGGAGATCCTGGAGACGCGTTTCCCCGTCGTGCTTGAGGATTTCCACATTCGCCCTGGCTCGGGCGGCAAGGGCGAATGGAATGCCGGCGATGGCACCAGCCGCACGATCCGCTTCCGCGAGCGGATGGACTGCGCGATCCTCGCCTCGCATCGCCGCGTGCGCCCCTTCGGCGTCAAGGGCGGTGAAGCGGGGCAGCTCGGCAAGACGATCGTCCGCCGGCTTTCCGGAGCCGTCGAGGAACTGAAGCCGAGCGACCAGACGCTGCTCGAGGCGGGCGAGGCCGTGACCGTGATCACGCCGACGGCGGGAGGCTATGGAAAAGCGAAGGGCTGACGCTTAGGTCCTGTCTCCACACGGGAGATGGATATGCCTCAGACCTGGATGATCACCGGCGCCAATCGCGGCATCGGCCTTGCTCTTGCTACCGCCCTGGTGGCGCGTGGCGACCATGTCATCGCCGCCGCGCGCGATCCGGCAAGTCCCGGCCTTGTGGCGCTGGTCGCCAAGCATGGCGGGCTCGTCACGCCGGTCACCCTCGATGTGACGTCCGATGCGAGCGTCGCCGCTGCCAAGGCTGCGCTCGCCGACCGACCGATCGATGTCCTGGTCAACAATGCAGGCGTCTACGGCCCGCGCGACAAGCAGGGCGCGCTCGACATGGATTTCGACGCCTGGCGCGACGTGTTCGAGGTCAATGTCTATGCGCCGCTGCGCGTGGCGCAGGCATTCCTGCCCAATGTCGAGGCCTCGCAAGGGCGCAAGATCGCGACGATCAGCAGCCGCATGGGCTCGATCGCCGGCAATCCCTCGGGGGCGCTCGCCTATCGCTCTTCGAAATCGGCCGTGAACATGGCCATGGTCGTGTTCGGCAACGCCGTGCGCGAGCGCGGCGTCAGCATCCTGCTGTTCCATCCGGGCTGGGTGCAGACCGACATGGGCGGTGGCGGAGCCGACATTCCGCCGACAGAAAGCGCCGCCGGCCTGATCGCAACGATCGACCGGTCCGGCATCTCCGACACCAACAGCTTCCGGACCTGGAAGGGCGAAGCGATCGCCTGGTGAGGCCTGAGGCGGCGGATCAACTGGCGCGCGACGAGCCCAGCCAGAGGCCGCCGCCAATCAGGAAGCCGCCGCTGACGCGCGAGAGCAGGCGCACGCGCTTCTGCGACAGCAGCCGTCCCGCCCGCCCCGAAAGCAGCGCATAGCCGCTGTCGCTGACCGCGGCGAAGAGCATCGCGGTCAGCCCCATGATCGCGATCTGCGTGACGTGATCGCGGGCGGGGTCGAGAAATTGCGGGAAGAAGGCACCAAAGAAGAGCAGTGTCTTCGGATTACTGAGCGCGACCAAGACGCCTTGCAGGAAGAACCCGCCGCGCGGTGCTCGGGCCTGCATGGCGCCATCCTCGACGCCGCCGGCCCGGACCATCTTCCAGCCGAGCCAGATCAGATAGGCGGCGCCGGCGAGCCGCACCCAGTCGAACCAGTGGCCCATCGCCGCGATGACCGAGCTCAGGCCGATGCCGACGATCGCGATCATGATCGCGAGGCCGAGCTGGGTTCCTGCCGCATTCAGGAGCCCGGCGCGGGCACCATGCTTCAGGCTGTTGGCGATGATCAGTGTTACGGTCGGGCCCGGCACGATGACGATGACGAAGCAGGCAACGAGATAAGCGGCAAAAAGCTCGAAGGACATGGCGGCAGTCTCCATCTCGATTGCTGAGTCATCTCAGCCTGGGGCCGATGAGTCGAGCCCCCTCGTGCCGCTGGCGAAAGGGACCAGGAGAATGTCGGCCTTTGCCTTCACTGTTCTGCCGCTGGCGCCCGAGCGCTGGCCGGATCTCGAGGATCTCTTCGGTCCGAAGGGGCCCTGCTATGGCTGCTGGTGCAACCATTTCCGCATGCCCCAGAAGCAGCGCCTGCCGCTATTGGGGGAGGGGGCCCGGCAATTGTTCGAGCAACGGGTTCGCGAGGGGCCGTCCCCTGGCGTCCTGGCCCATGATCACGAGACCTGTGTCGGCTGGCTCCAGGTCGGCCCTCGGCGCGACATTCCCGAATGGAACAATCCGCGGCGCGCCTCGACGCCGCTGCCGGATGCGCCGGCCGACGATGAGCGCGTCTGGGCGGCGTCCTGTTTCTTCGTCCGCAAGGCGTGGCGGGGCAGGGGCGTCACGGCGGCGCTGCTCGACGGCGGGATCATTTTCGCGCGCGAGAACGGGGCCCGCCTGCTCGAGGCTGCCCCCATGGACCATGAATTCACGCGTAGCAGCGAGGGCCTTTATGTTGGCGCCGAGCGGGTCTTCCTGCGAGCCGGCTTCGTCGAGGTCGCGCGGCAGAAGGAGGGGCGGCCGCTGATGCGGCTCGCACTCTGAGCGATATCACGCTTCATCGAGAATGAACTCGCGGATCGTCGCGAACGCGGCCTCTGGGTCGTCGCCGACGATGCCGTGGCCGCAACCAGCGAAACGCTTGAAACGAACCGATTCGGGCGGAAGGCACGCTGCAATCGTCTCGCTGAAGGCAATCGGCGTGATGGGGTCTTCCTCGCCCCCCATAACGAGGACTGGGCAATTCACGGCTCCCAGCGCGGCGCGAAAATCGAAGCGGCCCTGTTCGTTGTGCGGGCCATTGAACCAGACGCCTGTCTCGTTGCGCGAGATGAGCCTCTGTATCCAATCGGTCGAGCCGGTTCGCGGTCGCGCTGCGTAGAGCGGAAAGCAAATCTCAGTATAGGGCGCACGTGTCTCAGGCGCGGGCGCCGACCAGTAGTTTCGGGCCGCCTGACTGGCTCGTGGACCACCGACCCGTTCGAAGGCTGCGTAGACCGCCGGGAAATCGAACTTGGCGGCCGTGGAAATCAGGATCAGCTTGGCGGCATGCCCGGGATGGCGCGTCGCATAGGCCTGCGCGACAAAGCCCCCGAATGACGTGCCGAGGATGATCGGTCTTTCGATGCCGAGTGTGTCGCAGAGCACCTTCAGGTCATCGGCCCACTGGTCCAATGTCCAACTCTCACGCGGGCCGTCTTCGCTGCGGCCGCAGCCGCGATGATCGTAATAGACGATCTGGGCGATATCGCTAAGTCCGGAGAACCCGGGTTTGTAGATGCTGTGGTCGGCGCCTGGACCGCCATGAAGCAGGATCAGCGTTGGCTTTTCCCGCATGGCCGGGCCATCGGGCGCGAGCCCCGCACCTTCGATGTCGACATAGAGGCGCACTCCGTTGACAGTGACACGCATCGGTTCGATTCCCCCAGCCGCATCCAAGCCTCGAACTGTAAGGGGCGGATGATCGAACTCAATTGTTTCCAGCCTTATGTTGGGAGTTTCCGATGATCCGCATCACGCTTGCCGGCTGCACCGGCTGGGTCGGCAAGGCGCTTGTCGCTGCAATCGACTCCGCGTCCGACCTTGAGCTTGTTGCGGGTGTCTCGCGCAAGGCAGCAGGCAGCGATCTCGGCGAGGCGGCCGGGCAGCCAGCCAATGGCAAACCGGTCTTTGCGACCGTGGCGGAGGCGCTCGCCGTGCCGTCGGATGTCCTGATCGACTATACCAAGCCCGACAGCGTGAAGGACAATGTGCTGGCAGCCGTTGCGGCGGGGCGCCATGTCGTCGTCGGCGCGTCTGGCATGACCGGCGAGGATTATGCGGAGATCGAGGCCGCTGCGCTCAAGGCCGGCGTCGGCGTGCTTGCCGCGGGCAATTTCTCGATCACCGCGACGCTGCTGCGCCGCTTTGCCCGCGAAGCGGTGAAATATGTGCGGGATGTCGAGATCATCGACTACGCCTCCGCGTCGAAGCCGGACACGCCGTCCGGAACCGGGCGCGAACTCGCCGAGACGCTTGGTGCCGAGCGTATGGCTGGAACCGCGAAGCCGGTTGCGGAGCTCGGCGGCGCCCGCGAGACGCGTGGCGCCGCAATCGGTGCGCCGCATGCGGTACAGGTCCATTCGCTGCGGATGCCGGGCTTCGTCCTTTCCTGCGAAGCGGTCTTCGGCCTCCCGGACGAGCGGCTGGTGATCCGGCATGATGCCGGCACCTCTGCCGCGCCTTATGTCGGCGGCACCTTGCTGGCGGCGCGGCGGGTTGCGGATCAGATCGGGCTTCGGCGTGGCTTGGACAGCCTAATGGCCTGATCAACGGGCGTTGCCGTTATTTTTTGCACGCGCGGCGGCTTCGACAGCTCGGTCCGTATCCGGCTAACTTGTTGATTTTTATCACGTTCCTCCTGTCGTGTTAACCTAACGTTCGTTCGCATCTGCGAAGGGAAGGGCGCGCTACGACGAGGGGGCAACGCGATGCGGCAATTGGGGCTGACTGCGAAGATCACCATGCTGTTTGCGCTCATGGGGATTGCCGCTGGCCTCGGGTTGTTCAGCGCGGTTCGGGGCTTTGACGCGGTCCGCGAAATCGATCGCGATGCTTTCTCGAGCATGGCCTTGGTCAACCGCGCGGCGCTGCTCTCGAATCGCGTGGCGCAGGCCTCGCTGCTTAGCCGCTTCGATGACGCGGCCACGCCGCGTGCGATCGAGACCGCGCTCGATTCTCTTGATGGAGCTGTGGAGCTGGTCGATGCCGCACGAGCCAGTCTGATCTCTTCGTTGCCGCGCGAACTCCGCGACGCCAATCCGACCTTGGATGCCCGGATCAGGACGTTCATTTCATTCCAGCGCGACATCGTCACGATGGGGCGCGAGGTCTCGGCAAAGGCCGCGCTCATCGAGGCCTCGGCCGAGGCGGCGCGCGAGAATGTCCGCCAGATCATCCTCGTCACGTCGAAGCTCGCCGATGGCCTGGACAGGCGTGCGCAGCTCGGCGCTGCAGAGGCTGCGGGGCTAGCCCACGCGCTGCGCCTGCGGGTGATCGCGACGGCGGTTGGTCTCCCGCTCGCCTGCGCGCTGCTGGCGATGTACCTGCTCAGGACCCAGCTCACCCGCCCCCTGCGCGATCTGATGGCCGCTATCGCCACCGCGACGGCGACCTCTGCCGTCATCGCGGTGCCGCATGTCCGGCGTCGCGACGAGATTGGCCAGCTTGCCCGCACCGTGCGGGCGCTGAGCGAAGTGCGGGCGACCCTGGTCACCCGCGATGCCGAGGCCGACCGGGCTCTGTTCCACCAGAACCAGCGAACAGAGGAGCTCGGCCGCATCGCCGAGGAATTCGAACACCGGATTGGTGCCGTGCTTCACGATATCGCCGGGTTGAGCGAAGCTCTGCGCACCGCACAACAGGATTCTGCGGTGCGGGCACAGCAGGTCTCGCAGAGCACGGGCACTGCCGCTTCCGCCGTCGACGGGGCGGGGTTGGAGGCACGGCGCATCACCGAGGCAGCCCTGCGCCTGGAGCAGGTGATCGGCCAGATCAATGCGGAAGTGCACCGGGTTTCACAAACGGCGACGGTGGCGACGCAGGATGCCGCTGGCACCTCCGGCCTTGTCCTGCGTCTGACCGAGAATGCGGGGCAAATCCGCGATGTCGTCGACATCATCGAGACGATCGCTCGGCAAACCAATCTGCTTGCGCTGAACGCAACGATCGAGGCGGCGCGCGCCGGCGTGCATGGCCGGGGGTTTGCCGTCGTCGCGAGCGAGGTCAAGGCGCTGGCGGGCCAGACGGCCGACGCGACAGCGCAGATCGTGCGGCGCATTGCAGCGGTCAACGCGGCGCTGTCGCAGGCGGCGCAGGCGGTTTCAGGCATCGTCGCTAGCGTCGGTGCCGTCGAACAGGCCAGCACCGAGATTTCGACCATGGTCGCCTCGCATTCCGAGTTGATGGGCTCGCTCGGGGACACGGTCGCGCGTATTTCGGGTGTGACGGAAACGGCTGCGGGCGCAATGGCGGAGATCGCCGAGGCGAATGCGCAGACTGTCGAACAGGCTGGCAGGGGCGCGTTCGGGGCCCGCGACCTCGACGAGCGCATCGCAGCGCTGCAGGGCGAGGCGGAGGAATTCGTCAGGCGCCTGCGCGCCGCCTGATCCCGTTCTGTTCTTGCGCTTGCATTGCGCGAGCGACTCGCGCCTTTGTGCGGCATGGTCGCATATCGGATTCCTTCGCGATGAGCTGGTCGCCGCAACAGGATGCCGCGCTGAGCGCGGTCGCACGCTGGCTGCAGGCTGGTGAGCCTCAGGTTTTT
This sequence comes from Allobosea sp. 2RAB26, assembly GCF_052115465.1. Taxonomy (NCBI): domain Bacteria; kingdom Pseudomonadati; phylum Pseudomonadota; class Alphaproteobacteria; order Hyphomicrobiales; family Alloboseaceae; genus Allobosea; species Allobosea sp. 2RAB26. The sequence goes on along the minus strand of NZ_JBFRGS010000004.1, from coordinate 275,985 downwards.
CGGCTGTTCGGCTATGCCGGCACGGGCAAGACGACGCTCGCGCGCCATATTGCCGAGGGTGTCGATGGCACAGTCCTCTTCGCCGCCTTCACCGGCAAGGCGGCGCTGGTGCTGCGCAACAAGGGCTGCGATGGCGCCCAGACCATCCATTCATTGATCTACCGCTCGCGTGGCGTCGATGAGGAAAGCCCGACATTTGTGCTCAACCGCGAGAGCAACGCGGCCAAGGCCGGGCTGATCATCATCGACGAGTGCTCGATGGTCGACGAGGAGTTGGGCAAGGATCTGCTCTCCTTCGGTACGCCGGTCCTTGTGCTGGGGGACCCGGCGCAGTTGCCCCCGGTCAAGGGCGGCGGGTATTTCACCGAGACCGAGCCGGACGTGATGCTGACCGAGGTCCATCGCCAGGCTGCGGACAATCCCATCGTCAGGATGTCGATGATCGTCCGCGAGGGAGGGCGCCTCGATGTCGGCGACTACGGCGAGAGCCGGGTCATTCGCCGCGATGCGGTCAATTCCGAGCTGGTGTTGGGTGCCGATCAGGTCCTGGTCGGCATGAACAAGACGCGCCGGCTCTACAATGCGCGCATCCGGCAGCTCATGGGGCGCGATTCCACCGTGCCGGTCGCGGGTGAGAAGCTCGTCTGCCTGCGCAACGACAAGAGCAAGGGCCTGCTCAATGGCGGCTCCTGGATCGTGCAGGAACTCAAGACCTCGAAGAAGGGCCTGATCACGATGCGAGTCACGCCGGAGGATGATACCGGTGGAAAGCCGGTCAAGGTCTCCGTGATGCCCAATTTCTTCGACGGCACCGAGGAGGAGGTGCCGTGGGAGCTGCGCAAGCACACCGATGAATTCACCTTCGGCTACGCCCTGACAGTCCACAAGGCGCAGGGCTCGCAATGGGATGACATCGTCCTCTTCGACGAGGCCTTTGCCTTTCGCGAGCACCGGGCGCGCTGGCTCTATACCGGGCTGACGCGTGCGGCCGAGACGATCACGGTGGTGGTGTAGCGGCAGACCCCCTGGGATTCACAGGGCCTGCGCCGTGGTCCCCTTGGCAATGATGGGGCCGGTCGGCCTCCCTGTCGGCGAGCCTGTCGCGGGTTCCAGGGTGATCTCGAAGAGCTGATCCTTGCCAAGCGGCAGTTGGTCCAGCCTGAGATGGGTCGAGCGGGCACGCTCGATCAGCCCCACCGAGCGCGGGCCCACCGCGCGGTCCCACAGTGTCCAGATTTCGAGGGCCTTGCCTTCGGGAACATGGATCGCCTGCAGCGGCACCATCTCCACCCTGCCGTCGGCGAAGGTGTTGACGACCGCTGCAGCGACGCTGGCTTCGGTCATCAGCACGGCGACCATCACGGGCTGGCGCCTGGCCCGATCGAGGGCGTTCAGGAGACCTGCAGCGAGAACGATTATCGCCAGCGCTCCGGCGAGCGCTGCGCCGCGCCAGACGAAGAGGCTGTTCCACCAATCGGCCAGGCGGCTGGTTGCGGCCGCGGCGGGGCGCGACGCCTGAGCCGGTGCTGCACTGCTCATGCCTGCGGGAGCCGCCTGCTGCGCGACGGCCGCCAGCTCGGTCTCGATCCGGCTCCATAGCGCGGCTGGCGGCTCGATGGGCGCGGCGGTGGCATCGATGGCCGCGAAGTGAACGCGCCAGCGCTCGACCGCTGCAGCGAGATCAGGATCGGTCTCGAGCTGCTGGTCGAAGGCCGTGAGGTCGGCCCCCTCGATCAGGCCAAGCACATATTCGCCCGCCAGCGCGGTGCGCTCCTCCGGGCCGAGAGATCTGGTGGAGGAGGGGCTCATCCGAGGCACTCCTTGAGCGAGATCAGGGAGCGGCGAATCCAGGATTTGACGGTGCCGATCGGCATTTTGAGGCGACCGGCGATCTCGCCATGGGTCAACCCCTGGACGAAGGCAAGCAGCACGATGCCGCGCCGCTGCGGTGGCAGCGTCTCCAGGCAGGCGCGGAGTGCCTTGGCGTCGGACAGTTTCGACATCACCGTCTCAGGATCGTCCTCTTCGCTCGCGGTTTCCTCGGCGACAGGCATATCGGTGGTTTCCGTGCGCTTCTCATCCCGCAGGATCGAGAGCGAGCGGTTGCGCAGGATCGCGTAGATCCAGGTCAAGCCGGCACCGCGCTGCGGATCGAACCGCGTCGCATGTCGCCAGATCAGGACGAAGGTATCCTGCACTGCCTCCTCGGCCAGCGCGCGCCGCTTGAGCAGACGCTGGGCCACGCCGATCATACGCGCGGCCTCGGCGTCGTAGATGCGCTTGAGCGCAAGTTTATCTCCGGAGGCACAGTCGCGCAGCGCGGTTTCGATGTCCGTAGCCTTTGGCGGCACTACGGCGTTCATCGCCATCCCTGTCTCCTCCTCGGCGCAGCGCCTCAGCCTTGCGCGAATAGATGAATACGCGGCTCGGCCAGCTTCGGATGCGTCTCAGTTTTTTGTTTTTTCCGTCGCATCCGCTCCTGTGCCGCAAGCTTACCCAGATTGGGTGCCGCGCCAGGTCAGGCGGCGAACAGCCCTCGAAACAATGCGGCAGACGATTGGGAGGATAACATGCAGATTGCACGCGCCACACGCCTCGCGCTGATTGCTTCCACGATCCTGGGGGCTTCCTTCGCCGCGACCTTGGCAGCCCCCGCCGGAACCCTCGCCGCCCTGACGGGCGACGACACGCTGACAATGATCGATACGGCGACGCAGAAGGCCGGCAAGTCCATCAAGGTCACCGGCATGACCGGCAAGATCGCCGGCATCGATATTCGGCCCGCCGACGGAATGCTCTACGCGCTGTCGACCGACGGCACGATCTTCACGGTCGATATGACGAGCGGGAAAGCGACGATGAAGTCGAAGATGGATACCACGCTTGCCGCCGGCATGATGGCGACGGTCGATTTCAACCCGGCCGCCGACCGGTTGCGGGTCATCGGCGCCGACGGCACAAACCTTCGCGTCAATGTCGAGGACGGCAAGACCACGGTCGACGGCAAGTTGAAATTCGCCGAGACCGACATGCACAAGGGCGAGACGCCGATGGTCGTTGCCGGCGCCTATTCCAACTCGGTGAAGGGCACCAAGGAGACGGCGCTCTACGATATCGACGCCAAGATCGGCGGGTTGCTGAAACAGGCGCCGCCGAATGACGGCGTGCTGGGCGCTGTCGGCAAGCTCGGCGTCACAGGGAAGGCGATCGCCTTCGATATCGAGACCGATGCGTCAGGCGCCAATACCGGCTGGCTGCTGGCGGACGGCACCCTGCATAAAGTCGATCTGGCAACGGGCAAGGCTTCGATGGTGGGCAAGGTCACCGGGCTGAACGGGCCGGTGCGCGACGTCGCGGCGCTGCCGGCGATGTAGGCAAACGGGACCGAAACCGCCTCGGAGGGGCCGCCACGCCGCAGGGCGTGGCGGTCTTTCGATGTTCTATCTCGGCGCACCGCATCGGGGTATGCGATTTTTGCCATAGTTGGCCCGGATGCTCGGTTTTGCCTGCTCAAGGCGAGGGAGCCGTCGATGGCGCGCGATTCGCGGTTGAATATTCTCGGTTTGCAGCGCTTCGGCTTGGGGCTCCGACCTGGCGATCTCACGGCGATCGGCGGCGACGCCCGGGACCTCTTTCTCGATGAGGTCAAGCGCAGGAGCGTTCCCGTTCCGATTGGCCTCGAGCTCGTCGGGCAGGCGCAGATCGGATCGGCGTTCTATGCCTTCCAGGATAAGGAGAAGGCCGAGCGAGAGGCCCCGCGCCCGGCCATGCAGGCGGCGATGATCCCTGCCCCGGGCGGGATGAACGAAGGGCAGGGAGCGTCGGCGCCGCCAGCACCATCCGAGCCTCCTTTGCCGCAAAGGATCTATCGCGACGAGGTGGCAGCGCGGATGCGTGCCGGGCTGGAACCGCTCGCCGGTTTTGGCGAACGGCTGGCGCAGTTCTGGTCGAGCCATTTCTGCATCTCCGTCTCGCAAGGCAACTTCGTGCGGGTGTTGGCGGGAGCCTACGAGCGTGAGGCGATACGCCCCTATGTCTTTGGCCGGTTCGAAGACATGCTCCTGGCCGTCGAGAGCCATCCGGCCATGCTGATCTATCTCGATAATCAGCAATCGATCGGGCCGAACTCTCCGGCAGGCAAGCGCCGCGGCCGCGGGCTCAACGAGAACCTCGCCCGCGAGATCATGGAACTGCATACGCTGGGCGTCTCCGGCGGCTATTCGCAAGGCGATGTGACGAGTCTGGCTCGCATCATCACGGGCTGGACAGTTGCTGGCCGCGACGGCCGGCTCGGCTTCCCCGGCGCCTTTGCCTTCAATGCCGGCGTGCATGAGCCTGGCGTTCATCCGCTGCTCGGCAAGGATTACGAGGAGGCTGGGGCGGAGCAGGGCAGGCTCGCACTGCTCGACCTCGCGCATCATCCCGCGACAGCCCGGCATGTCGCGTTGAAGCTCGCGCGGCATTTCGTGGCGGATGATCCCCCGCCGGCGCTCGTTTCCCAGCTGGTGGAAACCTGGCGCCGTACGGAGGGCGATCTCGCCGCGGTATCGGCCGCGCTCATTCAGTCGAACGACGCATGGGGTGCGGAGGCCGCGAAGCTGCGCCAGCCGCAGGAGCTTTTGCTGGCGATGCTGCGGGCGCTTGGACGCAAGCCGGAGTTCGGTCCCATCGCAGGAGCGCTCGCGACGATGGGCCAACCACTCTGGCAGCCCTCGGGACCGAATGGCTTTCCCGGAAACAACGATGCGTGGGCGACACCGGAAGGCATCAAGACGCGGATCGACGTGGCGGCAGCGTGGGGGCGTCAGGCGGCTGGTACCGCCAGCGACCCACGGGCCCTGCTCGAGGCGGTGCTGGGCTCGCTCGCTTCAGCCGAGACCAAACAGGCGGTGGCCCGCGCCGAGAGCAAGCCGCAGGCGATCGCGCTCTTGCTGATGTCGCCCGAATTCCAGCGGAGGTGAGCCAGATGTCAGACGCGATCCGCGACGATGACGACGATTGCGAGGCGATGACACCATCACGCCGGTCCGTGCTGGGGGCGGCAAGCGCGCTCTTCGCCTGGTCATTCATGCCGAAATTCGCCCATGCGGCGGCCGGCAGTCGGGATGCGCGCTTCATCACCGTGGTGCTGCGCGGCGCACTCGACGGCCTCGCCGCCGTTCCGCCGATCGGCGACCCGAACTATGCCGATCTGCGTCAGGATATCGCGCTGCAGCGCGATGGAGCGGATGCGGCGTTGCCGCTCGATGGCTTCTTCCACCTCCACCCCGCCATGCCCAACCTCGCCCGGCTCTACGGCCAGGGGCATGCCGCGATCGTGCATGCGGCAGCGACGGGCTATCGCGAGCGCTCGCATTTCGATGGGCAGGATGTGCTGGAAAGCGGTCAGCAAGGCCCGGGACGCGTCGATAGCGGCTGGCTCAACCGCATGATCGCGGCGCTGCCGGCCGGTGAGACGATCGCGCGTCACGGGGTACTCGGGGTCGGTGTGGTGCCACCATTGATCGTCAGGGGCGAGGCCCCGGTGCTGGGCTGGGCGCCGCCGGTGATGCCGCGCGCCGGAGATGATCTGATCCAGCGACTGGGCGACCTTTACGGGCAGCGCGACCCCATGCTGGCAAACGTGCTTGCTCGGGCGATCGAGACCGAGACGATCGTGCTCGGCCAGGGCATGGGCGGCGACAGGATGCGATCACGCGGCGGCCCGGGCAATCCCCAGGGCATGATCCAGATCGCTGAGGGAGCGGCGCGGCTCGTTGGTGCCGATGACGGTCCTCGTATTGCGGCGCTGGCCTTCGAGGGCTGGGATACCCACGCCAATGAGGGCGGCGCCAAGGGGCGGCTCGCCGGGCTGCTCGGCGGGCTCGATGGTGCGTTCAATGCGTTCGAGACCGGGCTGAAGCGGGTCTGGAAGGACACGGTCGTGATGGTCGTCACGGAGTTCGGTCGAACCGCCAGGGTCAACGGCACGGTCGGAACCGATCACGGTACCGGTACTGTCGCGTTCCTGGTCGGCGGCGCGGTCAGGGGCGGTCGTGTGATCGCGGACTGGCCGGGGCTGAAACCGGAGCAGCTCTGGGAGCAGCGCGACCTGAAGCCGACCACGGATATCCGGGCGGTCGCAAAGGGGGTCGTGACCGATCTGTTCGGCCTGTCGGGACCGGTTCTGGCCGAGAAGGTATTTCCCGGCACCGGCGATATTGCGCCGATGCCGGGCTTGGTCGACTGATCCCGATCAGGCCCAGGCGCGCTTGGCGAGCTTGGCCTCGAAGGCGTCGATCTTCGGCGCCTTCTCCATGGTCAGGCCGATATCGTCGAGCCCGTTCAGCAGGCAGTGCTTGCGGAAGGGGTCGATGTCGAACGTCACCGTGCCGCCATCCGGACCCTTGATTTCCTGCTTTGCGAGATCGACCGTCAGCGTCGCGTTGGAGCCGCGATCGGCGTCGTCGAAGAGCTTCTCAAGGTCTTCGGGCGAGACCACGATCGGCAGGATGCCGTTCTTGAAGCAGTTATTGTAGAAGATGTCGGCAAACGAGGTCGAGATCACGCAGCGGATGCCGAAGTCGAGCAGGGCCCAGGGAGCATGCTCGCGCGACGAGCCGCAGCCGAAATTGTCCCCGGCAACCAGGATCTCCGACTTGCGGTAGGCCGGCTGGTTCAGCACGAAATCGGGGTTCTCAGCGCCATCCTCGTTGTAGCGCATCTCCGCGAACAGCGCGGTGCCCAGCCCGGTGCGCTTGATCGTCTTCAGGTACTGCTTGGGGATGATCATGTCGGTGTCGACATTGATCACCTTCAGCGGCGCCGGGGTGGAGGTCAGGGTGGTGAAGGGCTGCATGGCGAGGGCTCCAACAGGTCTTTCTGGCTAGGATATCGTGACGTGGCCGACAACGCGCTTCACAGCTGCGCGGTCAGGAGTTTGAAGCTGGCGAAGGTGAAGAAGGCGGCAAGGCAGGCCTCGGCACGACGGCGGATCTTGCGATAGCCCGCGATCATGGAGGGGGTCGAAAACAGCAGGGCATATCCCTGATTGATCAGAAGCGAGATCAGCAGGCAGCCGATGATGATGGCATGCACCACAACCACGGGTGTTTCCGGGCGCAGGCCGAGCGCGATGATCGCGGTCCAGCTCAAGATCGCCTTCGGGTTGGTCAGGTGCATGAGATAGCCGCGCAAATAGATGCGATGCCCCGAAACCGTGGCTTTCGGCGGGGGCATGTCCACTCGCATCGCTGAACGCGCCGAGCGCCAGGCGAGATAGAGCAGATAGACGCCGCCGACGATCTTGATGGCATAGAGCGCACCGGGATGGGCCACGATCACGGCCGAGACGCCGATGGCGGCCAGGATGCCCCAGGTCAGGGAGCCGGTCGTGACGCCGAGTGCGAGCGTCATTCCGGCGCGCCGACCACGCTCCATCGACGTCGCCATCACGGCAAGATTGCTCGGGCCCGGGCTGGCAACTGCAAGGAAGAACGCGGAATAGACCAGGGCCAGGCTCGGCAGATGCCGGATCAGATCGTCCATCATCGTCTATCGCTCCGCCCCGGCCTCGATCGCTTCCATGTCTTCGTCCGAAAAGCCGAAATGATGGCCGATCTCATGGACCAGGACATGGGTGACGATGGCGCCCAGGCCCTCGTCATGTTCGGACCAGTAGTCGAGGATCGGACGGCGATAGAGATGGATCATGTTGGGCATCTGGCCCGTTTGCGGGCCCGAGCCCTGCTGTGGCAGGCCGACACCGGTGAAGAGGCCGAGGATGTCGAAGGGGCTCTCGATCTCGAGTTCCTTCAGCACATCGTCCTCGGGGAACTCGGTGACGTTGATGATCAGGTCCGCGCAGAGCGCGCGGAACTCGTCCGGCAGGCGGTCATAGGCGGTCTGCGCGAGGCTTTCGAAATCAGCGGCGCTGGGCGCCTTGACCTCGTCCCAGGCAACAGCGGACGACACCTCGGCGGATGCCGAGGCGCTGGCGGATGCTTTGATCGAAGGCACGGTTCCCATCACCAGATCTTGAGCTGATGCCCCAGCCACCAGGCGAGCAGCACGACACCGACGAGCGACAGCGCGCGACCGATGCGTCTGCCCCAGAGTTCGACAGTGTCGCCTTCAGGTGCGTCGCGGCCGGAGAAGTGATCGGCGGCGCGGCCCATGGAGGAGCTCAGCAGCCCCTCCTCGTCGCGCTTGACGCGCTCCAGCACTGCCTTGGCTTCGGCTGCCCGGGCGGCTTCGCGGGGATCGCCGGTCATGACCTGTGTCCCCGCTCGCGCATCAGCCCATCTGCCTCACATCGACGAAATGACCGACGAGCGCAGCGGCTGCGGCCATTTGCGGCGAGACCAGATGAGTGCGGCCCTTGAAGCCCTGACGACCCTCGAAATTGCGGTTCGAGGTCGAGGCGGCGCGCTGGCCGGGCTTGAGCTGGTCGGGGTTCATGCCCAGGCACATCGAGCAGCCGGGCTCGCGCCATTCGAAGCCGGCGGCGAGGAAGATCTTGTCGAGACCTTCTTCCTCGGCCTGCTGCTTCACCAGGCCGGAGCCGGGGACGATCATGGCATAGTCGAGCGAGCCGGCGATCGTCTTACCCTCGACGATCTTGGCGACGGCGCGCAGATCCTCGATGCGGCCATTGGTGCAGGAACCGATCCAGATCACGTCGAGCGGGATCTCGGTCATCCTGGTGCCGGGCTTCAGGCCCATATAGTCGAGCGCGCGCCATTTCGACGAACGCTTGGTCTCATCGGCGATGTCATCCGGGTTCGGCACGCTTCCCGCGACCGAGATCACGTCCTCGGGGCTGGTGCCCCAGGAGACGATCGGCGGCAGGTTGGCGGCATCGAGCTTGACGATACGGTCGAAATGCGCGCCCTCGTCGGTGCGCAGCGTCTCCCAGTAGCGCAGGGCCTCATCCCAGGCTGCACCCTTCGGGGCCTTAGGCCGGCCGTTGAGATAGGCGAAGGCCTTCTCGTCCGGCGCGATCATGCCGGCACGTGCTCCGCCTTCGATCGACATGTTGCAGACCGTCATGCGGCCTTCCATCGAGAGGGAGCGAATGGCCTCGCCGGCATATTCGATGACCGAGCCGGTGCCGCCTGCCGTCCCGATCTCGCCGATGATGGCGAGGGTGACGTCCTTGGCGGTGACGCCCTTGGCCAGAGCGCCGTCCACCTGGACGAGCATGTTCTTGGCCTTCTTCTGGATCAGCGTCTGAGTGGCGAGCACATGCTCGACCTCCGATGTGCCGATGCCATGCGCAAGCGCGCCGAAGGCGCCATGGGTCGAGGTGTGGCTGTCGCCGCAGACGATCGTGGTGCCGGGCAGGGTGAAGCCCTGTTCGGGGCCGACGATGTGGACGATGCCCTGGCGGATATCGAGCTCGTTGAAATACTCGACGCCAAAGTCCTTGGCGTTCCTGGCCAGAGCCTCGACCTGGATGCGGCTCTCCTCCTCGGCGATGCCGGCCTTGCGGTCGGTCGTCGGGATATTGTGGTCGACGACGGCCAGCGTCTTCTCAGGCGCGCGCACCTTGCGGCCGGTCATGCGCAAGCCTTCGAAAGCCTGCGGGCTCGTGACCTCATGCACCAGATGCCTGTCGATATAGAGCAGGCAGGTGCCATCTTCCTGGCGGTCGACGATGTGGTCGTCGAAAATCTTGTCATAAAGCGTGCGGGGGGCGGTGGACGACGTCATGTCGATAAGCCTCAGTCGTGGAAATCTGTGATGCCGGCGCTCAAGGCCGGCTGGCGCAACGCAAACAGCCTGTCGCCGGCCAACGGGCCGGTCTCAGGCGCGCCTAAGGCCCGCTGCCGCCGAGGTCGTGAAACGACCGAAGAAGCGCCAGGGCAGGCGCGCATGGTCATGCAGCGCCGCAAAATCCTGCGTCGTCGGGATGCGGCGCAGGTTCGCCTCGCGGCGCACGATGCGGCAGCAGTCATCCTCACTGGGCAGGACAGTGTTCATGACGATGTTCTAGCAGTTCCAAACTGTGCCGGCAACGAAGCCGACGCCGGGCCGCCCAACGCAAAACGCGGCCCCGAGGGACCGCGTTCCGGTATTCACAACAGCGCAGTGGCGCTTACTTGGCAGCCGACTTGTCGCCCTTGGCAGGACGGGCTTCGACGCGCTCGGCGATACGGGCCGACTTGCCGCGACGATCGCGCAGATAATACAGCTTGGCGCGACGGACCTTGCCCTTGCGCACAACCTTGATCGAATCGATGTTCGGCGAATAGAGCGGGAAAACGCGCTCGACACCTTCGCCATAGGAAATCTTGCGGACGGTGAAGGCTTCGTTCAGGCCGCCGCCGTTGCGGGCGATCACGACGCCTTCATAGGCCTGAACGCGGCTGCGCTCGCCTTCCTTGACCTTGACGTTGACCTGCACGGTGTCGCCGGGCTGGAAATGCGGGATTTCCTTGCCTGCGCTCAGCTTGGCGATCTGTTCCTGGTCGATCTGCTCTATGATGTTCATGGGTCTCTCCATGGCCGTTGTCGCGTGTGTTCACGCGGGCGTTACGGCTCGCTGTTTTCAGTTGAGTGGCTGGCCATACAGGAGAGGTAGGGCCTTGTCGAGGGGAATGAGGCGCTGGTGTCGCGCGCTATTTCGCTGCCATGCCAGCTTGCCCCTGCCTGAAGACCAGCCAGCCGAACAAAGCCATGTCGACCAGCACCGTCAAGGCGCCCACGCCGGCAATCGGATCACCGGTCGCGTTTCCGGAATGAACCAGGGCCACTCCGACGGTCAGGACGAGCGTTCCGACGATCCAGATCCAGACCTGGATCACCGCACTTCTGGCGAGGTCCAAGGATGGATGCAGCCGATAGAAGATGCCGAACAGAAACAAGGAGACCCATCCCAAGAGATTGAGATGGGCATGCGCCGGCAACGCCGAATGATCTCGCGAGATTGCCATGACGATGCCCCATATCATGCCAGCGAGGGCGATGAGGACGGCGGCGCGGAAGCTCAGAGTCGATGCTTTCAAGGCAATCTCCCTCACAGGTCAGGGATCAGAATCCGGTCGGCCGGGCCGTCTTTGGTTCTATTGGGACAGGGATTTTCTGGTCAGGATAGAAAGAGGGCAGGTGGATCGCGTCATTTCAATGCAAACTCAATGAAATGGCGAGCAGCCTGGAGTGAGGATGTCCCGATCGAGGCAACAACACAAGTTCTGCTTACTTCGTATTGTGACCTCTGACCAAGCCGGTGCTATGCGACAGATCTCGGGGAGAACACAGACCGGGATCTGTCTGCGAGTCTGGCATCGCTCCATGGGCGCGCCAGGTGGTGTCGGGCGTAGCGGCTGATCGCAGGTCACTCCGTTCGCGATTTCCAATCGCATTCGGAATACCGTGCCCGCATTCACGCGCTTTGCTGGGGCGCTGCCAGGGCGCATAGCGTAGACGGACCCGTGTTCGTCTCTGTTTCGGATTGCTTCAATGCCTCAGGACATCGCCAAAGTCGCTCTCGTCACCGGCGCCGCGCGCGGCATCGGGTTGGCGACCACGAAACGCTTTCTGGCCGAGGGCTGGCAGGTCGCCTTGCTGGATATCGATGGGGCGACGCTGACATTGGCGATGGCGGAACTCAATGCACCGGACACGACGCTGGCGCTGACCTGCGACGTTGCCGAGGCTGCCGCGGTCGAAGCGGCCTTCAAGGAGCTGATGCAGCGCTTTGGCCGGCTCGATGCTCTCGTGAACAATGCAGGCACCGCCGTGTTCAAGCCGATCCTCGAGACGACGCTCGCGGAATGGCAGCGTGTGCTCGCGGTCAACCTCACCGGACCCTTTCTTTGTACACAGGTTGCGGCGCCGCTGATGGCCGATACGGGCGGCGGCGCGATCGTCAACATCACCTCGATCTCCGGCCTGCGCGCCTCGACCTTGCGTGTCGCCTACGGCACCAGCAAGGCGGCTCTCGCCCATCTCACCAAGCAGCAGGCGGCCGAACTCGCCAGCCTCGGAATCAGGGTCAATGCAGTCGCGCCGGGCCCGGTCGACACCGCAATGGCCAAGGCGGTGCATAGCCCGGAAATCCGGGCCGACTACCATGACGTCATCCCGCTCAACCGCTACGGGCGGGAAGACGAACTTGCCGAGGCGATCTTCTTCCTGTGCTGCGAGAAGGCCAGCTACATCACCGGACAGACGCTTGCGGTGGATGGCGGCTTTGATGCGGTCGGGATCGGTCTGACGACCTTGCGTGGCGAAAGGCGCAATCGCTGATGTCGTGACGGGGGGCGCCGAGGGCATGCTTGGGGACGCTCAGGAACACGGGGCCAGCGTGTGAGGGGGCGGGAAATATTCCCTCGTAGGCGGAGGGTTTCCCGCGCTTTCAATGAACGGACCGAGTCTTGGCGCTCCGGGCTCGATCCGTCGGTTCGCGCCTCAGCATCTAAACTCGCGCTGCAAATGGCTCCATCAGGATGTAGGTGCCATCTGCCCGTTGATGCTTGTCGATCAGGGGGACGAGCCGCACGAAATGCTCGGTGCGGCAATGTGCATCGAGGGCAGCGCGATCCGGCCACTCCTCGATGAAGATGAAGTGCCCAGGGTCCTTCTGATCGATGAAGAGATCATAGGAAATGCAACGCTCTTCAAGCCGGGTCTTTTCGACGAGCTCTTCATAGAGAGGCATGACGAGCCCGATGGCCTCGGTCTTGATGAAATCCTGGGCGATTACCTTCAGCACGAGCATTCCTCTTCGATTGTAGGCCCCGCGGAGCGGCTGCTGTTTGCAGACACCACCAGCGGACTTCCTCTCCTGCACCGCTCGCCCGTCTGAAAGGTGAGCCATTCGCAGGATGCCGTGGATATCGAGCGGCATCCGACACCGTTCAAGACTGTCCGGCAGCGCTGGCCTGGGTGCGAACCGAGAGATCGCGGCTGGAACATTCTGCTTGCGCTGCGCGGCCAACAGCGCGAACCTTTGCCTCGACATCCCTCTTCGACGGCCGCCCGACCCTGTCGGGCCTGAGCGACCGCCGCCTTTCCGGCGTGGGCGCTGTGACATCGTTCTCGTCGGTTCTTCGCCGCGTTGCGCCGGGCGTCTGCTCTGACGCTGTTGCGCGGCCAAAACCCGAAGGAGGACGCTATGGCTGCGACATCAGGCAATGGAGGTTCGGCCGCCGGCAAGAGAGCTTTGGGGCCGCGATGCATCGCCATCGTTGGTCCCTTTCAAAGCGGCAAGACGACCTTGCTCGAGAGCATTCTGGAGCGCTGCGGCGCGGTTTCACGGGCCGGCTCCGTCAAGGCGAAGAACAGTGCCGGCGATGCCTCCGCGGAGGCACGGGCTCACCAGATGAGCACCGAGCCGAATGTCGCGACCGTCGATTTCCTCGGGGAGAGCTACAGCTTCATCGATTGCCCCGGCTCGGTCGAGTTCCTGCACGAGATGCGTCACGTCCTGCCTGTCGTCGATGCCGCGGTGGTGGTATGCGAGGCTGACGACCGCAAGGCACCGGCGCTCGAACTCGTCCTGCGCGAGCTCGAGGAGGCGGATATTCCGCGTTTCCTGTTCCTCAACAAGATCGACACGGCGACGCGCCGGGTGCGCGAGACACTTGGCATCCTGCAGCGCGCCTCGCGTACGCCGCTGCTGCTGCGTCAGATCCCGATCTGGCAGAAGGGCATCGCCGTTGGTTTCATCGACCTCGCTCTCGAGCGGGCCTTCATCTACCGCGAGCATGCGCCGAGCGAGATCGTGCCCCTCGGGTCGGAGGAGGTCGGCCGCGAGAAGGAAGCGCGCTTCTCGATGCTGGAGAAGCTTGCGGACTATGATGATGAGCTGATGGAGGATCTGCTGGGCGACATGGAGCCGCCGCAGGATCGGATCTTCGACGATCTCGCGCGGGAGCTGCAGCACCGCCACGTCGTGCCGGTGCTGATTGGCGCGGCCGAGCGGGGCAATGGCGTCACGCGGCTGCTCAAGGCCCTGCGGCATGAAGCGCCTTCGCTTCCGGAAACCCGCGGGCGCATCGGCGTCGTCGAGGACGGCGCGCCGTTGGCGCAGGTGATGAAGACTTGGCATTCGAGCCAGGGCGGCAAGATCTCACTGGCCCGCGTATTGCGCGGGCGGCTCGCCGAGGGCGACGTCGTGACCTCGTCCAGCGGCGTCGAGACGCGCATCGGCGGTGTCATCGAGTTGAAGGGAGCCGAGCAGACGCGCAAGCCTGCCGCAGAAGAGGGACAGGTTGCCGCCTTTTCCCGGCTGGAAGGGGTGCGCACGGGGGATGCGCTGGCTGCTGGCAAGGTCCGTCCAGGCGTCGTGACGTCGGTTGCTCCGCCCGAGCCGGTCCATGCGCTCGGGATCAGCGTCAAGGATCGCAAGGATGACGTCCGGCTCACCGCTGCGCTCGGGCGCATCGCGGAGGAAGATCCCGCGCTGACCGTGTCGCACCTGCCGGAGTTCGGCGAGGTGCGGCTCTCGGGGCAGGGCGAGATGCATTTGCGCGTGACAATGGAGCGGTTGTCCGGGCGCTACGGCGTTTCGGCTCAGAATCATCCACCTGAGATCGGTTATCGCGAGACTATTCGCGGCAAGGCCAGCGCGCGTGGGCGGCATCGCAAGCAGAGCGGCGGGCATGGCCAGTATGGCGATGTGGTGCTCGAGGTGGCGCCGATCGAGCGCGGCGAGGGCATTCGGTTCGTCGACCGCATCACGGGCGGCGTCGTGCCGAGACAGTACATCTCTTCCGTCGAGGCCGGTGTGCGGGATTTCTGCCAGAACGGGCCGCTTGGCTTCCCGCTCGTCGATATCGAGGTGACGTTGACCGACGGCTCCTACCATACCGTCGATTCCTCCGACATGGCGTTCAGGCAGGCAGCGCGGCTGGCCATGGCGGACGCAATCCCGCAGGCCAGATCCGTGCTGCTCGAGCCGATCCTCGCCGTCGAGGTCGTCATTCCATCGGACGCGATGTCGCGGGCCTCGGCCATCGTTTCTGCAAGGCGCGGCCAGATCCTGGGCTACGACGCCCGGCCGGGATGGCGTGGCTGGGATCAGATCAACGCCCTGATCCCGGAAGCGGAAATGGGCGGTCTGATCGTGGAGCTGCGCTCGGCGACCTCGGGCGTCGGTTCCTTCAGCGTCAGGTTCGACCATCTTGCAGAACTCGCCGGCAAATCGGCCGATGCCGTCGTGGCGGCGCAGGCCCTGGCGCATGGGCGCTGAAACCCAGGTGTGACCTAAAAGGTTCATATATAAACCTTGTGGCAACGGCAGAGCGGCGGGCGCTTGCGCCCGCCGCTTTCGTTCCGCACTGTATGGTTACAACAAGGCAGAAACGCTCGCGTGAGTGGGAAAATGCCTGCGAGACGGGAGGAGCGACGATGAAGGTGACGAGCGCCGCACAGGCAGCAGCGGATCCGCGGCCCTGGCTGGCGCATTATCCGCCGGCGGTTCCGCCGGTGATCGATCAGGCCAAGGTCGGAACGCTCGCCGATCTGATCAGCCATGCCGTCACGACCTATGCCGCGCGCCCGGCCTTCGAGAGCTTCGGCAAGGCGATCAGTTTTGCGGAGGTCGGGAAAGCCGCCCGCGCCTTCACTGCCTGGCTGCAGGCCCGCGGCTTCAAGAAGGGCGACCGCATCGCGTTGATGATGCCCAACATCCTGGCCAATCCGGCCGCGATCTTCGGAACGCTGCTCGGCGGCTACACGGTGGTGAACGTCAATCCGCTCTATACGGCCCGTGAGCTGACCCATCAGCTCAACGACTCGGGCGCCCGCGTGCTCGTGGTGATCGAGAATTTTGCCCATGTCGTCGAGGAGGCCCGACCGAATCTCAAGCTCGACCAGATTGTCCTGGCGACGGCCGGCGACCTGATGGGCTTCAAGGGGGCCATCGTCAATTTCGTGGCCCGTAGGATCAAGAAGGTCGTCAAGCCGTTCAACCTGCCGGGCGCGGTCCCGCTGAAGACTATTCTCGCCGGCCCATCGACGATGACACCGGTCGTCGTCGTGCCCGAGGATGTCGCCTTCCTGCAGTATACCGGCGGTACGACCGGCGTCGCCAAGGGCGCGACTCTGACCCATCACAACGTCGCGTCCAATGTCGAGCAATGCGCGCTCTGGCTGGGCTGGGGGCTCGAGCCACCGCTCGGCCGCAGCGACTACCAGCATGTCATGGTCACGGCGCTGCCGCTCTATCATATCTTCGCGCTGACCTGCTGCTGCATGTTCATGCTGCGGATCGGCGCAAAGGGGCTCCTGATCGCCAATCCACGCGATATCGCGGGCTTCATCAAGATCCTGAAAACGAGCCGCTTCACGCTCTTCTCCGGTGTCAACACGCTCTACAATGCGTTGGCCAACCATCCAGAGATCGAGAATGTCGATTTCTCGGAATTGCGTTTTGCGGTGGCGGGCGGCATGGCGACGCAAGCGGTGGTCGCCAAGCGCTGGCGGGAGGTCACCGGGCGGCCGATCGTCGAGGGCTACGGTTTGTCCGAGACCTCGCCAGTCGCCTCGGCCAACCGGCCCGACATTGCCGAGTTCACCGGCACGATCGGGTATCCGCTGCCCTCGACCGATTTCGCGATCCGGGATGTCGACGGCAATGACATGCCGATGGGCGAGCCGGGCGAGGTCTGCATCCGCGGCCCGCAGGTCATGCGCGGCTATTGGCAGCGACCGGACGAGACCGCGAAGGTGATGACCCCGGACGGCTATTTCCGCTCGGGCGATATTGGTGTTCTGTTGCCCGACGGGCAGATCAAGATCGTCGACCGGATGAAGGACATGGTGCTGGTCTCCGGCTTTAACGTCTATCCTAATGAGGTCGAGGACGTCCTCGCCACCCATCCGGGCGTGCTCGAATCTGCCGTCATCGGCCTGCCCGACGAGCATTCCGGTGAGGCGGTGACGGCTTTCGTGGTCAAGAGGGACGCCAGCCTGACAGCCGACGAGTTGCGCAGCTTCTGCAAGGACAATCTCACCGGCTACAAGGTGCCGAAGCAGATCATCTTCCGTGACAGCCTGCCGAAGACCAATGTCGGCAAGGTGCTGCGCCGCGCCCTGCGCGAGGAGGTCACGGCCAAGGGCTGAACGGCACGACTTGATCGAGCGGGTGGGTTTGACTAGCGTTTGCACGGAATCCGGTGGCCGTGATCGTGCAGCGCCGACCTTCCCGCCCGCTCGGAACAAGGCAGCTATTTGCCCCGTCGACTCATCGAACTGCCGCTGCTGCGCCGCCTCAAGCCCGGGCTCTATGTCCATGACGAGGAGGCGCTGAATGCCGAGCCGGCGATCGGGCTGCTCGATACTCCGATCACACCGGTCGATGCTTTCTTCATTCGCAACAATGGCGCCTTGCCTGAGATTGCTGCCCCTGAAGCATGGACGCTGACGCTCGACGGGGAGGTCGAGCGGCCGGCGACCTGGACGCTTCAGGAACTGCAGCGCGAGTTCGAGACCGTCACCGTCACCGCCGTGCTCGAATGCGCCGGCAACGGGCGCGTGCAGTTCTCGCCCAGGACCGACGGGTTGCAATGGCGGCTCGGCGCGGTGGGCTGCGCGCGCTGGACCGGGGTTCGGCTCAAGGACCTGCTGGCTCATGCGGGTTTGCTGCCCAGCGCTGTCTATACGGCGCATTACAGCCCCGACCGTGCGATCAAGGACGAAACCAAGGACGCGCTCTCGCGTGGCCTGCCGATCGCCAAGGCGATGAGCGATGAGACGCTTGTCGCCTTCGCGATGAATGACGAGCCGTTGCCGCGTCTGCATGGCGGACCGCTGCGCATTGTCGCGCCCGGCTTTCCGGGCTCTGCCTGGCAGAAATGGCTGGACCGGATCACCATCCGCCCTCGCGAGCATGACGGCGAGAAAATGCGGGGCACCGATTATCGCATGCCGGTCGTGCCGATGCGCCCGGGTGAAGCGATAGACGAAAGCCTGTTCGCCGTGCTCACCGACATGCCTGTGAAGTCGCTGGTCACGGCGCCCCTTGAGGGCTTCACGGCTGTGGCCGGAACGCCATTCGCGGTTCGCGGCTTTGCCTGGAGCGGAGCGGTCCCGATAGCGGCGATGGACCTATCGTCCGATGGCGGCAAAACCTGGTGCGACGTCGCACTCGAGCCGGCGGAAGGCGCATTCGCCTGGCGCCGTTTCCAGACGATGCTGACCATTGCCGTGGCGGGGCCGGTGACGATCATGGCTCGCGCGCGGGATGTCGAAGGCCGGGTTCAGCCACTCGAGACGCCCTGGAATCCGCGCGGGTACTGCAACAATCAGGTCCACCGCGTAGCCGGAATGGTGCACTGATCGCGCCGTTCTGCGCCTTCGCCGTCAGGCTGCCAGCAGGGCATTGCCATTGGCGCCGGTGGCGCAGGCTTCGACGATCTCTCCGGCCGCCACATCGCGCGCGAAACGGAGCAGCGTGAAATCCTCGGCGCGGCCCGTATTGCCGCGTTCCGTCAGCACACTGAGCGGCCGGCCGATACGGGCCTGCAGATGGCGCGCATGGGCGGCTTGTGCCGCGGCGCGCAGGCGTGCGGCCCGGTCGCTGACGATCTCGCCGGGCAGTTGCGGCATTCGGGCGGCCGGGGTGCCGGGCCGGGCCGAATAGGGGAAGGCGTGAACATAGCTCAGGCCGCATTCGTCGATCAGCGAGAGCGAGCGGGCGAACATCGCCTCATCCTCGGTCGGAAACCCGGCAATGAGATCGGCGCCGAAGACGATGTCGGGGCGCAGCGCCCGCATCTCCGCGCAAAACCGGACGGCGTCTTCGCGGCAATGGCGCCGCTTCATCCGCTTCAGGATGAGGTCGTCGCCGGCCTGGAGCGAGAGATGCAGATGCGGCATCAGCCGCGGTTCGGTCGCAATGGCCTGGCGCAACGCATCGTCGACCTCGACCGCGTCGATCGAGGAGAGGCGCAGGCGCGGCAGGGCGGGCAGGGCGCGCAGGATGGTCTGCACGAGTTCGCCGAGCGTCGGGAGCTCCGGCAGGTCCCGGCCATAGCTCGTCAGGTCGACGCCGGTCAGCACGATTTCGCGGGCGCCATTCTCAACCAGCTTGCGGCACTGGCCGAGGACCGCTGCGACGCCGAGCGAGCGTGAGTTGCCCCGGCCATAAGGAATGACACAGAAGGTGCAGCGATGGTCGCAGCCGTTCTGGACCTGAACGAAGGCGCGGGTATGGGCTGCAAAGGCGTTCGGCGACAGCGTCTGCAGCGTGGTCTCGCGCATGATGTCGGAGACGGTCGTCTTGTCCTCGGGATTGACCTCGGCGTCCGAGACCAGGCTGTTCGAACGGGCGAGCGATATCCAGGTCTCGGCCCGCATCTTTTCGGCGTTGCCGAGGACGCGCGCGGTCTCCGGCATCGCCGCGAAGACGCCGGATTCGACCTGCGCGCCGCATCCGGTCACGATGACGGGCCTGTCAGGCTGTCCGCGCTTGAGACGCCGGACGGCCTGGCGTGCTTGCCGCATGGCCTCCGTCGTCACGGCACAGGAGTTGACGATCGCGACGTTGCCAAGGCCGGCTGCCTCCGCCTGCGTCCTGATTGCCTCGCTCTCGACGATATTGAGGCGACAGCCGAAGGTGACGACTTCGAGCGTCATCAAGCCGCGCTTTCGAACAGCGCCGGCTCGAGCACGCCCTCCCACTCGAACGCGACCGGGCCGGTCATCAGGACATGGTCGTCGCTTGCGCGCCATTCGATGATGAGATCGCCCCCCGGCAAGCTGACCACCGCCTTGCGCGCCGACAGTTCGCGCCGCACGGCGGCGACGAGCGCGGCACACGCGCCGGAGCCGCAAGCCTGGGTGATGCCGGCCCCGCGTTCCCAGACGCGCAGCACGATATGATCGGGAGCCTTCACCGCGGCCAACTCGATATTGGCCCGATCAGGGAAGATCGGGTGGTTTTCGAGCAGCGGGCCGATCTGCTCCAGGTTGAAGGCGTAGGGATCGTCCACAAAGAAGACGGCGTGGGGGTTGCCCATATTGACCGCGCAAGGCGTGTGCAGGATCGGCTCGTCGATCGGCCCGATCTGCAGCTCGAAGCGGCTGGTATCGTGGAACGGATCTGCCAGCGGGATCTCGTCCCAGGCCAGCTTCGGCCGACCCATGTCGACGGTGAAGACGAGATCGTCGATGCGCGAGGCGGGGAGCAGTCCCGACTTGGTTTCCAGCATCAGCTCGCTCCGGTTGCTGTCACCCATTCGGGGATCGGCCAGCATGGCCCAGGCGACGCAGCGCGTGCCATTGCCGCAAGCGCCGGCTTCCGAGCCGTCCGTGTTGTAGATGCGGATGAAGGCATCCGTGCCGGGCGTGCGCGCATCGTGCAGCACCATTAATTGGTCGAAATGCGCGCGCGGCTCCGCGGCGATGGCACGCGCCTCCGCTTCGCTGACTTTCAGCCTGGTGCCGCGCAGGTCGAGCACGGTGATCTGGTTGCCGAGCCCGTTCATTTTCAGGAACCGGCGATGCGCCAATGCGTTCATTTGGTCACAGGTCCAACAAAGAGCGGCTATATGAGGGAGCTGACGCGAAAAAGCCACCCTTCCAGCCGTTCCTGCGCGCTCACGGACATTCTATGCTGCGGCGCAAGGGCGCGAATCGCTCCTCTCTGTCAGGGCTAAGATGATGCGGCATTTCCGGGTTGGAATTCTGGCTGTCGCAGGCGTGTTCGCCGCCGGCTCCCTCGCCATCGCACAAACCCGGGTGGCTCCGCCCACGCCGGTGGAGGCTGCTCCCCTTGCGCCGCCGCCGGGCGCCGCATCGCCGAGCCCGGCTCCAGTCCAGGCGGTGCCCGTGCAGGCGCCGGCACAGGCCCCGGCGGACAGCCTGACGCCCCCGCCCGTGCCGCTGCCGGCACCGCCTGTGACGCCGCCGCCATCGGCGGGCCAGCCGGTGCCAAGCGGGCCGATACCGCAGGGCGCTGCGCCGCCACCTCCCGCGCCGCCTCCGCCTCCGGTCCCTGCCCCGGCCACGCCGGAGGCGCCGCCCGCTCCGCCGCTTCCCGCTCCACCGGTCGCACCGCAGCAGCGGCAGTCGACCGTTGTGCCCGATCCGAACGCGACGCTCGCGGGCAAACCGGGTGACCCGAGCGATGTCGACGAGGTGCAACTGGTGCCCAAGCCGGTGCTCGCGATCTCCGGCCAGTCGAGCTGGGATCAGGGCTTCCAGCGTTTGGTCGAGAGTTTCCGCATCCTGCGCGAGCAGGCCTCACGATCGGCGCTTTCGGTCGCCGGCCGGCCGCTGACGCTCTTCATCGAGACGGACGATAGCGGCTTCCGCTTCGAGGCGATGCTGCCTGTGGACCGGGCGCCGGACGGTGCGGTGCCGCTCGCCAATGGCGTGCGGTCGAGCACGAGCCCGGCCGGGCTCTCGCTGCGCTTCGTGCATACGGCGCCCTATGACGACATCGATTCCACCTATGAGACGATCACGGCCTATCTCGAGGCCAAGAACATCAAGGTGAAGGACGCCTTCCTCGAGGAATATGTCACCGATCTCAAGGACCCGGGCGATCCGAACCTCGAGATCAACGTCTACGTGCAACCGCAATAGGCTTCGGCTTTAGCGAGCACCTTGCTTCGGCCGGCAACTCTCAGTCGGTCGCGATCTGCCGCCAGCAGATTGTCCTCAGGCGTTCCAGCTCAGTCCGGGGCGCATCGGCCGAAAGCGCTCCTCGGGCAGGTTCGCTTGCGCAAGGGCGAGCTTCAGGGCTTCGGGCGGACGCTCGATGCCTTCGTCGGTCAGTTGGAATGTGCCCCAGTGGTGTCCGAGCGCCTGCTCGGCGCGTAGCGAGAGCATGACCCTGACGGCTTCTTCCGGATTCATGTGGTTGTCGCCCATGAACCAGCGCGGCTCGTAAGCGCCGATCGGCAGCACGGCCAGGCGGAACGGGCCATGCTCGGCACCGAGCCGCTCGTAGAGCGAGCCATCGTGATAGCCGGTATCGCCGATATGGAAGACCTTGCCCAGTGGGGTTTCGATGACGAAGGAGCACCAGAGCGCCATGCGGCGGTCGAGCGCGCCGCGCGCCGACCAGTGATAGGTCGGAACCAATGTCGCGGAGACGGCGTCAGACAGGGCGACCTTCGCTTTCCAGTCATAGGCCTCGGCGTGGATGGCGGGATTGCGGGCGCGGATGATCGTGTCGTTGCCGAGCGGCATGATCATGCGCGGCTTGTCGCGCCGGTGGAGCGCGTCGAGTGCCGCGAGGTCGAGATGGTCGTAATGATTATGCGTGATCAGCACGACATCGATCTTCGGCAGGTCGTCGAAGGCGACGCCCGGAGCGTTCACGCGTCGTGGGCCAGCGAAGGAGAAGGGGCTGGCGCGCTCGGAATAGACCGGGTCGACCAGCACATTGAGCCCGGCGATCTGGTAGAGGAACGAGGCGTGGCCGAGATGGACGATGCGCAGGCCCTCGACGCGCGCAGGTGGCTTGTCCTGCGTCGGGGCCGGGTAATGCGCCGGAAAGGCCTCGCGCTCGCGCTTCGAGGTCTGCCATCTCAGGACGTCGAGCAGGCCCTTGTTGACCGGCCGGCCATCGGTGAAGCGCAGTCCGTCGAAATTCTCGCTGACCGGCCCTTGGTAATAGGGGTTGCGCGAGCGTGAGAATGCGGCCCAGGCCATGCCAGTCGAGCTGAGCAAGGCGGAGACACCGAGAAGCGAGAGGAGTTTGCGGCGGTTCATGGCGGGAGAAGTGGGGCCTGTTGCGGCGGGGTCAAGCCCTGCGATCCTGCCCCGGAAAGAGGGCCCCGCCCACAGGAAACCGCATCGTCACGGCATCTTGAACGCTGTGACATGCAGCCAATCGGTCGGCTCGCGGTCATAGCCGCTCCCGGTTTCCTCGACGATGTCGAGCCTGGACCAGCGTCCGGTGCCGTAGGCGTCGCGCAGCCATTCGGGCGACGGATAGTTGAAATAGCGGCCGAAGCGGTCGCGGCCGTCCTGCTCTCCAGCCTTGAAGCTGGCATAGAAGACGCCATCAGGTTTCAGCGCGGCATGCACGCGTGCGATCATGGCAGGCAGGGCCGCACGGGGGACGTGGAGCAGGCAGGCATTGGCCCAGATTCCGTCAAAGGCCTCATGCTCGGCGAGGTCCTCGAACAGGAGGACAGCCACCGGACGACCGAGGCGGCGCTCTGCCTGTGCCGCGAGTTCTGGAGAGCCATCGGTCGGCAGGACGTCGAAGCCTTGCGCCAGCAGCGCCTCGCTGTCCTGTCCCGCGCCGCATCCAAGCTCGAGCACGCGTCCGCCGGGCGGCAGCAGCGACATGAAGCCCTGAAGCTTCGCGCGGCTCGCATCCTGGCCGCGCGACGCATAGGCTTCGGCCTCGCTCGCGTAGAAATCGAGCGTGTGGCTGTCCTTGCCGTCGCGCATGCTGGCTCTGCCCATTGTCAGTGGTTGCCCGAGCGCATCGCCACGGTCGCGATGCCGGCACCGATCAGGAGCGTTCCGCCGGCCTTGTTGAACAGGCCGATCGCACGCGGATTGCTGACCACCGAACGGGCACGCGAGGCGATCAGCGCGTAGCCCAGTGCATTGGCGAAGGCGAGCGTGATGAAGGTCGCCTCGAAGATCAGCATCTGTGTCCAGAAATCGGCTTTGGCGTCGAGGAACTGCGGCAGGAAGGCGACGAAGAAGGTGATGCTCTTCGGGTTGAGAGCTGTCACCAGCCAGGCATGGCCGAGCATCTTCAAGGCCGAGGCAGCATCCTTGCGGGGTTCGGCATTCAGGCTGCCGCCGGCGCGGAAGAGTTTCACGCCGAGATAGACGAGATAGGCTGCGCCAACCCATTTCAGCGCGGTGAACACAGTCGCCGAGGCTGCCAGCAAAGCGCCGACCCCGAGCATCGAGAGCGTCATTGCGGTGAAATCGCCGAGCGCGACGCCGACTGCCATCGGGAAGGCGGTGCGCCAGCCCTGGCCCAGGGCATAGGACATCACGAGTAGGATCGTGGGGCCCGGAATAACGAGCAGGACGGCGGTTGCGGCCGCGAAGGCGGCCCAGGCTTCGAAGGTCATGGCGAGGCTCCCGAGGTTGCAGCCCGAGCAATCCCGAGGCGCGAGACTTTGTAAAGAGGCCGCCGCAGCCTCAGCCGCCGCGGCCGCTACGAGGCGCGTAATGCGGCCTCAGCGACGAGCGCTCGAGATGAATTTGCACATCGCCGCGCGGGTGCCGCCTTCCTCCGCGATCTGTCCCGGCTGCACGGTGAAGACGATGTCGACCCGCGTACCCTTGCCGCTCGGGCGTGCGGTCACGCGAAGCGTTTGCGGGCGGCCGGATCCGGTCACTTCCTGGAGGGCGGAAATCGTGCCGAGTGATTTGTCGACCTGGATGCCGTCGAAGCCGTCGGCCGCCACGGCCCTGGCAAGCGCGGGCAGCACCACGGCCGGCGCCCGATTGGGGATGAGATCCCAGGTCCGGTAGGTGAGGGCGGTGAGCATCGGAACACCGGCCGATTTGAAGTTGCTGGCGCAGGGTTGGGCCTGAGCTTGAGCTTGGGACAGGCCGACAAACAGGGAGGCTGCCGCAAGGGCGATCGATTTCGGCGCAGCGTAAGGCATCTCGCAATCCGTATTCAAAAGGGGGGAGGCGACAACTACCGCCCTGCAATCTGCCTGTCACCTTCAGCGCGAACCCTGCGTAAACTTTCCACCGGAACGAGCGGCCCGGCATCTGCCGTCCTACGGGGCTGCGGATCAGCTGCGACAACCAGGGCCCAATAGGCGCGGTACTGAGTGCGTGGGTCCTTTGCCAGCGCAATGCCGAAGCGCGTCGCCTCGGGCATGCGCAAATTCGCGTCATGTCCCGACGATTGACGCCACCCCGCAAAAGCCTCCTCGGTTGAATAGTAGCCGCCTCCCAGATTCTCGGCTGCACGGCCCGTATTCAGCCCGGCCGCATGCACGCGGGCCGTGAAGTTGCCGCCGACATCGTGCGAGAGCGCGTTGCCGGCGACCATCGCGTCGGCCTGGCGCTGGGCCATCGCCGTCAACGCGGGGTCGAGCCGCACGGGGCCGAGGCCGAGACTGGCGCGGTAGTTGTTCAGGATTCGCGCTGCTGCGGCGCGGTCGACCTGTACCGCGGCCAGCTTCTCGGCGGATTTCGGATTGATGGGGCCCGTGCGCAGTGGTTCGGTGGCGCAGCCAGCAGCCAGGAGGGCGGTGGCGAGAAGGGCGGCAGCGGCGGTTCGGGTCATGCGATCAGGACGATTCTGTTGTTGATCGGGTCAGATCAGCTAGCGGTCAATCGCGGCGAGATTGCCACCATGCGTCCGCAATCTTGACTTTCACCACATTCTGACGCTTTAACCCCAGCATTCGTTTCGCCGACATCGACGAGACCGCATCCGCCGACCGGGCCGCTCGCATGAGCCATGAGAGCCCGGAGGTCAACGCCCGACAGCGCGTCTGCGCCCTCGGGCGCGAAACCGCTTGGGGGGTGATGTCCGTTCTGTTGGATGAAAGAGCCGTACAAAACCGACAAGGGGCCGCATGTTCGGCACATTGAGCGACAGACTCTCCGGCATCCTCTCGGGCCTGACCCGCAGGGGCTCGCTGACCGAGGACGACGTCAACGCAGCCCTGCGCGAGGTTCGCCGCGCGCTGCTGGAGGCGGATGTCGCGCTCGAGGTCGTGCGCAGTTTCACCGACAAGGTACGTGAGCGCGCGGTCGGCGCCGAGGTTCTGAAATCGGTCACGCCCGGCCAGCAGGTCATCAAGATCGTCAACGACGTCCTGATCGACACCCTTGGCGGCGAGGGCGAAGGCATCACGCTCGATTCGGTGCCGCCGGTGCCGATCCTGATGGTCGGCCTGCAGGGCTCGGGCAAGACGACCTCGACCGCCAAGATCGCCAAGCGCCTCAGCGACCGGCACAAGAAGCGGGTGCTGATGGCCTCGCTCGACACGCGCCGCCCCGCTGCCATGGAGCAGTTGGCTATCCTCGGCCAGCAGGTCGGTGTTGATACGCTGCCCATCGTCGCCGGCCAGTCGGCCGTCCAGATCGCGCGCCGCGCGATCGAGGCCGGCAAGCTCGGCGGTTTCGATGTCGTCATGCTCGACACCGCCGGTCGCGTCACGCTCGACGAGGCGCTGATGGCGGAAGTCGCCGATGTGAAGGCTGCGACGAACCCGCATGAGGTGCTGCTCGTCGCCGACGCGCTGACCGGCCAGGACGCGGTCAATACGGCGCGTGCCTTCGACGCGCGCGTTGGGCTCACCGGCATCGTGCTGACCCGTATGGATGGCGATTCGCGCGGTGGCGCGGCGCTCTCGATGCGTGCCGTCACCGGTAAGCCGATCAAGCTGGTCGGCACGGGCGAAAAGACCGATGCCCTCGAGGATTTCCATCCCTCGCGGGTCGCCAATCGTATCCTCGGCATGGGCGACATCGTTTCGCTCGTCGAGAAGGCGGCCGAGACGATCGATGCCGAGCAGGCGCAGGCCGTCGCCCAGCGCATGGCAAAGGGCAATTTCGATCTCTCCGACATGCGCACGCAGTTGCAGCAGATGGAGAAGATGGGCGGGCTCGGCGGCATCATGGGTATGCTGCCCGGGATGAAGCAGGCTCAGAGCCAGCTCGCCAGTTCTGGCGTGGGCGACCAGATGTTCAAGCGCATGATCGCGGCGATCGACTCGATGACGCCGGCCGAACGCAAGAACCCCGACCTTCTCAAGAACAGCCGCAAGAAGCGCATCGCGGCAGGGTCAGGTACCTCGGCAGAGTCGATCAACAAGTTGCTCAAGATGCACCGCGGTATGGCCGACGCAATGAAGGCGATGTCGAAGCAGAAGGGCGGCATGCTCGGCAAGCTTGGCCAGATGTTCGGCATGGGCGGCGGCGGATTGCCGCCGGGCATGCCTGATCCGTCCAAGATGGACCCGGCCCAGCTCGCGGATCTGCAGAAGCAGCTCGGCGCTGGCGGCGGGCTGCCTTCGCTGCCGCCGGGCGGTTTCCCCGGCCTGCCCAAGGGCGTGACGCCGCCCGCCGGCATGATGCCGAAACTGCCCGGATTGGGCGGCCTGCCTGGTCTCGGCGGCAATCCGTTCGGCGGGAAGAAGAAGTGATCCCCGTCCTCGAGACCGAGCGCCTGGTGATGCGCGGCTGGGCCAAGGGCGATTTCGATCGCGTGGCCGCGTTCCTGGGCGACGAGCAGCTGACCCGTTTCGTCGGTGGCGCCAGCGGGCGCGAGGATTCGTGGCGTCGCTTTGCCAGCATGGCTGGCCATTGGTCCCTGCTGGGTTTCGGTCTCTGGGCCCTCGAGGCCAAGGAAGACAGCCGGCTCGTCGGCTGGTGTGGGCTGCTCTCGCCGGAAGGCTGGCCCGAGCCGGAGATCGGCTGGAGCCTTTTCGCCGGTGAGCATGGGCGCGGCTACGCGACCGAAGCTGCTCTGCGCGCTCGTGACTATGCCTATCGTGACTTGGGTTGGACGACGCTGATGAGCTTCATCCACCCCGACAATCGACCCTCGATCCAGGTTGCCGAGCGTCTCGGCGCCAGATTCGAGAAACCCTTCGTGATCCGTGGCTGGGAGGTCGGCATCTACCGGCACCCGGCTGCCGAGCCTGCGAAACAGAAGCCTGCAAACCTGAACTGACTGGAGATTATCATGTCCCTGAAGATCCGCCTCACCCGCGGCGGCGCCAAGAAGCGCCCCTATTACCGCATCGTCGTCGCCGACGCCCGTTCGCCGCGCGATGGCCGCTTCATCGAGAAGATCGGCGCCTATGATCCGATGAAGGCGAAGGATTCGCCGGAGCGCGTCGTGCTCGACCTCGAGAAGGCCAAGGCCTGGCTCGCCAAGGGCGCCCAGCCGACCGATCGCGTCCTGCGTTTCCTCGACGCTGCTGGCCTGCTGAAGCGTCCGGCCCGCAACAACCCGGCGAAGGCCGTTCCCGGCGAGAAGGCCAAGGAGCGCGCCGAGAAGAAGGCCGAGAAGGCCGCTGCTCCGGCTGAAGCTGCTGAGTGAACCTTTTGAGGCGCGGCCGCCTTTSGGGGCGGCCGCGCCGATTTCTTCCTTTACTCCTTGGTGATTATGGGTTCCGGGCTGCTCGCCTCGCGGTGACCCGGAATGGCATTTGATGGCTGATAACGAACTCGTCCTGCTCGGCATCGTCGGGGCGCCGCATGGCGTCAAAGGCGAGGTGCGGATCAAGGCCTTCACGGCCGATCCGCTCGATATCGCGGCCTATGGCGCGCTGATCGACGATCACGGCCGCCGTTTCGAGATCGCGGAGATCAGGCCCGCCAAGGAAGTGGTCATTGCCCGCCTGAAGGGCGTGACCAGCCGCGAGGCGGCCGAAACCCTGACTGGGCTCAAGCTCCATACCGAGCGAGCAAACCTGCCGCCGGCCGATGATGAGGACGAGTTCCTCCAGGCCGATCTGGTCGGCTGTTCCGTGGTCGGGCCGCAAGGCGAGCCTCTCGGCGAGGTCACGTCCGTCGACAATTATGGCGCCGGCGACCTGCTTGACATCTGCACTCCGGATGGCCGCTCCGTGCTGATGCCGTTCACCAAGGCCTTCACACCCCGAATCGACATTGCGGCGCGACGGATCGAAGCGGACCCTCCGGCCGGATTGTTCGAGGATGTCGATGACAAGTGAGACCTCGATCCGCGCCCTGATCTTCGACATGGATGGCACCATCGTCGACAATATGCGCTTCCACGATGATGCCTGGGAGGCGTGGCACAAGACCGAGAACCTCGCCTTCGACCGGGCAAGCTTCTTCAGCCGCACCGCCGGCAAGGCCAATCTCGAAATCCTTTCTGCCTATTTCCCAGAGGCTGAGGATGCTGAGCTCGAAGCGCGCGGCCTGCGCAAGGAAGAACTCTATCGCGCGGCCTATCGCCCCCATGTCGCGGCGTTGTCGGGGCTGCTCGATCTGATGGCGCGAGCCGAGACTGCCGGGATTCCGATGGCGGTCGCTTCCGCTGCGCCGCCGGCCAATATCGACCTCGTGCTCGATACGCTTGGTCTGCGCTCGCGCTTCGCCACGATCGTCTCCCCATCGCAGGGGTTTCGGGGCAAGCCGCATCCCGACATGTTCCTGGCGGCCGCCGAGCGCATGGGCGTGGTTCCCGAAAGCTGCCTCGTCTTCGAGGACGCGCCGCTGGGCGTCGAGGCCGCGAAGCGTGCCGGCATGCGGGCCGTCGCGATCCTGACGATGCTCGAGGCGGGGGCCTTCTCCGGCTTCGACAATGTCATCGGCAGTGCCAGGGATTTCGCAGCGCTGGACGGGCATCCGTCGCTGCGCTTTGCTTCGGCATGAGCTTTCGCGCCTCGATCCTGACCCTCTATCCCGAGATGTTTCCCGGCCCGCTCGGTGCTTCCCTGGCGGGGGAGGGATTGCGCAAGGGATTGTGGCAGCTCGATACCCACCAGATCCGCGACCACGGCATCGGCCGTCATCGCAATGTCGACGACAACCCGGCTGGCGGCGGTGCTGGCATGGTGCTGCGCTGCGACGTGCTGGCAGCTGCGATCGATGCGGCGGTTCCGGTCGACGATCCAAGACCGCGCCTGCTGATGTCCCCGCGCGGGCGCAGGCTGGATCAGCGCCAGGTCCGCGATTGGGTGGCCGGCGATGGCGTCGTCATCGTCTGCGGGCGCTTCGAGGGCGTGGATGAACGGGTGATCGAGGGGCGCGGCCTGACCGAGGTCTCGATCGGCGACTACATCCTCTCCGGCGGCGAGATGGCGGCGATGGTGCTGCTGGATGCTTGCGTGCGCCTGATTCCCGGCGTGATGGGCAAGGAAGCCTCCGGTTCGGAGGAGAGTTTCGAGAACGGCCTGCTCGAATATCCGCACTATACGCGCCCGCGCGAGTGGGAGGGCAGGGGGCTGCCCGAGGCGCTGCTGTCGGGAGACCACGCTCGCATCGCCCGCTGGCGGCGCGAGCAGGCTGAGGCGATCACGCGCGAAAGGCGGCCGGACCTGCTTTCGGGCCGCAGATCTCAGGGATAGGCCGTCACCGGCAACTGCTCGGCCAGCCAACCCTTGTCGCCGGGATTGCCGAGCAGGCCGCCGCGGACATCGACAATGTCACGCCAGCCGCGGCCGGCGAGCTTGCGCTGCAGCGAGCTGCTGCGGTTTCCAGTACGGCAGATCAGCGCGATGGTCTTGCCGGGATTCTCGAGCCGTAGCGCGGCAAGCCGCGCCTCGAAGGCGCTGGCCTCCATATCCAACCTGATGGCGCCGACCGGCACGCCGGTATCGGCCCATTCCTCTGGTGTCCGGATATCGACGAGAATCAGCGTGCCGGCCTTGGCTCCGTCATAGGCCTGCCGCACGGAGAGCGACGGAGGCCCAGATTGCGCCACGGCCGCCCCCGCGAGGAGCGGGGCGGCCGTCAGGATCAGAAAGGAGCGGCGGTTCATGCCGCAAGCGCTAGCCGAGTGGCGCGCCCGCGGCAATTCACGATCGCTGGCTCAGCGCAGCTCGGCGCAGAAGCGCTGGATGCGGCGGCAGGCTTCTTCCAGCTTCTCGTCCGAGGTGGCGTAGGAGATGCGGAAATTGGGCCCAAGGCCGAAGGAGGAGCCGTGGACGGCCGCGACGGCTTCCGTCTCGAGCAGGCCCATGACGAGGTCTTCGTCGGTCTCGATCACCTTGCCGTTCGGCAGCTTCTTGCCAATCATCGCCGAGCAATCGGGATAGACGTAGAACGCGCCTTCCGGCGTCGGGCACTTGAGGCCGCGCGTCTGGTTCAGCATCGAGACCACGAGATCGCGGCGACGCTCGAAGGCCTTCCGGAAGACCGGAATGTGCTCCTGCGTACCGTCGAGCGCCTCGACCGCCGCCCATTGCGAAATCGCCGAGGTGCCGGAGGTCTGCTGGCCCTGGACGAGGTCCATGGCGTTCATCAGATGCTGCGGGCCGGCAGCGTAGCCGATGCGCCAGCCGGTCATGGCGTAGGATTTCGAGACGCCGTTCATGGTCAGCGTGCGCTCGTAGAGACCGGGTTCGACCTGAGCGGGCGTGACGAACTGGAAGTCGCCATAGACCAGGTGCTCGTACATGTCGTCGGTCAGCACCCAGACATGAGGATGGCGCATCAGGACATCCGTGAGCTTC
This sequence comes from Allobosea sp. 2RAB26, assembly GCF_052115465.1. Taxonomy (NCBI): domain Bacteria; kingdom Pseudomonadati; phylum Pseudomonadota; class Alphaproteobacteria; order Hyphomicrobiales; family Alloboseaceae; genus Allobosea; species Allobosea sp. 2RAB26. Next base: position 244,942 of record NZ_JBFRGS010000004.1, on the reverse strand, counting down.
TTCATCTCGGCATGGCTATAGGCGGCGCCCGACGGGTTCGAAGGCGAGTTCAGGATGACCCACTTGGTCCGGGGGGTGATCGCTTTCTCGAGATCCTCCGGCTGGAGCTTGAACTCGTTCTCGATGCGGGTCTCGGCGAAGGTCGGCGTGCCGCCGCAGAGCGCAACCATCTCGGGATAGCTGACCCAGTAGGGCGAGATGCAGACGACCTCGTCGCCGGGGTTCAGGGTGGCGAGGAGCGCGTTGTAGATGACATGCTTGCCGCCGGTGGAGACGATCGTCTGGCTCGGCTTGTAGTCGAGGCCGTTCTCGCGCTTCAGCTTGCGGGTAATCGCCTCGCGCAGCTGCGGAATGCCGGAGACCGGCGTGTACTTCGTCTCGCCGCGCCTGATCGCGGCGATGGCGGCTTCCTTGATATTATCGGGCGTGTCGAAGTCCGGCTCGCCGACCGAAAGCGAGATCACGTCCTTGCCCTGGGCTTTCAGATCGCGCGCCTTCTGCGTGATGGTGATGGTCGCGGACGGCTTCACGCGCTTCAGGGCATCGGCAAGAAAGGCCATGATCGATCTCCGGCGGAGCTTTCGGATAGCGCCACATGGCGCGCGCGTGGTTTAGGGCGCGCGAGCCGGCACCGCAAGCAAGAGTGCGTCATGGCTGGCAGCAGCAATGTGAATGATGCGCCTCGCACGGGCTGGCGAGGGAGGGCCACGCCCATCAGTGCCATCCCGGCCCGAAAGGTGCATGGTGCCGGACGCCCCTTTGGGGGCGCAACCAGTGACCAGCGCGGAGTGTCGCGCAGAAGGCATCACGTGAAACTCAGGATCGGCTACGAGCTCGATTACGACTTTCCGCAACCAACCCCCATGATCCTGATGCTGCATGTGCATTTCAGCCGGGTGTCCGAGCTGGACGAGCCTGACCACATGCGCCTGGATCCACCGGTCCGCGTCAGCGCTTATCGCGACGGTTTCGGTAATTGGTGCAGCCGGCTGGTGGCGCCGCAAGGGCGCGTGCGGATCTCGGCCGATGCCGTGATCAACGACAGCGGACTGCCTGAAACGGTCCGTCACGACGCAGGGCAGGTCCCGGTCGAGCTGTTGCCGGAGGAGTGCCTGGTCTTCCTGCTCGCCAGTCGCTTCTGCGACAGCGACCGCCTGCTCGATCTGGCCTGGCAGCTCTTCGGCCATGTTCTGCCGGGCGCGCCGCGTGTGCAGGCGATCTGCGACTTCGTGCACCAGCGCATCGCCTTCGACTACAATGATGCGAGCGTGACGCGGACGGCGTCGGAGGCCTATCGCGAGGGGCGTGGCGTTTGCCGCGACTATGCGCATCTCGCGATCGCGTTCTGCCGGGCGATGAACATCCCGGCGCGCTATTGCACGTGCTATCTCGGCGACGTCGGCACGCCTCCCCCGTTTCCGCCGGGCGATTTCGCAGCGTCCTTCGAGGCTTACCTGAGCAGTGGCTGGGAGATGTTCGACCCGCGCAACAACGTGCCGCGGATCGGCCGGGTGCTGATCGCGCGCGGTCGCGACGCGGCTGATGTCGCCATCACGACCACCTTCGGGCCGAACACGCTGGTCGGTTTCAGGGTCTGGACCGACGAGGTCATCGAGGCCTGACGAGCAGGTCCCCGGAGCTATTCGTCGAAGAGCCGGGCCGCGCCCTGCTTCTTCGCCCGGGCGGGCTTCTGCTGAGGCAGCTCCTGTGCCGCTGCCTCAGCACTGCTGGAGCCAGCCGCCAATGCCCCGGCCTTGGCTGATGCGGGCTGAGCGGAGGCTGCCGACGGCGCAGTGAGTTTCGCCGCCGCCTCCGGTTCGATCGTCCTGAAGCGTATCATCTGTGTCCTGTCGGCGGTGCGTTGCGGTCGGGAAAAGCCGGCCCTGCGAGGCAGGGCAGCGGCTGCCGGCGCCTCACTTCTTCTTTTGCGGGGCCGCGGCCTTTGCGACCACGGCAGCGAAGGTCGAAGGGGCCGCTGCCGAGACCTTCGGCTTGTCCTTCTTCGGCTTCTTGGCTTCGCGGTTGCCGCGTTGTTCACCCTTTGCCATCGTCTCATTCCTCGCTTCGAGGGGCGCGGGCTGCGCCCCTTCTCAGGTCAACGGGCATATCGGCAGTCCTGGTCGGATACCGACATGCTCGGAGTGGTTGCGCGAAAGCGGCGCTGTGCAGTGAAACTCGTGCTGTCTTCGGTCATTCTGCGGCCGGCTTTCGGCTGCCGCGGTCGGCCCGGGCGGTAGCCGGACTCTGTCACATCGAAGCAGAGTTCGAGCCTAGGCCAGCGCCGGCCGAAGTGCACGCGGTTTCTCGGGATATCTCGCGTCGCCCGGTTGATGCCTGGGCGACATCATCATGCGCCTCCGCCATGCGCTGGCGCCGCGTAATCGTTGCGACGCTTCCCATGCTCCAGCGCGGACGGCTCCAGCAGGGAAAGCCGCGACGATTCAGCCGCCGGGCGATATCGTCGGGATCGTCGATGCCGACCTCGACGAGTTGATCGATCAGCGCCCCGGCTGCTGCGAGGAAGATGGCGTAGAGTTCCCTTTCAAGCCGCCGGTCCATCGGCCGTTGCAGGTTCTTTCTGTCGGCCGCTTCAACGGTCGAGATGTGGTCCCAAAGGGAATGGCCGGTGTCATGAAGCAAGCGGCCGGGCTTGCGCCCGGCCGAAGCAGATACGGCATCGTCAGACTGGATCAGGATCAGCGTACTCCCATGCCGAAGCTGGGCTCGACCGCGTTGGGCGAGAGCATCACCGCGTTGGGATGGCCGCCCTCGAACATGGCGAAGCGGACCGCATCCTTCTTCTCGCGAAAAATGCCTTCAGACTGGCCTTCGAGGTCGCGGGCGACCCAGAAACCGTGCTTCGACTGCCCGACAAGGAAGAGATGGCTCGCTCCTTCGAGCGGCTGGACCGGCGTGGATTGTCCCATGTCGCAGCGCTCAATTCGGCAGGAACAGCCAGGCGCGCAGGCCGATGAAGCCGGCGGCCGCGAGCGCAAAGCAGGCCAGTGCAGCAAGCTCTGCCGCGAGCAGGCCGGTCGCCGGCCGCTTCTTCGCCACAGTGCGATAGACCGCGCGGGCGCGGCGCTGGTGAGAGGTATGGGCGTAGGCGGTATCAGTCGTCATCTCGACCTCCATCGATTGTCGAGATGTAGGTCCGCTCCCGCTAAGCTTGCGATGTGGAAGACGCGCTGCCGCATAAGGCCGGCATAAAGCCGTCCTTGCATGCCCTGCCGTTCCCTGCGATGCGCTGACCCCCATGGAACCAAGCCCCAGCACCATCGCGATCTATGTCGATGCCGACGCCTGTCCGGTGAAGCCGGAGGTGTATCGCGTGGCCGAGCGGCATGGGCTCAAGGTCTTCGTTGTCGCCAACAGCTTCATGATGGTGCCGCGGGAGAGCTGGATCGAACGGGTGATCGTATCCGACGGGTTCGATGCTGCCGATAACTGGATTGCCGAGCGGGTGGCGCGCGGTGCGATCGTCATCACCTCCGACATCCCGCTTGCCGATCGCTGCATCAAGGCCGGAGCCGATGTCATCGGGCCGACAGGCAAACCCTTCACCGAAGCCTCGATCGGCATGGCGCTGGCGACGCGCGACATGATGGAGGATCTGCGTGCCGCCGGGGCGGTGACCGGCGGGCCGAAACCCTTCTCGCAGAAGGACCGGTCAGCCTTCCTGCAGGCACTCGACGTCGCGGTGCAGCGGCTGAAGCGGGCGGGGTTCGGCGGGTAGGGCCTGGCGACCGAGCTGAAACCGCGTGCCATTCCGGCCCGGCCGAGACAGAGGCAGCCTTCAAATATCCTCGAAGTCGCCGCCACGCCCCTTGCCGCCGGAGAAGCGTCCGGCTCCGGCCGCACCTTCCTTGACGATGGTCTCGACGGCTCCAGCCCATTCCCGCGCCAGCGCCTCGCGGACGCCGAGGCCGTGCCCGGCAATCGCGTTGCGGCGGTCGGCCAGCATGGCGCCCTGTGGGAAGCGGACGATCTGCTGCGCCATTGCCTCGGCGGCGGCGCGGGCTTCTCCGCGCGGGACCACTGTCTCGCAGAGCCCGATCCGCAGGGCTTCGTCGGCTGCGACCTTGCGCCCGGTCATGATGATCTCGAGCGCACGGCCCTGGCCGACAAGGCGGGGCAGGCGCACCGTGCCGCCGTCGATCAACGGGATACCCCAGCGCCGACAATAGACGCCGAAGTAGGCGTCCTGGGCCATGATCCGGACATCGCACCAAAGTGCGAGTTCCATCCCGCCAGCGACGGCCGGGCCCTCGATGGCGGCAATCACGGGCTTGCCCATCTCCAGCCGCGAGGGGCCCATCGGGCCGCGTGGGGCCGGGCCACCGCCATGGGGAAAAGCCAGTCCCTCGACGATCTCCGTGCGGAAGCGCTCTGCATCGGTGAAGGCCTGCGCATATTTCAGGTCCCAGCCGGCGCAGAAGGCGCCGCCTTCGCCCCAGAACACGATCGCGCCGGTTTCAGGATCGGCGTCGAGTTCGCTGAAGGCGGCCGTCAGCGCTTCGGCGCTGTCGGGATCCATCGCGTTGCGGGCCTCGATGCGGCTGTGGATGACGGTCGCGACCTTGCCGTCGCGTTCGATGCGGATGGTCATGGGCGGCTCGTTCCCCGTTGCTCGCTGAGCGCAGGCTACAGCCTCCCGCGGCGCCGGCACCTGCCGCTGGACGCATGGCGCCTTTGCCCGTAATTCTCGCGGCAAGCCCAGTCTCCAAATCGGGCACCCCGGAGGACCTTCATGTCGCTGACCCGCCGCACCACGCTCGGCATCATTGCCGGTGCCGCCTTTGCTCCGGCCATCGTTCGGGCGCAGACGTTCCCGTCGAAGCCGATCACGCTGGTCGTTCCCTATCCGGCGGGTGGACCGACCGACGCCATTGCCCGCTTCGTCGCGCAGGATCTCTCGACCTCGATCGGCCAGAACGTGCTGGTCGACAACCGTGCCGGTGCGTCGGGGGCGGTTGGCACGCGCGCCGTGGCCAAGGCGGAACCGGACGGCTACACCTTCATCTTCGGCAACAACCAGACGCATGGGAACAACATGTTCCTGCTGAAGGAGCCCGGCTACGATGCGGTGAAGGATTTTGCGCCGCTCTGCGGCGTGGGCGCCTTCGAGCACGCCTTCGTCGTCCGCAACGACCTGCCGGCCAAGACCATTGCCGAGCTGATCGCGCTGGCCAAGGCGGATCCCGACAAGCTGAACTATGGCTCCACCGGCGTCGGCTCCGGCTCGCATCTGGCGATGGAACTGTTCATGCAGCGCACCGGCATCAAGATGACGCATGTGCCCTTCCGCGGCGCTGCGCCGCTGGTGCAGGAGATCATCGGCGGGCGCATCGACATCGCCAATTCGACGCTGCCGAGCGTGCTGGAGCAGATCAACGCCGGCAGCATGCGCGCGCTGGCTTTGGCGAGCCCGGAGCGCAATCCGCGCGCCAAGGATATCCCCACCCTGCGCGAGCAGGGGGTCAGCAATGCCGACGCCGATTCCTGGGCGGCATTCTTCGCTCCTGCCGCGGTTCCGCAACCGATCCTGGACACGCTCTCGAAGGCAGTCATGGCCTCGATCGCCAAGCCTGCCGTAACCGAGGCGATCCTCAAGCTCGGTTTCACGCTGAAGGTGCGCGATCCCGCCGCGTTCAAGCCCTATCACCTCCAGGAGATCGCGACCTGGAAGCAGATCATCGCCGATGCCGGCGTGAAGCCGGAATAGCAGGCGTTATCGTTCAGTCCGCCTCCGTCATTCCGGGCATGTGGCCTGGCCGCTCGAGCCCCGAATCCGTCGTGCATCCCCTGACGGATCCGGGCTGGCGGCGTCGCTGTTGCCGGCTCGACGCGCGTGACTCTGCCCGAGATCATTGAACACCGGAGCGTCGTCATGAACCTGATGCCACTTCTCGCCACCCGTCGCGACGCAGGAAGGCCCGTACGCGTCGCACTGATCGGGGCCGGAAAGTTCGGTTCGATGTTCCTGTCGCAGGTGCCCCATATTGCGGGGCTGGAGGTCGCTGTCATTGCCGATCTCGATCCCGAGCGGGCGAAGCGCGCGTGCCGGCAGGTCGGCTGGGACGAGGCCCGCATCGAGGCGACCCGCTATGTCGCGGATGGCGCCGAGGCGGCTGCGATGGACGGTATCGAGGTCGTCATCGAGGCAACCGGCCATCCGGCCGCCGGCGCACACCATGCACTGGCGGCGATCACCGCCGGCAAGCATGTGGTGATGGTCAATGTCGAGGCTGACGTGCTGGTCGGCCCGGTGCTCGCGACCCGGGCTCGGGCCGCGGGCGTGGTCTATTCCATGGCCTATGGCGACCAGCCGGCGCTTGTCTCGGAGATGGTCGACTGGGCGCGTGCGACCGGATTCACGGTTGCCGCGGCTGGCAAGGGCACGAAATATCTGCCGGCCTACCATCAGGTCACGCCGGACGATGTCTGGACCCATTACGGGCTGACGCCCGAGGCGGCCAAGGCGGCGGGCATGAACCCGCAAATGTTCAACTCCTTCCTCGATGGAACGAAGTCGGCGATAGAGATGGCGGCGATCGCCAATGCCTGCGGACTCGACGTGCCGGAGGCCGGCCTCGCGTTCCCGCCCGTCGGCGTCGACGACCTTGCCCATGTGCTGCGGCCGAAGGCGGTCGGGGGGCAACTCGATCGCGACGGCATGGTCGAAGTGGTGTCTTCGCTCGAGCGTGACGGGCGGCCTGTGTTTCGCGACCTGCGCTGGGGCGTCTATGTCGTGCTGAAGGCGCCGAACGACTACGCCGCGGCCTGCTTCAAGCAATACGGCCTGCCGACCGATTCCACCGGCCAATATGCGGCGATGTACAAGCCGTTCCACCTGATCGGGTTGGAGCTTTCGATGTCGGTCCTCAACGCGGCCCTGCGCGGCGAGCCGACCGGCAGCACCCGCGAGTGGCGCGGAGACGCTGCTGCGGTGGCCAAGCGTGACCTCAAGGCCGGCGAGATGCTGGACGGGGAGGGCGGATACACGGTCTATGGCCGCTTGATGCCGGCGCGGGCGAGCCGCGAAGTCCGCGCCCTGCCGATCGGGCTCGCGCATGGCGTCAAGCTCGAACGGGATGTCGCGGCCGGCCAGGCCGTGACCAGCGACGACGTCGCGCTCGACGAGACCCAGGCGATCGTTTCACTGCGGCGTGAGCTCGAAGCAACCGAGTGGTGATTCCGCGCGTTTTGCCTCACTGACGTTCCGCTACGACAGGGAGAGTTCCATGCGCCACAGCGTTCTTGCCGCCTGCTTCAGCGCCACGCTTTCAGTCCTGGCACTGTCGGCGACGGCCGATGCCCAGCAGCGCTTCCCATCGAGCGCGGGCGAGCTGGTCGTCGAGACGGTGGCGAGCGGTCTGGAGCATCCCTGGGGCCTCGCCTTCCTGCCTGACGGGCGCATGCTCGTGACCGAAAGGCCGGGCCGGTTGCGGCTGGTTTCCGCCGCGGGCGAGATTTCGCGGCCGATCGCGGGTGTGCCGAGCGTCATGGCACGCGGGCAGGGCGGGCTGCTCGATGTCGCGCTCGATCCGCAATTTGCCCATAACCGGCAGATCTATCTCTCCTTCGCGGAGCCGCGCGCCAATGGAAACGGCACCAGCGTCGCGCGCGGGCGTCTCAATGCGGGCGGCACCGCGCTCGAAGGGATGAGCGTGACCTTCCGGCAGATGCCGACGATCAACAGCAACATGCATTTCGGCTCGCGATTGGTCTTCGACCGGACGGGCGCGCTGTTCGTCACGGTGGGCGACCGCTTCAGCCAGCGCGATCAGGCGCAGAACCCGGGCAATCACCTTGGCAAGGTCCTGCGGATCAGCCCGGAGGGAAAGGCGGCGGCGGGCAATCCAAAAAAGGAGGGCTGGCAACCGGAGATCTGGTCGATCGGCCACCGCAACGTGCAGGGCGCGACGCTGCATCCAGAGACCGGGCAACTCTGGACCGCAGAGCACGGCGCGCGCGGCGGCGACGAGATCAACACGCCGAAGGCCGGGCTCAACTATGGCTGGCCGGTGATCACCTACGGGATCGACTATTCCGGCGCGAAGATCGGTGAGGGCACATCGAAACCCGGTATGGAGCAGCCGCTGTTCTACTGGGACCCGTCGATCGCGCCGTCCGGCGCGACCTTCTATACCGGGCAAATCTGGCCGGCCTGGAAAAACTCTCTCTTCGTTGGCGCCCTTGCCGGGCAGATGCTGATCCGCCTCTCGACACAGGGCGAGACGGTCACCGGCGAGGAGAGGCTGTTGACCACGCTCAGCGAGCGCATTCGTGACGTCAGGCAAGGCCCCGACGGTTATCTCTACCTGCTGAGCGATGATGCCAACGGCAAGATCCTGCGGGTCAGGCCGGCGCGGTAAGCGCCGGAGCGGGCGCGTCAGGGACCGCAATCCCATTCGTTCTCGATGACGAAGGCATTGCGCGTCGAGAGCTGACCGCGCGTGTCATAGAGATCCCCGACATAATAGGACGTACCGGCGTCGTCGCGGGCGTTGCGCTTGACCTGCAGCGACCAGCCGTAACCGACATGTTTTCCGCCGCGCCAGGTTGGGTGGACGTCGCCTGTGCTGGCGGAGGCGAGGATCCTGGCGCGGTCGTCGCTCGGGCTGCAGGTCGGGCCGGCGAGCGCCGGCGTCGAGAGGCTCAAGATGGATAGGGCGACGAGGATCGCTTTCTTCACGGCAGTCTTCCTAGGTGGTCGGGGTGATACGGTCATCCCGGCCGCAGCGAAGCTGAAGGCCGGAAACCATTCTTGAGCCCGGCACCGACCCGACGTGCCGGACGGCAGCGCTATGGCGGCGTGTCCGGAATGACATACGGCAGGCAGTGCGCCGGCAGCTCAGGTGATGTCCGCCAGCCGGGTGTCGAGCGACAGCACCAGGCACCAATGCGGTTCGAAGTCGGCGCCCAGCGGCCAGATCTGCTCCTTGAAGATATCGAGCATCCGAGCCTGATAGCGCTCGAACCAGTGCTGCTCGCAGAGCACGAATTTGGTGGCGCCGACAATCGTCTCACGGTCGATGATGCAGAGCGGCACAATCTGAGGGTGTGCATCGAGATAGGCCTGCACCGCGACCATCAACGTCGGGTAGCCGGGATGCAGCATGTCATCGAGAACGATCAGCCCGCCATCGGCCAGGCAGGCGGTGGCGAGTGCGAGATCTCTGGCGAGCGCCACGCGGGAATGCTCGCCGTCGATGTGGATGAGACGCAGCTTCGCGTCGCCGGTGTGCTTCAGCAGGTCGACTGGCGCCATCGCTCCCGCATCGCCCTTGATCGTGACGCGCCGCTCGGGGCCGATGCCGTGCTTCAGGCAATTCGCCTCGAAGCGTTGCTCAACCTCCGGATTCGGCCACTCGAAGATATCGATGCCGAGAGCGACCTCGCCCGGCTCGAGCGCATGGGCGAGAGCGATGAAGAAGCGTCCCTCGAAGGCGCCGATCTCGGCAACCGGGCCATGCAGCCCTTCCTCGGTTTGCAGGCGCAGCAGCCGCGCGCAGATCGCCGCGGCAAAGCGGGACGACATGCCGACGACTCCGTCATAGCCATTGGCGAGATAGGCGGAGACCGCGGGATGTCCGGGCGAAGGGAGATTAGCCATCCTGTTTACGCCTTGCCCTGGAAGATGAAGAAGGCACCGGCCGCAATCAGCGCGAAACCGATCGCATGGTTCCAGCCGAGCGGCTCCTTGAGCCAGAGCACGGAAAAGCCGGCGAAGACAGTGAGGGTGATGACCTCCTGCATCGTCTTCAGCTCGGCGGCGGAATAGACCGCATTGCCGATGCGGTTGGCAGGGACGGCGAGCATGTATTCCGGCAGTGCAATCATCCAGCTGGCGAGGATGGCGAGCCAGATCGCGGTGCCCTTGTAGCTGAGATGGCCATACCAGGCGAAGGTCATGAAGACGTTCGAGCCGATCAGCATGGCGATCGGCAGGAGATGGGCGGTGGAGAGGGCTGGCATGGGGATTGGCGATCCGAGGCTGTGTCTACAGAAAGCCTAACCAGCGCGCGGGGTTCCCGATAGAGCCGGTTCAGCCGTAGCGCAGCTTCATGGTCAGGATGGTGAGGACCAGCACCAATGTCACGGCATTGGCGCCGATCAGCGGCCAGGACATCAGCAGGAGCCCGTAGACCAGCCAGAGACTAATGCCGAGCGCGAAGAATATCTGCGTCCAGAGCGAAATCGCGCGTGTGTCCCGGGTCCGGATCGTGTGCCAGGCCTGGGGCAGCCAGCACAGGGTCGTCAGCGCGGCTGCGGTGAAGCCGAGGAGCTCGGTTGTGGCGACAGGCATGGGCGGCATCGCCTCGAATCAGGTCAGGCCCCTGCCATAGCCGTCCTTTGCGACTTTTGCGCGCAGTTCGCGCATGGTTAATCTCCTTTAACCATTCGGCCCTAGTTTTGCGTCATTCCTTGGGTTTCGGTGGGTTCATGCGCGCATTCAAACTGGCTTTTCCGCTCATCCTCTTCGCGTCCGGCGCCCAGGCGGACTTCCAGTCCTGCCTTGCCGGCCTGCGTTCGGAGGCTGCAGCGAAGGGCGTGTCCGGCGCCACCTTCGACCGGGCGATGGCGGGCGTCACGCCCGACATGAAGGTGATCGAGGCGATGAACAACCAGCCGGAGTTCAAGACTCCGATCTGGGATTATCTCGGCACGCTGGTCGATGAGGAGAAGGTGGCGGAGGGGCGCAACATGCTGCGCCAGCATGCCTCGACCCTCGCCGCGGCCGAGCAGCGTTTTGGCGTCGACCGCCATACCATCGTCGCGGTCTGGGGCGTCGAGAGCGATTTCGGCAAGGCGCGCGGAAAGATGCCCCTCGTCCAGGCGCTCTCGACCGGCGCCTGTCTCGCACCGCGTCGCAACGCGTTCTTCAAGGGTGAGCTGATCGCGACGCTGCAGATCATCCAGCGCGGCGATGTCCGGGCCGACCGCCTGATGGGTTCCTGGGCCGGTGCCTTCGGCCACACCCAGTTCATCCCCTCGACCTATATGCGTCTCGCCGTCGATGGCGATGGCGATGGACGGCGCGATCTCGTCGACTCGATTCCCGACGCACTGCATTCGACCGCCAACTTCATGGCCAAGGCCGGCTGGGTGACTGGCGCGACCTGGGGTTACGAGGTCCGCGTCCCCAACGGCTATTCCGGTCCGACCGGGCGCAATCCGAAGCAGCCGGTCTCATCCTGGGCTGCACGCGGGATCGTCAAATATGACGGCTCGGGACTGTCCGGCTCGGGCAATGCCGGATTGCTGATGCCGGCCGGCCGCAATGGTCCGGCTTTCCTGGTCTTCAAGAACTATGACGCGGCCTACAGCTATAACGGTGCGGATTCCTACGCACTTGCCATCTCGCTGCTCTCGGACCGCATCCGCGGCCGGCCGGGAATCCAGGCCGACTGGCCGACCGACGATCCGCCGCTCTCGCGCGAGCAGCGTCGCGAATTGCAGCGCCTGCTGAGCGCGCGGGGTTACAATGTCGGCGAGCCGGACGGTGCCGTCGGTTCGCTGACCAGGGCGGCCATCAAGGAAATCGAATCGCAGATCGGCATGCCGCAGACCGGCCGGCCGGGCGCCAAGGTGTTGCGCGCGCTCAAGGGTGGACGGGGATGACGATGCTGGATCCGAAGCGCCGGCTGATATCCACCGGTTCGCCGTTCGAGCTCGCCTTCGGCTATTCGCGCGCGGTGGTCGATGGCGACCTCGTCTTCGTCTCGGGCACGACGGGCTACGACTATGTCACCATGACGATGCCTGAGGATCCGGCGGAACAGGCGCGCAACATCTTCCGGACGCTGGACGCGGTCCTGACCGAAGCGGGCTCTGCACTCGCCAACGTCGTGCGCGCGCAGTATTTCGTCACGGATCGCAGCTATTGCGAACCGGTTCTCACCGTCTGCGGCGAAATCTTCGGGCAGATCCGGCCAGCGGCCGGCATATATGTCGTATCCGGGCTACTGAAGCCCGAGATGAAGATCGAGATCGAAATTACGGCCCGGCTGCGCGGTTAGTCGGGACGGCACGCTTCAGATGCCCAGGAAGCGCCTGACAGGCTCTGGTCCGTCCGACGCCGTCAGGCCCGTCCACGGGCCGGATGCTTCGACGCGGCCATTCCTAACGAAGGCAAAGAGGTCGGCATGGCCGGCCGCCTCTTCCGGCGTGTGCAGCGTCATCAGCACGGTGAGGCCGTGTTCGCGGCGCAGCGCATCGACGCGCTCGATCATCTCGCGGCGTAGCCCGGGGTCGAGTGCGCCGAACGGTTCGTCGAGCAACATCAGCGGTTTGCCGCGCAGGAGGGCGCGGGCGAGGGCGACGCGCTGACGCTGACCGCCCGAGAGTTCCGCCGGTCGGCGGGCTGCGAAGCCGGCAAGATCGACCGCGGCCAGCGCAGCTGCCACGCGCTCGCGCTCGGACGCGTCGAGCCGCAGGGACGGTTTCAGTCCAAGCGCGACGTTTTCAGCTGCCGTGAGGTGCGGGAAGAGATTGTGATCCTGGAACAGGATCGAGACCGGTCGTCTGGCTGGTGCGAGCGGCAGCAGATCTGCGCCGGCAAAGCGGAGGGTTCCGGCCGCAGGCTGTTCGAAGCCGGCGATGGCATGGAGCAGCGTGGTCTTGCCGCCGCCTGACGGGCCGATGACGGCGCAGAGCGCGCCCGCTGGAATGACGAGGTCGTAGCGCGCCTCGAATCCGGGATAGTTGAGGGACAGGCCCGCCAGCTCAAGCATGACGCGCACTCCAGTGCTCGGTCAGGTAGGCGAGCCCCCCGGCGGAAAGCACCAGCACGAGCGCCAGCGCTCCCGCTTCATCCATGCGATAGGCGCCGAGGCGGTTCGCCAGCAGATAGGGCAAGGTGGTGAGCTCGCCGCCACCGAACAGAGCAATGACGCCGAAATCACCGAGCGAGAGCGCCGTGGCAAAGGCGAAGGCGGCCGCCAGCGGTGCGCGCAGGGCTGGCCATTCGACGAGACGCAGCCGGGTCCAGCCGGCAATGCCGAGGCTCTCTGCCAGTCTTCCATGGCGCTCGGCGCTGGTCGCGAGTGGCGGTGCCAGCAGCCGATAGGCATAGGGCAGTGCCATCAGGGCGTTGACGAGCGGCACAAGCAGCAGACCGAGCATTGCGGGATCGGCGAGGTTGCGGGTCAGGACGTACAGTCCTGCCACGAAGGCGAAGGGCGGCAGGCCAAGCATGGTGAAGGCGGCAAGGTCGGGAAGTCCCGGGCGCGGCCGGCGTCCGCGCGCGGCGCTGGCGAGCAGTACGGCAAACAGGCAGGCGAGGAGGCCAGCGCCAAGCGCGATCGCCGCGCTCGTCGCGGCAGCCGATGCGAATTCGGCGGTCGCGAGCATCGGTACGGCTGCGAGGCCGCTTGCGATGCTGAGGAGAGGCGGTGCGATCCATGCCGTCGCCAGAATGAGAACAAGGCAGTCCAGCCGCCGCAGGCAAGGGGCGAGGATATCGGGGCGCATTGCATGGCGCTCGGCACTTGCCTCGTCGCGGGCCGCCGGCACGAGTGCGGCGAGCGCAGTTGCAAGTCCGAGGCAGAGCACAAGCTGGAGTCCGGCGAGAGCGGCAGCGCGGGCGAAATCGGCCTCGAAACGGACCGCTTCGTAGATCGCGACTTCCAGCGTCGCATTGGCAGGGCCGCCACCGAGCGAGAGCACGACGGCAAAGCTCGTGAAGCAGAGCAGAAAGACGAAGGTGGCAAGCGCCGGGGCCTCTCTTCGGATCACGGGCCAGTCGAGATGCCGGAAACAATAGGCGGCGGAGAAGCCGAGCGCCGAGGCCAGGCGCCTCCGCTCTCCAGGTTCGCGGCCGAAGGCCTGAAGCAGCGTGCGCGTCACCAGCGGCGTATTCATCAGCACATGCGCGATCAGGATACCATGGAGCCCGTAGATCGCCGGTGGTTCGGCGCCGACGGCGCGCGCCAAGTCGCCGAGCAGCCCGGAACGGCCATAGATCGCGATGACGCCGAAGACGATCACGATCGTCGGCGCGACGGCTGCGGCGGTCAGCACGGCGAGCAGGAGGTTGCGGCCTGGAAAGCGGCGGCGCAGCAAGGCAAGCGCCAGTGCCGTGCCCAGCAGGAGCGAGAGCAGCATCGACAGGCCCGCCTGGACGGTCGCTCCTGCGACGAGGCGAGCGAGATAGGGGCCGAGCGGCGACAGGGCCGCGACGTCGCCGCCGGCTCGCGCCAGCCCGGCGAGCGAGGCGCCGGCGAGCGCAAGGATGGCAAGCGCGGTGAGTGTGGCCGGGCGGAACAAGGCCTCAGCGGCTCGTTGCGGCGAGCCAGGCGTCGATGAAGGTTCGGCGCTGCGTGCGCACCTCGTCCGGCGTGAACAGCAAGGTCCGTTCCGGCTTGATGACATCGGCGAATGAAGCCGGCAGTCCACCTGTCGCTTGTTTCGCCGGCATCATCCAGTTGCCTTCCGGGATCAGCGATTGGAAGGCGTCCGAAAGCGTGAAGGTGAGGAAGCGTTTGGCGAGTTCCGGCTGCCGCGTCGTGCGCGTCATGCCGGCGAGTTCGACATGCAGATAGTGGCCTTCGCTGAAGGGGGCGGCCTTGTACTGCGTCTTCTTCTCGGCGCCGATGTGATAGGCCGGCGATGTCGCGTAGGAGAGCACCATGTCGGCCTCGCCCTTGAGGAAGAGTCCGTAGGCCTCCGACCAGCCCTTGGTGAAGGTGACGATGCGCGGCTTGAGCCTGGTCCAGGCGGCGTCGGCGCCATCGCCGTAGACGGATCGCATCCAGAGCAGGAAGCCAAGCCCGGGCGCGCTGGTGCGCGGGTCCTGCAGTACGAGCTTTGGCCCATTCGGATCGTCGACAAGCTGCTTCAGGCTGGTGGGCGGCGCGGCAAGTTTGGTTGAATCATAGACGAAGGCGAGATGCCCCCAATCGAAAGGCAGGAAGGTATCGTCAGTCCAGGCGATGGGCAAAGTGAGCGCGGCACGATCCTGGCCATGGGGCTGGAACAGTCCCGTCGCCTTGGCTTCTGCAGCAAGGTTCATGTCGAGGCCGAGCACGGCATCGGCCTTGGTCGCTTCACCCTCCAGCTTCAGGCGCGCGACGAGGGAGCCGGCATCATCGCTTGCGACCCAGTTCAGCGTGCAACTGCATTGCGCCTCGAAGGCCGCCTTCACTTTCGCGCCGGGACCGTATTTCCCGGTGAAGGAGGAATAAGTGTAGACCGTCAGTGCCGGTTTCTCCTGGGCCATGGACGGCGTCGCGAGCAGGAGCGCCGAGAGCGCGGCGGCGATCCGGGTCAACCGGTTGTTCAGAAAGCTCATGGCGTCACCCCGCATGCATTCGACGGCAGGCCATGACGGTCGAGAGGGAAGGCGGTCTCCGGTTGCGAGACGCCAATGCTCAATCCCTCCGCCGGCACGATCCGGATCAGGTTCGACGGGTTGAAAGCCCTGCGCTTCCCTCTCAGCCCGAAATCGCCGGGCACCCCGTTGAGACGGTCAAGGGAATAGCGAGCGGGCCGGGGCGAGTCCAGTTGATGCCGCCGGGCCATCGCAAGGGGCATTGCGTCTGGCCGCATGATCATGCTGGTATATCTCTTGCTTAACAGAAAGCAGGCGCGCCAGGCGCGAAAGCTCAAGAGCAAGGGGATGCCGCATGCGACTCAATCGCCGTCAGATTCTGGCCGGAAGTTCCGCTTTAACCGCTTCCAGCCTCGTTGGATTTCCGTCGCGCGCGCAGTCGCGCGCCAATACGCTGCGCTTCATTCCGTCGACGCCGTTGCCCTCGCTCGATCCGATCGTCGCCACGAGCTATGTCATCCGCAATCACGGCTATCTGATATATGATACCCTGTTTGCGACGGACGCGCAGTTCCGCATCCAGCCGCAAATGGTCGAGAGCTGGGAGACTGCGCCGGACGGGCTGCGCTGGACCTTCCATCTGCGCGACGGACTGATGTTCCATGACGAGCAGCCGGTCAGGGCGCAGGACTGCATCGCCTCGATCAAGCGCTGGTCGGCGCGCGATGCCTTCGGGCAGACTTTCGCGACATTCGTCGAGGGTTACGATGTCGTCGACCAGCGCACCTTCGCCATCCGCCTGAAGAAGCCCTTCCCGATGCTGCCGGACGCGCTCGGCAAGCTCTCCTCGAACGTGCCCTTCATCATGCCCGAGCGCGTGGCCATGATGGAGCCAACCAAGAACATCACGGAGGCGATCGGTTCCGGACCCTGGCGCTTCATGGACAAGCAATGGGTGCCGGGCCAGAACGCGATCTATGAGCGCTTCGCCAAGTACAGGCCACGAGAGGAGGCTCCGTCCTGGGCCGCTGGCGGCAAGGTCGCCAAGATCGACCGTATCGAATGGTTGCCGCTGACCGAGGTTTCAGCCGCAGTCGGCGCGCTGATGCAGGGCGAGGTCGACTGGTACGAACAGCCGCCGGTCGATCTCCTGCCCCTGCTCAAGAGCAATCCCGAGATCGCGATCGAGAACGTGCCGCTCGGGCTGATCCTGCTGATGCGTTTCAACCATCTGCAGCCGCCCTTCAACAATCCCGGCATCCGACGGGCGGTGATGATGGCAATCGATCAGACCGACTACATGGAGGCGGTCGTCGGCAGCAAGGACTACTACAAGGAGTGCAAGACCTTCTTCACGCCGGGCTCGCCGATGTCGACCGGAGCGGGCGGACAGGCTGCACTCGGCAACAATCTGGAGCGGGCCAAGGCCATGCTGCAGGAGGCCGGCTACAAGAACGAGAAGGTGCTGCTGCTGGCACCCGCCGACCAGCCGATCGCCTATAACCAGTGCCTGGTGACACAGGAACTGCTGAAGAAGCTCGGCATGACTGTCGATCTGGTCGCGACCGATTGGGCCAGCTTCATCGGCAGGCGCTCCAACCGCGGATTGCCGGACCAGGGCGGCTGGTCGGTGTTCCACACGCTCTGGTCGGGCGCCGACGTGCTCAATCCCGCGCTGCATCCGCTGTTGCGCAGCAATGGCCCTGCCGCCTGGTTCGGCTGGCCGGAGGATGCCACGCTGGAAGGTCTGCGCGATCAGTGGATTGCAACGCCTGAGGTGGCCAAGCAGAAGGAGCTGGCCGCCTCGATCGAGAAGCGCGCCTTCGAGACGGTGCCCTATGCGCCGGCGGGGCTGGTGCAGCAGCCAATGGCCTATCGCAAGAGCCTGACCGGCATGGTGCTCTCGCCCGTCCAGTTCTTCTGGAACATGGAGAAGAAGGCCTGAGGACGGAGCACCCGTTGCCGTCGGGATACTGGCTGATGCCAAAGGCACTGCGCTAGCGGCTCCGATCCGGAAACCATCGTCGCGCTCTGCGACGGCTTCCAGCTCTCCGCTTCACTCCGGCCGGAGTGAAGCGGTTCGATGCTGGTGCCGATCGTACAGCTTCTGCTTGCCGCGCAGGCGCGCTGCCCCGCGGCTGCGCTTGCGTCACTCCCGTTCCCCGCCTAATCAGCCCGGCAAGGCCGCTCTGGCCCCAGCAACATCCGACAAACGCGTGAGGCGACCATGGCGACCCACAAGCTCCTCCTCCTGCCGGGCGACGGCATCGGCCCCGAAGTGACCGGCCAGGTCGAGAAGATCGTCGGCTGGTTCGAGAGGCAGGGCCTCGCCTCCTTCGCCATCGAGCGCGGACTTGTGGGCGGCGCTGCCTATGACGCGCACAAGGCGGCGATCTCGGAAGGCGACATGAAGCTCGCCCAGGATGCCGATGCGGTGCTGTTCGGCGCTGTGGGCGGCCCGAAATGGGCGGATGTGCCCTATCAGCATCGCCCCGAAGCCGGCCTGCTGCGCTTGCGCAAGGATCTTGGCCTGTTTGCGAATCTGCGGCCTGCGATCTGCTATCCGGCGCTGGCTTCCGCCTCCTCGCTCAAGCCCGAGGTGGTCGAGGGGCTCGACATCCTGATCGTGCGTGAGCTCACCGGCGGCGTCTATTTCGGCGAGCCCAAGGAGATCGTCACGCTGGAGGACGGTTCCAAGCGCGGCGTCGATACCCAGCTCTACACCACGCCCGAAATCGAACGCATCGCGCGCGTCGCCTTCGAGCTGGCACGCACCCGCCGCAACAAGGTCTCCTCGGCCGAGAAGCACAACGTCATGAAGACCGGCGTGCTCTGGAAGCAGACGGTCACGGCCCTGCACGCCAAGGACTACCGGGATGTCGAACTCGAGCATGTGCTCGCCGACAATTGCGCCATGCAGCTCGTGCGCTGGCCGAAGCAGTACGACGTCATCGTCTGCGACAACCTGTTCGGCGATATTCTCTCCGACGTCGCGGCGATGCTGACCGGCTCGCTCGGCATGCTGCCCTCCGCTTCGCTTGGTGCTGAAGATCCGGCCACCGGCAAGCGCAAGGCGCTTTACGAGCCCGTCCACGGCTCGGCTCCCGACATTGCCGGCAAGGGCCTGGCGAATCCGATCGCGATGATCGGCTCCTTTGCGATGGCGCTGCGCTACTCCTTCGGCGCCATCGAGGCGGCCGACCGGCTCGAAGGCGCGATCGCCGATGTGCTTGGCGCCGGCACCCGCACCAAGGACATCGCCGCGCCGGGCGCCAATGCCGTCTCGACCGCCGAGATGGGCGATGCGATCGTCAAGGCGCTGGAAGCGCGCGGCTGACGCGTCCACTCCAAACACTCCGACGTCATCCCGGTCCTGCGCTTCGCTTGGGCCGGGATGCATGGAGCCATGCGGTGAGGGGCCCGATGCCTCTCCCCCTCGTGAATTGCACTTGAAGCTCATCTGTGGACTAAGCTTCGCTCTCTGAAACGGAGTATGTCCGTCGATGCTGATCAAACGCCGCCCTGGCTGGGAATTGCCCGAAAGCCAGGCCACTCCCGAACATATCGCCATGAACCGCCGGGCCTTTCTCGGCGGGAGCGCGGGGCTGATCGCCGGGAGTACATTGCCCCAGATCGCAGCCGCGCAAGGCGCGGATCCGACGCTCGATCTCTATCCTGCCAAGCGCAATGCGAGCTACACGCTCGACCGGCCGGTGACCGACGAGGAGCTGGCGGCGAACTACAATAATTTCTACGAATTCGGCATGTCCAAGGATGTCGTCAGTGCGGCGAAGAAGCTGCCGACGCGGCCCTGGAACATCGCGATCGACGGCATGGTCGAGAAGCCATTCGAGATCGGGTTCGACGATCTCGTCCGCAAGATGCCGCTTGAGGAGCGGCTCTATCGCTTCCGCTGCGTCGAGAGCTGGGCAATGGCCGTGCCCTGGACCGGCTTTCCGCTGAAGGCCCTGGTGGCGCTGGCGCAACCGCTCTCGAGTGCCAAATACGTCAAGTTCGAAACCTTCCTTAACCCGCGCGTCGCCTCCGGGCAGACGCAACGCTGGTATCCCTGGCCCTATACCGAGGGGCTGACCATGGCGGAGGCGAATAACGACCTGACGCTGATGGTGACGGGGATCTACGGCAAGCCACTGCCGAATCAGCATGGTGCGCCGGTTCGCCTGATCACGCCGTGGAAGTACGGCTTCAAATCGGTGAAGTCGATTGCGCGGATCAGCTTCGTCGCCGAGCGGCCCAAGACCTTCTGGGAGGCTCTGCAATCGTCGGAATACGGCTTCTGGGCCAATGTGAACCCGGAGGTGCCGCATCCACGCTGGAGCCAGGCCAGCGAGCAGGTTCTCGGTTCGCGCGAGCGTCGACCGACACTGCTCTTCAACGGCTATGGCGAGCAGGTCGCAGCGATGTACAAAGGGCTTGAAGGCGAGCGGCTCTACGTCTGAGGCCGCCGCTTCCGTCGGGAGGCGTGATGAGCCAGGGTTTCTGCCTGTTCGATACGGCAGTCGGCGCCTGCGCGCTGGTCTGGAATGCCGAACGCCTGATCGGTGCGCAACTGCCGGAGCAGGATGAGGCGCGAGCCCGCCAGCGGTTGGCTCGGCGCTATCCGGAGGCTGTCGAAAGCGCTGCTCCGCCGTTCGTGCAGGATGCGATTGGCGCGATCATGGCATTGCTGCGGGGAGAGAAGCGGGACCTTGCTCACCTGCCTATCGAGATGGACGGTCTCTCGGCCTTCAACCGAAAGGTCTATGCCGTTGCCCTGAGCATCCCGCCAGGCGAAACTTTGACCTATGGCGAAGTCGCGGCGCGGATCGGAGAGCCGGGCGCAGCGCGCGCTGTTGGCGTCGCGTTGGGAGAGAATCCCTTTCCCATCATCGTGCCCTGTCACCGCGTCCTGGCGGCCAACGGCAAGACCGGCGGCTTCTCAGCCGATGGCGGGGTGGAGACCAAGCTGCGCATGCTGACGATCGAGAAGGCGCGCACCAGCGATGTGCCGAGCCTGTTCGATTCGCTGCCGCTGGAAGCGCGGCGGCGCTGAGTTTTTCTCTCAGGCGAGTTTGAGAAGCTTGCGCTTCGGCTCCTGCGCTTCGTCGAAGCGGCTCCGCGCGGCCGTGATGTCGCGCCGGTTCGCGACGACCCAATCGCTGAGCGCCTTGACGGGATAGCGCAGTGAGTGCCCGAGTTCGGTCAACTCATAATCGACGCGTGGCGGAATCGTCTGGAACTGTGTGCGCGTGACGAGGCCGTCGCGCTCCAGATTGCGCAGCGTCAGCGTCAGCATGCGCTGCGAGATGCTGCCGAGCGCGCGCTTGATCTCGGTGAAGCGCTTCGGCCCTCCGCCGAGCAGGTCTACGACCAGCATCGTCCACTTGTCGCCGACGCGGGACAGCATCTCGCCAACGGCGCGGCACTCGTGAGGCACATGCAGGTTCTCTGGTGACAAAATTGTGCCTCCTTGCGTGGCTTTGACATAGGCATTTATTGAGCCTTGGTCTCTTTTTGTAACCAAGGAAATCTCCCATGGCAAAGTTGAAGCTCGCCGTCATCATTGGCAGCGCACGCAAGGATTCCATCAACGGCAAGCTCGCCGTCGCGCTGTCGCGACTCGGCTCCGGCGCCTTCGAGGCGAGCGTCATCACGATCGACGATCTGCCACTCTACAATCAGGATCTCGAGGCGAACTGGCCGGCAAGCGCGACGCGCCTCAAGAACGAGATCGCGGCTGCCGACGCCGTTCTCGTCGTTACACCTGAGCATAACCGTTCGATTCCCGCGCTGCTGAAGAATGCGATCGACTGGGCGGCGCGGCCCTATGGCAAGAGTTCCTGGCGGGGCAAGGTTGTCGCCATCGCCGGCACAAGCCCGGGAGCGATCGGTGCCGCGATAGCGCAGCAGCATCTGCGGGTGATTCTTGGCAATCTTGGTGCGCTGGTTATGGGCGGCGAGGCCTATA
This sequence comes from Allobosea sp. 2RAB26, assembly GCF_052115465.1. NCBI lineage: Bacteria > Pseudomonadati > Pseudomonadota > Alphaproteobacteria > Hyphomicrobiales > Alloboseaceae > Allobosea > Allobosea sp. 2RAB26. The sequence continues at coordinate 223,697 of NZ_JBFRGS010000004.1, read as the reverse complement.
TCGGCCTGAAGCCCAATCTGGTCGACGAGGCCGGCGATGTCCCCGATGAATCGACCCGCGCCTTCCTGCAGGCCTTCATCGACCAACTCGCCGAACTTGCGGGCCTGCTCGCGCGCCGGGCTGCATAACCACGCATGAAAAAAAGGCCAGCGTCCCGAGGGAGCTGGCCTTTGAAGTTTGAAACATCCGGCGTTACCGCCAAACATCTCAGAGGGGAACGGCTGGAACGAACTCAACGCCGGGAGGAGAATGCGGAGCCCGTTCCGAACAACCGTGATTGCTATATCGGGCAGCACGTGCCGTTTTGCAATGCAGCATAGCTTGGGGCCGCTATGCGGAAACTGCATGACCTATCATCATGTGCGACAAATCTTAGCCTAAATGGCTGAAAGCATGCGTCCGCCGCAGCGCGGGATACCCGCGCTGCGCGCATAGCCGGGGCATCCGGCCGTTTAGTAGGTCCAGCGCTGGGCCTTCTGGATCAGGAAGTCGCGGAATGCCTGCACCCTGGCCACCGACTTCATCTCTTCCGGGTAGACCAGATAGCTTTCGAGTTGCGGCATCTCAGTCTCGCGCATGAGCTGGACGAGGGGTGAGCCGGTCTCGATCAGATAGTCCGGCAGCACCGCGATGCCCGCGCCGCTGTCGACTGCCCGCTTCATCGCCGTGATGTTGTTCACGGTGAGATGGATCGGGCGTGGGTTGCGCTGTTCGCGGCCCAGGGTTCCGAGCCAGTGCACGGCGGTCAGATAGGACGGCGAGGTGCTGCCGAAGGACAGGAGCCGGTGATTGTCGAGATCCTCGTAGCTCTTCGGCTCACCGAAGCGCTTGATATAGGCCGGTGAGCCATAGACGTGGAAATGCACGGTGAAGAGCTTGCGCTGAATCAGGTCCGGCTGCTGCGGCTGGCGCAGGCGAATCGCGATATCGGCCTCGCGCATCGAGAGGTCGAGTTCCTCATCGGTGAGGATGAGGTCAACCTTGATGTCCGGGTAGAGATCGAGGAACTCCGCCAGCCTTGGGGTTAGCCAATGGCCGCCGAGACCGCGTGTCGCGGTGACCTTCAGCTCGCCCGATGGATGCTCGCGCGTCTCCGAAAGCTGGGCGCGCGTCCGCTCCAGGCGCTGCGTCATCTCGCGTGCCGCGCGCCAGAGCAATTCGCCCTGCTCGGTGAGAATGAGCCCGCGCGTATGGCGGTGAAACAGCGGTGCACGCAGCTCACGCTCAAGCGCGCCAATCTGCCGACTAACGGCGGATTGACTCAAACCAAGTACGTCGCCAGCCTTGGTAAAGCTGCCGGATTCTGCGACGGTATAAAAAATCCTGATGCGGTCCCAATCCACCGCGGTTCCCCCGTTATGCGTTTCGTGCATGTTGGGGGGTAAAACGCAGGAACGTCAACGATTGCTTTGCCGACGGGGCCTCTTTTCACACTGAATCTCGTGAGACAACCCATCAACAATCGTGATGGGTTGTCTTTTTCGGCCTATTCGGCCGCTTCACGCTGTTCCGTGACGTTGGCGGCAAGCCATCTTTCGGCATCGAGCGCGGCCATACAGCCCAGGCCGGCAGCCGTCACAGCCTGGCGGTAATGCTCATCGGTGACGTCACCTGCGGCAAAAACGCCGGGGATGTTGGTTTGCGTCGTGCCGGGCGTCACGTCGAGATACCCCGATTCACGCATGGCGAGCTGCCCGGTGAAGAGTTCGGTGGAGGGCTTGTGGCCGATGGCGATGAAGACACCGTCGGTCTTCAGGTCGCTCTCAGCGCCCGTCTTCAGGTTGCGGAGCTGCAGATGTGTGACTGACGGCGGCTGCGTGCCGCCGCAGATCTCGGCGATCTCGCTGTCCCAGACGACCTCGACCTTGGGATGCTTGAACAGGCGATCCTGCAACACCTTCTCGGCCCGCAGCGAATCGCGCCGGTGCACCAGCGTGACCTTCGCAGCAAGGTTGGCGAGATAGAGCGCTTCCTCGACCGCGGTATTGCCGCCGCCGACGACGGCCACTTCCTTGCCGCGGAAGAAAAAGCCGTCGCACGTGGCGCAGGCCGAGACGCCAAAGCCCTGGAAGGCCTGCTCCGAGGGGATACCCAGCCACTTCGCCTGGGCGCCGGTGGCCACGATCAGAGCATCGCAGCTATAGGTGGCGCCGCCATCACCCCAGAGCCGGAACGGGCGCTGTGACAGATCGACCTTCGAGATATGGTCGGAAACCATCTTGGTGCCCATGTGCTCGGCCTGGGCGCGCATCTGCTCCATCAGCCACGGCCCCTGAACTACGTCGGCAAAACCCGGATAGTTCTCGACATCGGTGGTGATCATCAGCTGGCCGCCAGGCTGGAAGCCCGAGATCATCACCGGTTCAAGCAGCGCGCGGGCCGCATAGATCGCGGCGGTATAGCCGGCGGGGCCCGAGCCGATGATCATTACGCGGGCATGGGTATGAGCCATGGTTTCGGTCCTTTTCGCGCAGCGTGGCGCTGCGTCCTCGTTCCGTCAGATACGGTCTCGTGCGGCGGACGCAAGCCCAGGCCCGCTCACGCTCAGGCGAGGCCGAGTTCGGCGCGGTGCCGCAACCAGCCCTGTCGCACCGCTTCCGCGATGACGCCGGTGGAGTCTATGGGGTCATAGCGGGTGCCATCAAGCCGTCCCTCGAAATGATGCACAACGCCTTGCCGCTTCAGCGCCTCGAGGAAGCGAGCGAATTTGCTGTGGCCGCCATGCGGCTCGAAGACGAGGAGGGGGGCGCCGGTGGCTGCAGCCTCGCCGACGATATTGGTCGAGTCGGCGGTGACGACCACGGTATCGGCATTGGCGAGCAGCGGCACATAGGGATTGGCGCCCGTGCCATCCCACCACCAGCCGCCATGGCGCGCGAAGACCTCGGCAATGGCCTTGTCGAGCGCATCCGGCGTACGTCGCGAGCGCGAGCCCATTAGCGCCACGCCCGAGCCCGCGAGCGCATCGAGTGCGTTCGCGAAACGGACGATGTCATGGGGCTGGAAGCTATGATGCCGGCTGTCGCCGCCGACCATGACCGCAGCGCGCGGTCGGGGCAGGGCGGCGATGGCCGGCGGCGGGCTCTGCCTGGCCTGAGCGAGCTGGCCGGGGGAGAGCCCGTGCGGCGATGTCACGGTGACGAGCACGTTTGGGCCACGCAGGCGATCATGCTCGGAGACCCAGATCAGGTCGGCTGCGCCCGTTCCGATTCTCGGATCCTTGAGAAAGACGGTGAAGGTCCTGCCCTTCGAGGCCTTCTTGATCGCACGCAAATAGGCGGCGGCGCGGCGGCCAGAAGCGACGACGATGTCGGGGAAGGGCGGGCGGATCGGGCTTTGAGGTCTGTGGGAGGCCTCGCGCGGATCAATCGGCCCGCGCGGCATCAGCCAGCTCCAGGGGCGACCGGGGGCGATGTGCCGGACCTCTGGGGTGATGCCGAGCCGTTCGGCGACGCCAAGGCACTGTATCTCGTCGCCAGCCTTGCCGTCGGTGAGGACCCAGATCGTCGGGATCGGTTCAGCTGGCAACTGCAGGCTCCGCGGCAGTGGTTGGGATGCCTTGTATCGCGTGGGAGCTGCGTCTACACCAGCGCGACTTTGCTCTGGGGATCTGTGTGCGTTCCAAACTCGACGAAATCGATCTGCGTATCCTGCGCGAATTACAGGCCGACGGGCGCATGACCAATGTCGAGTTGGCGAGCCGGGTCGGCATCTCGCCGCCGCCCTGCCTCCGGCGTGTCCGGGCTCTCGAGGAAGCGGGGCTGATCACCGGCTATCGGGCGCAACTCGATGAGCGCAAGCTCGGGATCGAGGTCGTCTGCTTTGCCTTCGTGCATCTCGCCAGCCAGGCCGAGGCCGATCTCGCGATATTCCAGGAGCGCATCCGCAAGTGGGGTGCCGTGCGCGAATGCTGGACGCTCTCGGGCGACATCGATTTCATCCTGAAATGCGTGGCGCCTGACCTGAAGGCGTTTCAGGACTTCGTCGGAGAGCTGACTGCGCTGCCGAATGTCCGCAATGTGCGCACGGCCCTGGCGCTTGACCGCGTTAAGGACGAGCCGATCGTACCGTTCGGCTAGAGCATGCTGCGAAAAAGTGGCAACGGCTTTTCGCATCACGCATGCTCTAAACTATGAGAATCGATCACGCTGCGTTTGGACGATTTCGTCCAAGCGCAGCGTGATCTAGCGGGGGCCGGATGCAGATCGCGATCCGCAAGGCGGGCATCGAGCATCTGCCGTCCATCCTGGCGCTCTATGCGCAATTGAATCGCGATGACCCGCGCCCGAATGCCGAAATGGCCGCCGAGACCTGGCACCGGATCCTGGGCAGCGACCTGATCACGGTTCACATCGCCGAATTGGGCGGAGCCGCCATCGCAAGTTGCGTGATCGTGGTCGTGCCGAATCTCACCCGGAACCTCAGCCCCTTTGCGCTGATCGAGAATGTCGTCGCGGACGCGCGGTTTCGGGGCCAGGGGCTTGGAAAGCGGGTCATCGGCGCCGCTGTCGAGCAGGCCTGGTCGGCAGGATGCTACAAGGTCATGCTGCAGACGGGGCGAAAGGACGAAGCGGTGCTCGGTTTCTACGAGGCCTGCGGGTTCTCGCGCAGCAAGACCGCCTTCGAGATCAGGCGGCCCGCGGCTCATTCGCCGACATAGCGTCTGATCCAGGCGGCGTTGGTCCGGACCAGGGCCGCGAGCCGGCGCTTGTCGAAGCCGGGCTCGAACCAGGCGCCTCCGGATGAGGCTGATGAAGACGAAACGATCGGGTAGCTTGCGATAACCCGTCCATCGGCAGCGATCAGCCGGGCTTCGGATTCCATTCCGTCCACAGTGCCGCCGGTTTCCTCCGCGTCGCCGCCCGAATAGCTCGGCATGTTGATGCGAAGCACCGAGACGACAAGCGTCGAGCCCGCGCGGCCGCTGCCGGCAAGTTCGCGTTCCAGCTCTGCCTTCACAAGGGCGGCGTTGGGACCCCAGCCCTGTTGAACAAGGTGGGAAACATCGACGCGCACGCCGCCTGCGGCCGCCTGGACCGAGACAGCGAACAAGGCAGAGGCAGTGCCGCCGAGTGCGGCGGCCAATACGGCGCGACGATTCAGCATGGCTCTCTCCTGTCAAACAGGGACATCGTACTGCATTCCGCAGGGGCGCAACTGAAGCAATGAACTACGCCGCCACCGAGTGCGGCGCCATACGCGGCAACGACAATCCCAGCCGTGTGAACGAGATCAGCCGGCCACGTAACGTTTGATCCAAGCGACGTTGTTCTGGATCAGGCTGACGATGCGGCGCTGATCGATATCCTGCAGATACCAGGGACCCGAATAGCTGGCGGAAATCGTCGAGAGCACCGGATAGGACGCAAGCACGCGATTGCCTGCGCCGACCAGGACCGCCTCACTGTCGAGATTGTCGTTGTTCTGGCCGCCGCCACCGCCCCAACGGCCGCCGCCATTGCCAGCGTAACTCGTCAGGTAAATGCCGCGGACCTTGACGACGAGAACCGGCCCTCCGCGCTGGATGGCGCCGGCAAAGGCGGTCCGAAGTTCCCGTTCCATGCCGGCTTTGATCGTGCCGGCATTGGCCCCCCAGCCTTGCTCGACGAGGCGGGAGACATCGACATGGATGCCGCCGATCGGACCTTGCGCCTGGGCAAGCGCCGATGCGGCTCCAAGCGGCGACGACGCGAGCGCCGTGGCCGCCAATGATGACATGAGAAACGCGCGACGGGTGGTCATGACTGTATCTCCCGATGCCAATGCATCACCGACGAGATAATCGTCCGGGGGCATCAATTCTATGCCCCCGGAGGCCTCAGCGGAAGCTGACGCTCACGACTTCGTAGGACTTGCCGCCGCCGGGGGTGTTGACCTGCACGGAATCGCCGACCTTCTTGCCGATCAGGGCGCGCGCGATCGGCGAGCCGATCGAGACCTTGCCGGAGCGGACGTCGGATTCCGGCTCGCCGACGATCTGATAGATCTTGGCTTCCTCGGTGTCGTCGTCGATCAGATGGACGGTCGCGCCGAATTTGATCGTGTCGCCGCCGAGCTTGGTGACATCGATGATGTCCGCCCGCCCAATCAGCGATTCCAGCTCCAGGATCCGACCCTCATTGAGGGACTGTGCCTCCTTGGCCGCATGATACTCGGCATTCTCGGAGAGATCGCCAAGTGCGCGCGCTTCCGAGATCGCAGCGATGATGCGTTGACGTTCGACCTGCTGGCGTTGCTTCAGCTCGACCTCGAGGGCGGCAAATCCGCCCACCGTCATAGGAACCTTATCCATCTTCTCGTCCCAATTCCGAAAGCCAGAACCCGCCGGCCGCGTCCCCCGCGGCCTGCGTTCAGCTTCCGATCGTTTTCAGAACTGCTTCGGCCGCGCGGCCGTTCAGGCGGCGCGGACGAAGTAGGATTGCAGCGATCGTACTTCGAGATCGCCGCTGCAATAGGCCTTGATGCCCTCGGCAGCCGCGATCGCTCCGGCCAAGGTGGTATAATAGGGCACCTTGTGCAAGAGGGCGGTGCGGCGCAACGAGCGTGAATCCGCGAGTGCCTGTGGGCCGTCCGTCGTGTTGAAGACGAGCTGGATCTCGCCGTTCTTGATTGCGTCGACGACGTGCGGCCGGCCTTCCAGAACCTTGTTGATCTTGGCGGCTGGAATGCCTTCCTCCTGCAACAGGCGCAGCGTTCCACCGGTGGCAAGGATGCGGAAGCCGAGATCGGACAGGATGCGCATGGAGGGCACGATGCGCGGCTTGTCCGCGTCGCGCACCGAGACGAACACAGTCCCCTTGATCGGTACCTTGGAACCTGCACCGAGCTGGCTCTTGGCGAAGGCGATGTCGAAGGAACGATCGAGGCCGATGACCTCGCCGGTCGAGCGCATCTCCGGACCGAGCAGCACGTCGACGCCGGGGAAGCGCGCGAAGGGGAAGACCGCTTCCTTGACGCCGACATGGGTCAGAGCAGCGGGCTTCAGCCCGAAGCTCGCGAGGCTCTCGCCGGCCATGATGCGCGCTGCGATCTTGGCGATCGGTTCGCCGATGACCTTGGCGACGAAGGGCACCGTGCGCGAGGCGCGCGGGTTGACCTCGAGGACGTAGATGACGCCGTCCTTGATGGCGTATTGCACGTTCATCAGCCCACCGACATCGAGCGCCAGCGCCATGGCCTTGGTCTGGCGCTCGAGCTCAGCGATGGTCGCCAGCGAGAGTGAACGGGGCGGCAGCGAGCAGGCCGAATCGCCCGAGTGGATACCGGCCTCCTCGATATGCTCCATGATGCCGGCGATGAAGGCGTCCTTGCCGTCGCTGAGGCAGTCGACATCGACCTCGATCGCGTCCGAGAGGTAGCGGTCGAACAGCAGTGGGTTCTTGCCGAGCACCGTGTTGATCTGGCCGGTCTTGTCGTTCGGGTATTTCGCCTTCACCTCGGACGGGATCAGGCTCGGAAGCGTGCCGAGCAGATAGTCCTCGAACTGCGGCTCGTCGCGGATGATCGCCATGGCACGACCGCCGAGCACATAGGACGGACGCACGACGAAGGGCAGGCCGAGCTCGGCGGCGATCATGCGCGCCTGTTCGACTGAATACGCGATGCCGTTCTTGGGCTGCTTCAGATGCAGCTTGTCGAGCAGGCGCTTGAAGCGGTCGCGGTCCTCGGCGAGGTCGATCATGTCGGGCGAGGTGCCCAGGATCGGGATGCCGGCCTCTTCGAGCGCATTCGCCAGTTTCAACGGGGTCTGGCCGCCGAACTGGACGATGACGCCATGCAGCGTGCCGCTGCGCTTCTCGGTCTCGAGGATCTCGAGCACGTCCTCGGCGGTCAACGGTTCGAAATAGAGTCGGTCGGAGGTGTCGTAGTCGGTCGAAACCGTCTCCGGGTTGCAGTTGACCATGATGGTCTCATAGCCGGCATCGCGCAGCGCGTAGCAGGCATGGCAGCAGCAATAGTCGAACTCGATGCCCTGGCCGATGCGGTTCGGGCCGCCGCCGAGGATGACCACCTTCTTGCGGTCGGACGGGTTGGCCTCGTCAGCCGGCATGCCGGCGAAGGGCATGGCATAGGTCGAGTACATATAGGCGGTCGGTGAGGCGAACTCGGCGGCGCAGGTGTCGATCCGCTTGAAGACCGGCCGCACTTCGAGCGCATGTCGGCGCTGGGTCACCTCGGCCTCGGTCAGGTTCGCGAGCGCAGCGAGGCGCTTGTCCGAGAAGCCCATCGCCTTGATCTGGCGGAAGGCGCCGGGCGTCGTCGGCAGGCCGTACTTGCGCACCTTGTCCTCGGTCTCGACCAGCCCACGCATCTGCTCGAGGAACCAAGGATCGATCTTGCAGCTTTCGTGGATCTGCTCGTCGGTGAAGCCGAAGCGCATCGCCTGGGCCACCTGCAGCAGACGGTCTGGCGTCGGCGAGGAGAGGGCGGCCTTGATCGCGTTCTTGTCGTCGCCCTGGCCCAGACCTTCGATTTCGATCTCATCGAGGCCGTCGAGTCCGGTCTCCAGCGAGCGCAGCGCCTTCTGCAGCGATTCCTGGAAGGTGCGGCCGATCGCCATCGCCTCGCCGACCGACTTCATTGCGGTCGTCAGGGTCGGCTCGGCGCCGGGGAATTTCTCGAAGGCGAAACGCGGGATCTTGGTGACGACATAGTCGATCGTCGGCTCGAACGAGGCCGGGGTCGCGCCGCCGGTAATGTCGTTCTCGATTTCGTCGAGCGTGTAACCGACGGCAAGGCGCGCGGCGACCTTGGCTATCGGGAAGCCGGTCGCCTTGGAGGCCAGTGCCGAGGAGCGCGAGACGCGCGGGTTCATCTCGATGACGATCATCCGGCCAGTGGCAGGATCGACCGCGAACTGCACGTTCGAGCCACCGGTCTCGACGCCGATCTCGCGCAGCACCGCCAGCGAGGCGTCGCGCATGATCTGATATTCCTTGTCGGTCAGCGTGAGCGCCGGGGCGATGGTGATCGAATCACCAGTATGGACGCCCATCGGATCGATGTTCTCGATCGAGCAGACGATGATGCAGTTGTCCGCCTTGTCGCGGACGACCTCCATCTCGTACTCCTTCCAGCCGAGCACGCTCTCTTCGATCAGCACTTCGCTGGTCGGCGAAGCGTCCATGCCGCGCTCGCAGATCTCGATGAATTCGCCCTTGTTGTAGGCGATGCCGCCGCCTGTTCCACCCATGGTGAAGGAGGGGCGGATGATTGCCGGCAGACCGATGTCGTCAAGCGCCTCGAGGGCCTGGCCGAGTGTCCTGACATGGTGCGAGCGCGGCGTATCGAGACCGATCTTGGTCATCGCCTCGCGGAACAGCTCGCGGTCCTCGGCCTTGTCGATGGCTTCGGCGGTGGCGCCGATCATCTCGATATCGAATTTCTCGAGTACGCCCATCTTCTTGAGCGAAAGCGCGCAGTTCAGTGCCGTCTGGCCGCCCATGGTCGGCAGCAGCGCAAAACCGCCGGGCAGGACGTTGCGCTCCTTCTCGATGATCTTGGCGACGATCTCGGGCGTGATCGGCTCGACATAGGTGGCATCCGCGAGGTCCGGATCCGTCATGATCGTGGCCGGATTCGAATTGACCAGGACGATGCGGTAGCCCTCGGCCTTCAGTGTCTTGCAGGCCTGGGTTCCGGAATAGTCGAACTCGCAGGCCTGGCCGATGATGATCGGGCCGGCGCCGATGATGAGGATCGTCTTGATGTCTGTGCGCTTGGGCATGGGTCCGGCCAGTGCTTGTGCGGGCGCGCGCCGGACGGATCCCCGTCCGCGAGGAAAGGGGAGTCAGCGAGCGCCTGAATGAATGCTAGGCGCTCGCTATAGAGGGAGGTTGCCGCGGAAGGAAGGGAAAAGCGCGCTTACCCCTCTTCAACGCACAGACGTCGCCACAGGGGCCCTGCCGATTTCCAGTTCGCGACGCGCGGTCCGGCGTCGCCGGATGGAGATCCAAAGCAGGGTAAGTGCACCGATCTCGCACATCGCGCCGACGAAACCGAGTTGCCATGAGGCGCCGTGGCGCAGGGTCTGCTGGCCCAATGCCGAGCCGGCGGCGATGCCTATATAGAGCGCCGATGCATTGAGCGAGAGCGCGACGACGGTCGCGTCGGGCGCCATCGCGGCGAGCCTCGACATCTGCGAGGGGTGCCCGGCCCAGCCGGCCATGCTCCATACGAAGAGGATCGCCGGAGCGACGAAGACGGCCGCCGCGGGGGGCAGCGTGATCGCCATGAGCGAGGCGGAGGCGAGCGCCAATGCGAGCACCGTGAGGACGAGGGTGAGGGTGCGCTCCGGGCCGAAGCGGTCGCTCGCCATTCCACCAGCCTGGTTGCCGATAGCCGAACCGATGCCGGAGACGATCAGAGCGGCGCTGAGCCAGGGGCCGCTGATGCCGGCATGGGTCGCGAGGAAGGGCGCGACATAGGTGTAGAGCGTGAAGGCGCCGGTGGTCCAAAGCGCGGTGGTGCCGAGCGCCAGCAGCACATCGGCGCGGCGAGCAACCTGCAGGCGCTCGCCGAGCGAATTGGTGCCGCGCGGCAGGTCGTCCGGCAGGTTCAGGAGCAGCCCGGCGACGCCAAGGGCGCCAATGAACGCGACCAGGAGGAAGGCGAGATGCCAGCCGCCATAGGAGGTGATGGCGGTGCCGAGCGGGACGCCGAGAATCAGCGAAACCGTCATGCCGCCGGTGACCAGCGCGATAGCCCGACCGCGCCGCTCCGGTGAGACCAGCGCGACCGCGACCGCGTTGGCCGACGGCATGAAGACGCCGGCCGCGAGCGCCATGGCGATGCGCGCGACCATCAGCCAGGCGAAGCTCGTCGCGAAAGCGGCAAGCAGATTGGCAAGGGCGAAGACGCTGAGCGAGCCGGCGAGGACCATCCGGCGGTCGACGTCGCCCAGCAGGGTGGAAAGGACCGGTGAGCCTAACGCATAGGCGACGGCGAAGATCGAGATCAGCAAGCCGGCCGTATCGATCGAGGTGCCGAAGGCGGCCGCCAGATTCGGCAAGATGCCAGTGATCATCAGGCTTCCCGTGCCGATGACGAAGGCGCCGCCGGCGAGCCAGACGAGACGCGTGTCCATTGGACATTCCTTCAAAATTTCAATGATCGTTGAATTTAAGATCCTGTTCGATCTGCCGTCAATCTTAATTTCAATGAACGTTGAATATTGTCAGGAGTGCCGCAATCTCCTATGTCCGGGGTATGAAGCCGATCTTTCATCCCGACATGGACGGCATTGACGCGGCGACGGTTTTTGGCGCGCTCGCCGATCCGACGCGGCTCGCCATCGTCCTGGCGCTGGCCGATTCCGAGGAGTTCGAGGCGCGCTGCGGAAGTTTTACGGATTTCGCCTCCCCCTCGCTGCTGGCCTATCATTTCGCCAAGCTTCGCGAGGCGGGCATCACCCGGGCGCGGGCGGAGGGCACGTCCCGCTTCATCAGCCTGCGACGCGGAGAACTCGACGGCCGCTTCCCCGGGCTGCTCGACAGCATCATTGCGACGGCGCGGCGCGATCCGTCTCTTCCCCGGTTTTCCGAAGACAGGCTGCTCGCTCGGTAGGGGGACATCACTCCATCTCGGTTGAAACCGGCTTGCCAATGTTTCGCATCGCTGTTTATGTTATGTTGTAACATAACATAATGGATGCCGAATGGATTCCCGCCTTCCAGTCACCGTGCTCTCCGGCTTTCTCGGGGCCGGCAAGACCACGCTCCTCAATCACGTCCTCAGCAATCGCGAAGGCCGCAAGGTTGCGGTCATCGTCAATGACATGAGCGAGGTGAATATCGACGCCGATCTGGTGCGGGAGGGCGGGGGCAAGCTCTCGCGCACCGACGAGAAGCTGGTCGAGATGAGCAATGGCTGCATCTGCTGCACCTTGCGTGATGACCTGCTCGCCGAAGTGCGTCGCCTCGCCGGGGAAGGGCGCTTCGACTACCTGCTGATCGAAGGCACCGGCATTGCCGAGCCCTTGCCGATCGCCGCGACCTTCGCCTTTCGCGAGGAGGATGGCGCCAGCCTCTCCGATCTCGCGCGACTCGATACGATGGTGACCGTCGTCGATGCCATCAACCTGATGAAGGATTATGGCTCGCGCGATTTCCTGCGCGAGCGCGGCGAGACGGCGGGCGAGGACGACGAGCGCACCCTGGTCGATCTCCTGGTCGAGCAGATCGAGTTCGCCGATGTCGTCGTCCTGAACAAGGTGTCGGATGTCGCGCCGGAAGAGCGCGATCTGGTGCGCAAGATCATCCGGGCGCTCAATCCCGATGCAAAGCTGGTCGAAACCGATTTCGGGCGTGCTCCGCTCGCAGCGATCCTCGATACGGGCCTGTTCGACCATGAGAAGGCGGAGCAGCATCCGCTCTGGTACAAGGAGCTCCATGGCCACCGGGATCATGTTCCGGAAACCGAGGAGTATGGCATCTCCTCCTTCGTCTACCGCGCCCGGCGGCCATTCCATCCGGAGCGGTTCAACGCCTTCCTGGCGCGCGACTGGGACGGCCTGATCCGTGCCAAGGGCCATTTCTGGCTGGCGACCCGGGCGGAATGGGTCGGCGAGATGAGCCTTGCTGGCAGCGTCTGCCGAACCGAGGCGATGGGGTTCTGGTGGGCGTCCGTGCCGCGCAGCCGCTGGCCCGACCATCCCGAATGGAACGCAATCCTGAACCGATACTGGCATTCGGTCTGGGGCGACCGGCGGCAGGAGCTGGTCTTCATTGGCTCGGGCATGGACCAGCAGGCCATCACCAGCGCGCTCGACGCCTGCCTGCTCGGCGAGACGCCGACCATCAGCTTCAAACCGGAACGCTACCGCGACCTGCCTGACCCATTTCCGGTCTGGCGCCGGGCCGCTGCGGCCTGAGAGATCCGGTCCGCATACCGGCGGACCTTTGCCCTTCGTTCACAGGAGACAACGATGCGTTTTCAGTTCGCAGCGGGAGCTGCGCTTACCCTTGTTCTCGCCGCAGCTGCGGCCTCTGCCCATGATCACGCCACCTTGCGTGGCCGGCTCGTCTTTGCAGATCACGAGAAGCCGGTCGTGCGCGTGCTCGACCTCGACTCCGGCGAGGTGACCCATAGCTTCGATGTGCCGAAACCCAACCCGTCCTTCGCCAGCGCCGAGGGCGGCCGTTTCATCGTCATCAAGACAGGCGACGAGGTTGGCACCATCCGCTTCCTCGATAGCGGACTGCGCTATGAATCTCATGGCGATCACGTCGATGTCGACAAGGGGCCGGTCAGGCTGCTCGACTTCGCCGTGAAGGGCGACCGCCCGGCCCATGTCGTTTCCAGGCATGGGCAGATTGCGCTGTTCTTCGACGGAGACAGGCCCTGGGAGCGCAAGAGCGAGCCGAAGGCGGTGCTGGTCGATCTCAAGAGCCTGGATGGCAAGTCTCCCGTCAGCAAGATATGGCCAAGCCCGGCGCCGCAGCACGGCATTGCCATTCCGCTCGGGCGCCGGCAGTGGCTGATGTCGGTGCCGAATGCGATCTACGCCAAGGGCGAGGACCGCAGCGCCTCGTCTCGGCCGGACGGCTTTGAAATCCTCGAGCGCGGCAAGGGCTGGAAGCGGGTCGCAAGCTTCAACGATCCTGCACGCACTGACGCCTCCTGCAAGCTCTTCCACGGTTATGCCGAGAGCAAGGGGCGCCACGTCTTCGGCTGCAATGACGGGGTGGATGGCGGCGTTCTCGTCCTCGCCCGGGATACGTCCGGGCGCTGGACTGCGCGCAAGATCGCCTATCCCGACGAGCGGCGCGTCAGTGCCATCAAGGCGCGCACGGGCGCGCGCTATGCCGTCGCCAATTACGGGCTGAAGGGGCCATACAATGCGCTTCTGCGGATCGACCCTGCCGCAACCTTGCTCTCGGTCGCGGATGTCCTGCCGGTGCCAGGCGGTCAGCCAGCCTGCCAGTTCGATCTCGACGCCGGTGGCGACCGCCTGGCGAACCTCACACCGGACGGCAAGCTCCGCGTCTATGAAATCGCGCCGGCCTGGCGAGAACTCGCCAGCTTCGACGCGGTACCCGCCTTCGATTGCCAGTACGGCGCGAAATCGCCGACGCCGAGCCTGGGCATCGTCGGGAACAGCGCCTTCGTCAGCGATCCCACGAGCGGTCGTATCAGGGAGTTTCATTTGGATACGCTGAAGCAGGGGCTCGACATGCCGGTCGGCGGGATGCCCGCCAATCTCGCCGGCGGTGGCGATGCCGGCTGAAGGGCTGCGCGGAGCGTTCCGGTCGGAATTCCGGAAGCCATCACGGCACACCGCGATCTGATGACTTCCGGACCTGCGCCGCCTCGCGCCTTGCCTGGGCTGCCTTGATTGAGTGTGCCATGCGGGGCTTGCGCGGGCCTTCACGCGAGCCGGTACTGGCCAGCAGGAAAATGCTGTAGAGGGCGGGGATGCCTCTCTCTCGTCTTCCCCGTCAGTCGCGCCAGATCGTGGCCTATGTTTTCTCCGGTGGCGTGACGGCGGTGGCGCATTATGCGCTGCTGATCGGACTGGTCGAGCTTGGCGGGGTCGCCCCGGTGCCGGCTACGCTTGCCGGTTTCACGCTCGGCGCGGTCGTGTCCTATACGCTGAATCGCTGGCTGACCTTTGACGCTACGCATAGCCACGCCCAAGCGACCTGGCGCTTTGCGCTGATCGCAGCGGGCGGCTTCGTGCTGACCGGCATCCTGATGCATCTCTTCGTGACGCGGGCCGGTCTGCCCTATCTGCCGATGCAGATCGTCACGACGCTGCTCGTGATGGTGTTCTCCTTCCTCGGCCATAAATTCTTCTCCTTCGCAGATCGCGAAGGCGTCTAAAGCATCGGCTCGAAATGTGGATTGCGGTTTTCGGGAAGGCCGATGCAAACACAAAGGGTTAGATCATCTGTCCGGATACGATTTCCGGACCGAGGATCTAGTGGCGGCTTAGCCCGGATTGCGGGCGCGGAAGGTCATGCGGTGCGGGTTGTGGCCGAAGTTCGGCTGGCGCTCGATCTCGTCGAACCCGCCCTCTCGGATCAAAGTGACGATGGCGGTATCGCTATAGGTCGAGAGCCCGTACTCGGCGCGCAGCTTCCGGTAGTCGGAGAACGCGGTGCGTACGAGCCCGCCGAGCGCGGCAATCAGGAAGCCGCCGCGCCAGGCGAAGGAGAGCAGTTGCGTGGCGTCGGTCAGCGCGCTGACATCGGGTGGAATGACGTCGGCGATGACGAGATGTCCGCCGGGCTTCAGCTTGCGCCGCCAGAGCAGGAGCAACTGCGCCAGCTCCTCGCGGCCGAGATACTGGATCAGCGAGTTGGCGACGACGAGATCGAGCGCGCCGTCGTCCAGTGCCTCGACCTCCTCCGGCGAGACGACGGTGATCGCCGGGATCGCGCCAAAGGTCGCGCGCAGCTTTTCACGCACGCTCGGGGCCGCCTCGCAGAGATAGAGCCTGGCGCAGGCTGCGGCGACGCGATCGGCGGCGAGGGCTTCGCCACAACCGTGATCCAGTACGACCGCCTCGGGCGCGGGGATATGGCGAATCAGGTCGGTGGCGATCTGGCGGTAGTGCAGCAGCTTGTGACGGGGCGAGACATAGATCGCGTGCTCGCTGTTCCAGAAATCGCGCCAGGACATCGTCTCGCCGTCATCCGCTCAGTGACGGACACACGCGCGCCCGTTTCGGCCTCAGGACTACGCTGTCGCCGCGGGTATCGGCAACCGCCGATATGGAGTTCGCGCAACACCTCGCCAGTTCCGCGTCCTTCTGCCGGCTTGGCATTTCCCTGCGCCGACCGCTCGGCTTAAGGTCGTGCAAGGCTGGGAGGCTTGCATGCTGCTGTTGCCGCGACTTCTGAAACGCTTCGTCAGGCAAGGGCGCCTGACGGTGATCACCCCGGACAACAAGCGCCATGTCTTCGGGCCGGGCCCAGGGGCGATCCTGTTCGCCGGTCAGAACAAGACGGCGCCGGCTGTCACCGTGCGCTTCTCGGACGACAAGATCGAGCGGGAGATCTTTCTGAATCCCGAACTGGCCCTGGCCGAAGGCTACATGGACGGGCGGGTGAATTTCGAGGACGGCTCGACGATCCATGACCTGCTCAGCCTGTTTTGGCTGCAGCGCAAGGAGATGCGCAAGCATCCGCTGCAAAAGGCGATCCGCAACATCCGCTTTCGCATCCGGCGCTTCCGCATGCACAACCCGCTCGGCGTGGCCGGCAAGAAGGTCAAGCACCACTACGATATCCCGACCGATTTCTACCGGCTCTGGCTCGACGAGACGATGACCTATTCCTGTGCCTATTGGCATAGTCCGGAGGTCGGGCTCGAAGCCGCGCAGAAGGCAAAACTCCGCCATATCGCGGCCAAGCTGAAGGTCGAACCCGGCATGACGGTTCTGGATATCGGTTCGGGCTGGGGCGAGCTCGCGATCTATCTCGCCAAGGCCTGTGGAGCCAAGGTGACCGGGCTGAATGTCTCGCCCGACCAGATGGCGGCGGCGCAGAAGCGGGCCGAAGCGGCCGGGGTCGGCGGCAGCGTCACTTTCATCAACAAGGACTATCGCGAACTGACCGGCAGCTTCGACCGCGTCGTCTCGGTCGGCATGATGGAGCATGTCGGCGTTGCGCATTATCTCGAATATTTCGAGAAGATCCGCGATCTGCTGACGCCGGACGGGATTGCGTTGGTGCACTGCATCGGCCGGGTCGGCCCTCCGGGCTTCACCGGACCGTTCTTCGACAAATACATCTTCCCGGGCGGGTACGCCCCGGCGATGTCGGAGGTATTCGCCGCGGTCGAGCAGACAGGGCTCTGGTCGTCGGACTGCGAGTTCTGGCGCCGGCATTACCACTGGACGCTGGCTGCCTGGCGACAGCGGTTTCTCGCCAAGCGCGAGGAGGTCGTCGGTATGATGGGCGAGCGTTTCGCGCGGATGTGGGAGTTCTACCTCTCGGCCTGCGAGATCTCGTTCGATATCGGGGGGGACATGGTTTTCCAGCTCCTGCTAGGGCCGCACAAGAGCGCTGTGCCGGTAATCCGCGACTACATCACCGAGAACGAGAAGGCTTTGGAGGCGCAGGGTTTCTGAGGCGGGCGACATGCCGTTCCGTAGGGCCTCGGATACGGGTTGGAACATCTCCGCCGGCGCTCAGGCATGGATCCCGGCTCTTCCCAACGGGCTGGCCGCGGTGAGTTCGCATCGTGCCTCGGCCGGCGCTCGTTGGGCTAGCGCCTCAAGCGTCGGTGGCTTGCGTGAAATCCAGCGCCAGAAGCGCTTCGTCATAGAACTGGCCGTTGACGTACAACGCCTTGGACTCGATGCCATAGGGGGCAAAGCCAAGCCGGGCGTAGAGCGAGTGCGCGGCACGGTTCGTCGTCACGACACAAGCTTGGAGCACCAGGACGTGGCGGGCGGCGTGTCCGATGACGGCATCGACGAGGGCGCGGCCGACGCCGTCCCCGCGCCAGCCGGCCACGACATAGACGCCCCAGAGCACGCCCTTGTGGCGCGACTTGGCGGAGGTCGTTGCACGGAAGCCAGCGATCCCGATCAGGTCACCGCTGTCGGAGAAGGCCCCGAAGACCCTGTTGGGTTCCTCGGCCGAGAGGCGCGAGCGGAAGAAGCTGTCCGGTTGGGCGGCCTCTTCGGAGTGGCTCGCGCCGAAGGCTTCCGGCGTGTCGGAAAGCGCAACCAAGCGCAGCGCGCGGAATGCGACCCAGTCTTCCCCCACCAATGCTCGTACGCGAACGCCAGCGGCCGACGGAGATGATTGAACGATACCGGGCTGATCACTGGTCATACGCATCCTCGCGGGGCAGGCGAGGAACAGTATCGCAGCGGGCGCCCGTGGGGGAAGCTGGTGCTCTCAGCGCTTCAGATTGACAATCACGACACCGCCCAGCGCCATGACCCCACCGAGGATGCCGAGCGCGGTCGGAGCCTCGCCGAGCCAGAGAAAGCCCATCAAGGTCGCGACCGGTGGCACGCAATACATGAAGTTGGAGGCGCGGCCCGCAGGCAGCCGCGCGAGCATCATCGTCCAGGTCGCATAGGCGAGCAGGCTTGGCACAATCCCGAGATAGACGACGGCAAAGAGAGCTTCGCTCGACGCAGAGGCCGACTGGCTGACGGCATGAGGCAGGAACGGGGAGAGGGCCAGTGCACCCACGACCATGTTCCAGGCCGAGACGGTGAGCGCCTTGTGCCGGGCGAAAAGCGGCTTCTGGACGATGGCGGTGACCGATTGGCAGAGTGCAGCGCCAAGGATGAAGAGGACGCCGGTGCTGAGCTCGATGCCCTGGCCTTCGCCCAATGCGATCAGGCCAATGCCGGCGAAGGAGATCGCGGTGCCGAGCCAGGCGAGCGGCCCGAAGCGTTCGCCGAGGATCAGCATCGCCAATCCGGCGGTGATGATCGGATTGACGTTGATGATGAAGCTCGCGGCGCCGGCAGATACGGTCTTCTCGCCGAAATTCAGCAGGGTCGTGTAGAGCGCGACATGAACCAACCCACCAAGAAGGAAGCGCCAGCCATCGGACCAGCCGGGCAGGGCAGGGCGCATAATGGCGAGAAAGATGGCGCTCGGGAAGGCCGCGATCGCGAAACGAGCGGCGCCGAGCTCGATCGGCCCTAACGCCGTCAGCCCGGCCCGGATCGCGGGAAAGGCGGAAGCCCAGGCGATCACGGTAAAGGCGACGACGGCGACGGTGGCCGGATCGAGGCTGCGCGGCGTGGAGACGGCTGGGTTGAGCGAGTTCATGTCGAGCCTCGGTGGTCAGGGGTCGACACGTGATAGATACCCGGGCGAGCTGATTGACAAACGAGTAATTCAAGCATGATCTGTGAGCATGGATCACAGCTCCGGATTGCCTCCGCTCGACACTCTGCGTGCCTTCGAGGCGGCGGCCCGCTCGGGAAGCTTCTCGGCGGCGGCCGAGACGCTCAACCTGACCCACGGCGCGATCAGTCGGCAGGTGGCCAAGCTCGAGCATTGGCTCGGTACACGGCTCTTCGCCCGCCAGGCGCGAGGCGTCGCGCTGACGCCAGAGGGCCAGCGATTGATGCAGCGCACGCAGGAGGCCTTCGCGCTGATCGCGGACACATCGGATCGCTGGACCGAGCCGCGCGGTGCCGCGGTCGTGCGCTTCAGCGCGATTCCTTCGGTGTGCAGCCTGTGGCTGATGCCCCGCATGAAATGGCTCGAGAGCGGCGATCCCGATCTGCGCATCGTGCTTCAGGTCGACCATCGCCGGGTCGATCTGGAGAGTGAGGGCATCGACCTCGCCATTCGCTGTGGACGCGGCGGGGCGCCGGGGCGGGTCTCGGTCCAGCTTTTCGAGGAATGGTGTTTTCCAATCGCTTCGCCGGAGCTTGTGCGGAGCATCGGTGCCGGCAAGGCCGCGCGGCTGCTCGACCAGCCGCTGATCCATGATTCCGATGCATCCGGCTGGCGGGCCTGGTTTGCGGCGCAGGGGCTGGATTACCGACCCCGTCCGCAGGATCGACGTTTCGAGGATTACAATCTCGTGCTCGATGCCGCCGCCTGCGGGCTGGGTGTGGCGCTTGCCCGTCCACCGCTGGCGCAGGCGCAGATCGAGGTAGGGCGCGTGGTGGCTGTTGATCCACGCACTGCGCTCAATCCGGTTTCCTACTGGCTCGACCGTCCGATCGGGCAGCCACGCCCCGCAGCCGCTGCACTGGCGACGCGGATCGCGCAAGAAGCGGGCTTGTCTGCGGCACGGCTGACTGCCTTCTTGAAAACGGAAGCAAAGGCAGCTTAGCGCGCCCGGCGTGACGCATCTGTATGCTGCGAAGGCGGTCGCGGGCATCCCAACGATGGGCCATTCCGCGGAAGGGGCGAGATCCGGTCTCGACCCATGCCTGCTTCGGCAGATCTACCCCTTGATGCGGGATCGAATCCGAACTCGGTTCAGTTGGCGATCTTGCGATCGACCAATTGGTAGAAGTCATCCTTGGCGGGATCCGCAGCCAGTTCCGTGGCCAATGGGTCGGAAGGGACGCGCAGGCCGCCCAGATTGACATGAAATGCGCGGGCGAACCTCTCATCTGAAAAACAGATCCGGATCGCCCCGTTGTCGCGCGGCACCGAGACGGCACGATAGGGAATTTCCCACTGGCTGAGCCACGCATCCATGGCATGGAGCCTGGACAGGAAATCGTCGCCCTCAACAGCGATCAGCACTTGATGTGCCCATGATCGCGTGCGTTCGCTTCCTCTACGTTCCATCGCAATGCTCCGGATCGTTCTCTCACGACAGCAGTTGGGAGCTTTTCAGCCGTGAGTTGTGTTGGATAGTAGGATATTGAGATAGGAGCAATGCAAAAAGAGCAAGTTGCTATTTGAACTGGGCGCATTTCCGCCGCGATGTCGTAAGGGAAAACCGCGACGTCGACTGAGAGCGCATAGGCGGATCGGCTCGCAGCAAGCCTCTCCGCCCTCGGTGATCACCTCGCGCTATGGCGTGGTATTCCGACTTCGCCGCGCTGCGACGCCCGCGCCATTTCGAAGCTATCGGCGATCCGGCGTGCCCGTATGATGAAGGCCTGGGCGATGGCAGGCGGACAGAGTTCCTGCGCTGTCGCCTCGAAAAGTTCGAGCCAGCGGTCGAAATGCCTGCCTTCCAGCGGCAGGATCAGGTGCGGTCGCATCGGCCGGCCGCCATAACGACCGGTGCGCAGCATCACGCTGCTCCAGAATTCGCTGATCTTGCCGATATGGTCATCCCAATCATCGACGGCGGCCTCGAAGACCGGTCCGATCACGTCGTCCAGCCGCGCCCGACTGTAGAATGTGCGGACGAGCAAGCCGATTGTCGCCTCGTCGAGGTCGGGATGGGCGATGGCCGGATCGGCAAGCGGATTTTCGGTCATTGTCTTCCTGCGGTCCAGCCGCCGCTCCGCGTCAGGATGTGCTGGCGGCTTGCGGCGAGATCTATGCGGCGTGGTCGATTGTTCAAGCTCACCTGCCATGCCTCGTCACTTGCCATGTCCAATCACCGGCCATGCCTAGACACTGCCCTCGGCTGCGGATCTCCGAGACAGGGTCAGTGTGGGCCGGGCGAGGTGATCGTCTTCCAGCAACTGCCGCATCTCCTCGGCAAGGGCAAAGAACCTGTCGCGGACTGCCCTGGCATGTGGATTGGCGCGCTCGATCGCCATGAAGACGTTCGGTGCATCATGCCGGACCATATCGGTCGCCTGCATCAGGAGATCGAAGCTGGCCGTCGTCATGCGGTGCGGCAGCGGCTCCATCCGTACCAGGATCTTGGCAATCAGATGCGTCAGGCCCTGAACCATGGCTGTTTCGCGGTCATGTGCGTCGGGCGTGGTCATGATCACCTTCAATCCGAGCACCTTGCGCAGGAAGGCGGCGACGCGCGGACCGCTGCGCCCGCGGACCGGGCACAGCGCAATCTTCAGTCCCTTGATGCCGTGACGTGCGCTTTGCGGACCAAACAGCGGGTGAGTGCCGAGAATGTCGACGTCTTCCGGCAGGTCGGCCTGCATGGCGCGCGCCGGGCCAATCTTGACCGAACCGACATCCAGCACCAGCGCACCCGCCCGCAGATGCGGCCGCAGGGCCGCAATCGCGGTCTGGATCCGATCGACCGGCACGGCGAGGATCACCACATCGCAGGCGCCGACTGCCTTCACATCCGATGGAACGAGGCCCTTGCCCGCTCTGTCGGCATCGGGCGGCCGCTCGGGATCGCAGACGAAGAGCGGAAAATGTGGCTGGAGGTGACGAGCCATGAGTCGGCCGAACGCGCCAAAGCCCATGATGCCGATAGACGAGACGGTTTTGCGGGAGGAGTGCATCGCGTTTTTCCTAATGGAGGCCGCGATGCCGGGTGACTGCGTGAATTCAACCGCCAGCGCGGCGGTTGAACATGGGAATGCCACCGCCTTATGAGGACGGAGCGTAATAGTTCCGCGCGAGGAGGCAGGACATTGTCATGGCGCGCTTAAACCGCGGGCCGGTCGGCCTGTCAACTCAGAGCCTGGGGGAATAGTCGGTCAGCACCATCAGGCGATCCTCGATGGCGCCGACGAGGTCGCCATGCTCGATCGCGGAGACGCGTTTGATCTCGGTCCATTCGGGATCGGCCATGAAGCTCGCCCAGCGCGCTGCCTTGGTCTCGGCGTCGGGCCAGGCAAGGATATAGGCGAATTCCGTTCGCGTTGCGCTCCGGGTTTCCCACATCCCCACGATCTCGAAGCCGCGGCGCGCCATGATGCGCGCCGCGTGGTCGCGGAAGCGCGCATGGAAAGCCGCTTTGTTGCGTTCGAAGATCTCGTAGATGCGCAACTGGTGGAGCATCGCGTCGCCTCAGGCTGCGGCCTTGGCCTTTTCGGTTTCCATCAGCTCCACGAAGCGGGCGAAGAGATAATGGCTGTCCTGCGGCCCGGGCGAGGCTTCGGGATGGTGCTGGACGCTGAAGGCCGGCCGATCGTCGAGGGCGATGCCGCAGTTCGAGCCGTCGAAGAGCGAGACGTGCGTCTCCTTCGCATTGGCCGGGAGCGTCGTGGGGTCGACCGCAAAGCCGTGGTTCATCGAGACGATCTCGACCTTGCCGGTGGTCTTGTCCTGTACCGGGTGGTTGGCGCCGTGGTGCCCCTGCTTCATCTTCATGGTTTGCCCGCCAATGGCGAGAGCGAGCATCTGGTGGCCGAGGCAGATGCCGAAAGTCGGAATCTTCCGGTCGAGAAGTTCGCGAATGACCGGCACGGCATATTCGCCGGTCGCGGCGGGGTCGCCAGGGCCGTTGGAGAGGAAAACACCGTCGGGGCTCAGCGCCAGGATGTCGGCGGCGCTGGTTGTCGAAGGCACTACGGTCACCTCGCAGCCGGCCTTTGCGAGCAGGCGCAGGATGTTGCGCTTCACGCCATAATCGATTGCGACGACCCTGTGTGCCGCGCTCTCGCGCTTGCCGTATCCGGCGGGCCATTGCCACGGCGTCTCGCTCCAGTCGTAACGCTGGGCGGCGGTGACTAGCGGCACAAGATCGAGGCCGGCCATGTCGGGCAGGGCGGCGGCCTGCTGCTTGAGACGGGGAAGATCGAAGATGCCGTCGGGATTATGGGCGAGGATCGCGTTCGGCATGCCGTTGTCGCGGATCAAGGCGGTCAGGGCGCGTGTATCGACGCCGGCGATGCCGACGATGTTGCGAGCCTTCAGCCAGGCGTCGAGATGCCGCGTGGCGCGCCAGTTCGAGGGTTCGGTGATGTCGGCATGGATCACGATGCCGCGCACGCCTGAGGACGCCGCGGCGTTCACCGTCTCGGTGTCCTCGTCGTTGACGCCGACATTGCCGATATGGGGGAAGGTGAAGGTAATGATCTGCCCGGCATAGGACGGGTCGGTCAGGATTTCCTGATAACCGGTCATCGCCGTGTTGAAACAGACCTCGCCCGGCGCTTCAGCGACGGCGCCGAGGCCGAAGCCTTCCAGCACGGTGCCGTCGGCCAGCACGAGGAGAGCGGTCGCGCGCGGTTCTGTCCAGCCGCCGGTGGCGGGGTTTCCTTCGGGAGCGGTCATGTCT
This sequence comes from Allobosea sp. 2RAB26, assembly GCF_052115465.1. Taxonomy (NCBI): domain Bacteria; kingdom Pseudomonadati; phylum Pseudomonadota; class Alphaproteobacteria; order Hyphomicrobiales; family Alloboseaceae; genus Allobosea; species Allobosea sp. 2RAB26. Next base: position 200,144 of record NZ_JBFRGS010000004.1, on the reverse strand, counting down.
ATGTCTCGTCCAGGCCGCGACGAGGCGGCAATGTGTGGGGCGGGGCAGCGGCTTCGCGCTCCGCCGATCTGGAACGCGAGCCTTAAAGACGCCGGTCCACGTCGTCAATCGAGGCCTGCGCCGGCCTGATACAAGAAAAGGGAATGACGAACATGACGAGCCTGCGTGAGCGCTTCACCAGCGAGCTGAAAGAAGCGATGAAGGCCGGCGAGAAGGGCAAGGTCGGCGCGATCCGCCTGATCCAGGCCGCCTTGAAGGACAAGGACATCGAGGCGCGCGGCGCCGGCAAGGGCGAGGCCTCTCCCGACGAAATCCTCGCTCTGCTGCAGAAGATGATCAAGCAGCGCCAGGAATCGATCGCGATCTACGACGCCAATGGCCGTCCGGAGCTTGCTGCCGGCGAACGTGCCGAGGTCGACGTCATCTCCGCCTATCTGCCGAAGCAGATGGATGAGGACGAGGTGAAGGCGGCGATTGCGGCTGCAGTGACCGAGAGCGGCGCGGCCTCGGTCAAGGACATGGGCAAGGTCATTGCGATCCTGCGCGCGAATTACGCGGGCCAGATGGACTTCGCCAAGGCGAGCGGTCTGGTGAAGGCTGCGCTCGGCGGTTGATCGCAAGCGAGTGCCGGGGGCGCCGGTGCTGTGGATAGAGCCGATAAGCCGGTCCGCTTGCGGATCGGCGATTGGCTTCCTGTGCGCCAGGCCCCACATAGGAAGCCATGAAGTTCCCCCCATCCGTCCTTGAGGAGATCAAGGCGCGGCTGCCGGTTTCGGCGGTCGTGGGCAAACGCGTGCGCCTCGCCAAGGCCGGGCGGGAATGGAAGGGGCTTTCGCCCTTCAATGCCGAGAAGACACCGTCCTTCTTCGTCAATGACCAGAAGGGCTCCTTCTTCGATTTCTCCTCCGGCAAGAACGGCGACATCTTCAAGTTCGTGATGGAGACCGAAGGGCTCTCCTTCCCTGAAGCGGTCGAGAAGCTGGCCTCCCAGGCCGGCGTGATCCTGCCGACCGTGACGCATGAGGCGCAGGTCCAGGAGGAGAGGCGCAAGGGGCTCCACGAGGTCGTGGAGCTTGCGGCGTGCTTCTTCGAAGCCGAGTTGGCCGCCGAGCGTGGCGTCGCGGCGCGGCGCTATCTTTCGGGCCGCGGCCTCGACGGAGAGCCGAGGAGGCAGTTTCGCATCGGCTACGCGCCGCCAGATCGCTTCGCGCTGCGCGACCATCTGGCGGGCAAGGGGGTCGATGCCGCCTTGATGATGGAGGCCGGGCTGCTGATCCATGGCGATGAGATCGCCGTGCCCTATGATCGCTTCCGCGACCGGATCATGTTCCCGATCCACGATGCGCGCGGGCGGGTGATCGCCTTCGGCGGCCGGGCGATGAGTGCCGAGGTTTCCGCCAAATATCTGAATTCGCCGGAGACGCCGCTCTTCCACAAGGGCCGGCTGCTGTTCAACCACCACAATGCCCGCAAGGCTGCTCATGATGTCGGGCAGGTCATCGTGGTCGAAGGCTATGTCGACGTCATCGCCATGACGATGGCGGGCTTCCCGCAGGTCGTTGCCCCACTTGGCACGGCGCTGACCGAGGACCAGATCGGGCTGCTCTGGCGCATGGCCGACGAGCCTGTGATCTGCCTGGACGGCGACAAGGCCGGGCGCAAGGCCGCGAGCCGGGCGATCGATATCGGCTTGCCGCTGCTCGAGCCCGGGAAGTCGCTCGCCTTCGCCCTGTTGCCGGACGGGCAGGATCCGGACGATCTGGCACGCTCCGGCGGCAAGGTCGCGATCGCCGAGGTGCTCAAGGCGGCGCGGCCGCTGGTCGACATGCTCTGGAACCGCGAGGTCGAAGCCGGGTCGCTCGATACGCCCGAGCGCCGGGCGGCCTTCGAACGTCGGCTGAAGGAGGCGCTCGGACATATCCGCGACGAGGTGACGCGGCGCCATTATCGCATCGAGATGGAAGAGCGGCTGTCTCAACTCTTCACCAGTGCTGCTCCTGCCCGCGCCGAAAGGAATTTCGGTGGAGGCGGGCAGCAACGGGGGCGGGGCGGCGCCGGCAATCGCGGGCAGGGCGGTGGTGGCGGCGGTGCGAACCGCCAGGCCGTGCCGCTGAGGGCAAGCTCGCAGCTTTCGCGCTCGCGCATCGTGTCGCAAGGGCGCGGTGAGGATAAGCGCGAGGCCTTTATCCTGCTGGCGTTGGCGAGCCATTCCGGATTGATCCTGCGTTGCGCCGATGAATTGTCGGAGCTTTCGCTCGACGGCATGGCGGCCGAGCGTTTCAGGCAGGTTCTGCTCGATGCCGCCTTCGGCGACGGGCTGGATCAGGATGCCCTGGCGAATCGGCTCGACCAGCCGAGGGTCCAGGAAGCCAGGGCTGCGCTGATGGCCGTCACAGGTCCGGCCGAGCGGCTGAAACTCGCCCAAGCGGCTGATCCAGAATCAGTTTTTGAATCGATTCGTCAGGCAATCGTCTTGCATCATCGGGCGCGAACGTTACATAGCGAGTTGAAGGCAGCCGAGCGCGCACTGGCTGACGAAGCGACTGAAGCAAATTTCGCCTGGATCAAAGACGTCAAGGCCCGGCTCGAGAACCTCGAGGGCACCGAGGCCATGGCAGGTGATTGATCGGAACATAGCTTTCGCTGTCGTCGTCACTGTCGCACGGGGCATGGGTGGTTCACGATTCCTAAGGAGGATCGGGTCCATCTGGTCGAGATGATTTGGGTGGGGTGAGCGCGCCGGACCAGCGGCCGCGCCGCCCTTTTATGCGTCGACATGGGGCACTTCGCGCCCCCTGCCACGCGAGAGTGCGGAGCGCTGATTGATGGCGACTAAAGCGAGCGAACGGGAAAAGACCGATCAGGTCGCACCGGAAGCCCCCCCGACCACTGATGGGCCGCTGCTGGATCTGACGGATCAGGCCGTACGCCGGATGATCAAGCTCGCCAAGAAGCGCGGCTATGTCACCTATGACGAACTGAACGAAGTCCTGCCTTCCGAGGAATTCTCCTCGGAGCAGATCGAGGACGTGCTTGGCCAGCTCAGCGAGCAGGGCATCAACGTCGTCGACAACGAAGATCCCGAGGCCGCCGGCGAGGAACGCGCCCAGCGCGGCAAGGACGGTGGCGGCGACGACGAGGAAGGCGAGGGCGATCTCGTCGAGACCTCCCGTTCGGCGCTGCCGGTCGAGGTCAAGCGCAATCTCGAGCCGACCGAGCGCACGGACGATCCGGTCCGCATGTATCTGCGCGAGATGGGCTCGGTCGAGCTCCTGTCGCGCGAAGGTGAAATCGCGATCGCCAAGCGCATCGAGGCTGGCCGCGAGGCGATGATCGCCGGGCTCTGCGAAAGCCCGCTGACCTTCCAGGCCATCATCATCTGGCGGGACGAACTCGTCGACGGCAAGGTTCTGCTGCGCGACATCATCGATCTCGAAGCCACTTATGCCGGTCCCGACGGCAAGAATCCGGTGCAGTTGCCGGGTGAAGAGGGCGAAGAAGGCGAAGGCCAGCCGGCAGGCGGCCCCCCGGCCTTCGGTGGCGAGGGGGGCGAACCGCCGCCCGAGATGGATGACGACGACATCGAGAACAACGTTTCACTTTCGGCAATGGAAGCCGAGCTGAAGCCGCGCGTGCTCGAGACCTTCGATTCGATCGCCGACAACTACAAGAAGCTGCGGCGCCTGCAGGACCAGGATATCGCCAACCGGCTGGAGAACACCAAGCTCTCGCCGTCGCAGGATCGCAAGTACAAGAAGCTCAAGGACGACATCATCACCGCGGTGAAGTCGCTCTCGCTCAACAACAACCGCATCGAAGCGCTTGTCGAGCAGCTCTACGACATCAATAAGCGCCTGATCTCGCATGAGACGCGCCTGCTCCGCCTGGCCGAAACCTATGGCGTCGCGCGCGACGATTTCCTCAAGCAGCATGTCGGCGGCGAGCTCGACCCCAAATGGGTCCTGCGCGTCTCCAAGCTCGGTTCGCGCGGCTGGCGCGAATTCGTCGGGTCCGAGAAGGACCGGATCAAGGAGCTGCGCGAGGACATCCACACGCTTGCCTCCGAGACCGGCCTGGAGATCCAGGAATTCCGCAAGATCGTGCTGATGGTCCAGAAGGGCGAGCGCGAAGCCCGGCAGGCGAAGAAGGAGATGATCGAGGCCAATCTGCGTCTCGTGATCTCGATCGCCAAGAAATACACGAATCGCGGCCTGCAATTCCTCGACCTGATCCAGGAGGGGAATATCGGCCTGATGAAGGCGGTCGACAAGTTCGAGTATCGTCGCGGCTACAAGTTCTCGACCTACGCGACCTGGTGGATCCGGCAGGCGATCACCCGCTCGATCGCCGATCAGGCCCGCACCATCCGCATCCCGGTGCACATGATCGAGACGATCAACAAGATCGTCCGGACCTCGCGCCAGATGCTGCACGAGATCGGCCGCGAGCCGACGCCTGAGGAACTGGCCGAGAAGCTCGCCATGCCGCTCGAAAAGGTGCGCAAGGTGCTGAAGATCGCCAAGGAGCCGATCTCGCTGGAAACGCCGATCGGCGACGAGGAAGATTCGCATCTCGGCGACTTCATCGAAGACAAGAACGCGATCCTGCCGATCGATGCGGCGATCCAGTCAAACCTGCGCGAGACGACGACGCGGGTGCTGGCCTCGCTCACCCCGCGCGAGGAGCGTGTGCTGCGCATGCGCTTCGGCATCGGCATGAACACCGACCACACTCTCGAAGAGGTCGGCCAGCAGTTCTCGGTGACGCGCGAGCGTATCCGTCAGATCGAAGCCAAGGCGCTGCGCAAGCTCAAGCACCCGAGCCGGTCGCGGAAGCTGCGCAGCTTCCTCGACAACTGAACTCAGCACTCGGGATCAGCGAAGGGCGGCGCGAGCCGCCCTTTGCTTTTGAGGGGGACCTTCAGCCTTGGCTGGGCGTGGCGACGACAAGTGCCACGAGGCGTCGTACGAGGGGCAGCACGACAAGCAGAGTCGGGAAAGCGACCAGCCAGGACAGGCCCCAGGAGGCGGGCCAGGTCTTTAGCGCGGTCATGGAAGGACCGAGTGCCTTCAATGTCGAGATGCCTGAGACGATGAAGGTCATTACGATCGACAGGATGAAGGGCATGACGATGCCGGCATATCGTGCCGGCAGCTTGCGGCGCGGGCGTGAGACGTCAGTCGGAGACATGGAGAACGAGCTCTCAGGACAGGCGGTGTCGCTTGGGGAGGCGCTTTCGGCATCCATCGGCGCAACGCCGCGGTGGATGCGTTGTCTGACGTGAGACGCTTACGACCACTCCCTGGAGCGATGCGGCCTTCTAACCGCTGCCTGGCCTCCTGCCAAGCACCACATTCCCCTTCCGATTCAGCGGCCGGCGAAGATGTCGGGCCTTGGCAGCGGCTCCCATGAGTTGCCTGCCGAAATCAGGCAGCTCATGCCTTCGGGCGTGGTCGCAAAAACGGTCCAACTGCCGGCCGGGCCCGTAAAGAGCTCAAGCATATAGCCGCCCTCGGCGAGGCCGTTGCCGACAAGGTGTTCGCCGTAAATGTCGCGCAGATGTCCGACGACTTCGCTTCGCGCTGCGCAAGGCGGCCCTCGCGGCGCCTGTGCTTGCGCAGTACCCGCGTAACTCAGTGTGGCGAGTGCGAGCAGCAGGGACAACAGCGTCCTGATCCGTCTCATGGCCACCTCCCTATTCAGAGGCGCCGCGAGAGATGAACCTGGCGTCAAGGGGCACGACGGTCGCCCTGAACCCTTAAAACGTGGGATCCGGGTTGCCTGCTTTCAAGAAACGCCGAAAGTCGATGGGGGGATCACTGAACGGTGAGGTCAAGGTCCGGCCCTTCACCATGCGGTGGTCAGGTCCTGCCGGTGAGCTTGAGGAGCAGCCGATAACTCTCGGCCGCGCCCGCGTTGCCGGCGCCTGTGTCGATCTGCTGGAAGCCGATGAAGGCTGCGTATTCGAGACGAGCGAGAGCGAGCGCATTCTTGTCATCGAAGCGTCCGGAAGCCCGGTGCAGTCCGGCGAGATAGGCGATGCGTTCGCGGTCCACCTCGGTGCAAACGCGCATCACAGCGGTGTCGTTGGCGGCAAGCCGGCGCATGCCTTGCTCGACGCGGCTGTCGAGGCGCAGAGCCATCTGGTCGAGGAGGGAGAGCCTCGCGTCGGGCTGTTCGCCGGTATCGGCGGCTTCGACGAGCCGGCGGGTGTAAGCCTCGCGCCAATGCCCCGCGAGTGCGCTGAGATAGGCCTCGCTCGTCACGAAATGCGCGTAGAATGAGCCCTTGGTCTTGCCGCCGCGTCCGCAGAGCGCTTCGATCGTCACGCCGGCAGGGCCGGCTTCCGCAAGCGCCTCGAGGCCGAGGTCGAGCCAATCCTTCCGCGAGAAACGGCGGGCGGCCGCCTTCACCACCACAACCCCAGTGCGCCGCAGGCGGCCATGGGAATGAACAGGGCCCATTGCGGGAAATGAGTGGGCCTCAGCCGGAAGCGCCGGATCATGGCCAGGCTCCAGAGGGCGAAGAGTCCAGCGCACCCTGTCGCAAATGCCCCAAGGTCGCGGCTGCCTGCGTGCCAGGCAACGAGGCCGAAAGCGAGCGCGAGCCCCGCCAGCACGATCGTGACCAGGTGCCAGCAATAGTAATTGGTGAATTTGGGCACCTTGCCCAACCCGCCGGAGGCTAGGAGCGGCTGGGCAACTTCGCGCCCACCGAGCCAGACATGGATCACGCAGGTCAAGACTGCGATCGCTGCAGCGCCCAGGAACCAACCATTCATCCGAGTGCACTCGATGTTCGTTTAATACCATACAGTATGGTATTAAACGTCATGTGTGGCAAGGAGGCAAGGGGACGCGTGCGATGGCGAGTTGTACAATCGCTGAGGAGCGCCCGCGTCGCTCAATATATGTGAAGATGCACGAGGCTGGCTCCCTCTCGGGCTGTTTCTGCCCTATAGAGATCGAGATCGCGATGGAGGCCCCATGTCATTCCTGAAATCCCTGTTCGGCCTTGGTGAGAAGGCCGAGAAACCGGCCCCTGGACCGCTCAAGACCTTGGAGCACAGAGGCTTCACGATTCACGCCACGCCTTACCAGGAGGGCGGGCAGTATCAGCTTTGCGGCGTCATCGAGAAGGATGTCGGTGGTGACCTGAAGACGCATCGCTTCGTGCGGGCGGATCGTTTCCCTGGTGTGGCGGAGGCCGCCGACTTTACCTTGCTGAAGGGGCAGCAGCTCATCGATGAGCAGGGTGAAGCCATTTTCAAATAGAATTTCCACTGTCCCGAGGATTATTGCTCCTTACTTTGCGACATTCTTGCTTTTTATCTAACTTTTTTCTTATGGCATTCGTATAGATTTGAGATTATGTGATGTAATCCGCCGTAATAGACTCTCAAATTTGGATATTTTGGTCTATTTAGTTCTGTATGTCAGGTTTTCTCCATCCCAATTGATCGGGGGCTTAATATTTTATTGGCATCTCCGTGCTGTCATCGCTCAGTGACCACAGAATGAGGCGACACGGAATTCTCGATGCATCGAGCAGCTGCCGACCCAGAACCTCTTGATCACGCCTCGCAAACGCAGCGGGCGCCGTGATATCCGGGCTTGCGACTTTCGCCGGGAGCGACGTGGATCTCGCGCCCCTTGTTGCTGTAATGCCGCTGCTAGGCTCTCGCGCTGCAGATAACGCCTGGCTTGCGAGCGTCCTCGATCAGCTTCCCGCTGCTGTTTATGTCACGGATGCCGATGGGCGCCTGACCTACTTCAATCGCGCTGCTGCCGAGTTTGCCGGCCGCGAACCGCGCATTGGCGCGGATTCCTGGTGCATCTCCCACCGCTTGCTGACCAAGGACGGTGAGCATCTGCCGCATGACCAGTGCCCGATGGCGATTGCGCTGCGCGAGGGCCGGCCCATCCGGGGCGTCGAGGCGCAGGCCGAGCGGCCGGATGGGAGCTGCATCCCTTTCATGCCATTTCCGACGCCGCTCTTCGATGCCAGCGGCAGGCTCGTCGGTGGCTTCAATCTGCTGGTCGACATCAGCGAGCGAAAGTATGCCGAGAAGAAGATCGCCCATCTATCCCGCAACGACGCCCTGACGGGGCTCCCGAACCGTTTCGCCCTTCGCTCGTATCTGGCCGAGCGCATGGAACGCGCGAAGCATGAAGGCGAGAGCTTCCTTGTGATGCGGATCGATCCCGACCGCTTCAAGTGTTTCAACGAGGAGTATGGCCAGGTAACTGGGGACAGCCTCCTGATCGAACTCGCCAGGCGTCTGGGATCGATCGAGGGCAGCTTCGCGGCGCGAATCGGCAGCGACGAATTCGTCCTGGTGTCGCGACACTCCCCGGGTGGAGAGCATGGCCTCTTGCAGGCCGAACAGGTGCGCTTTGCCCTGGAAGCGGATTTCATCAACGGAACGGCCCGTCACGCGGTGAGCGTCAGCATGGGCTGCGCCCGCTTCCCCGAGGACAGCGACAGCGAAACCGGATTGCTCGACGCCGCCAATGCGGCCTTGCGTCTCGCCAAGACCGAAGGGCGCAGCCGCGTCCGGATGTTTGACTTTGCCGAGCAGGAGCGCGAGCGCGAACGTCTCGACCTGCGCGCTCATCTGCGCCAGGCCATCGAGACCGGGGCGATCCTGTTGCATTATCAGCCGCAGTTCCGGGCGGATGGCAGCGTCGTCGGGTTCGAGGCATTGGCACGCTGGCGCCATCCTTCACGTGGCGTCGTCTCACCCTCGTTGTTCATCCCAGCAGCGGAAGAGGGCGGCCTTATCGCCGCGCTTGGGGCTCACGTCCTTCGCGCCGCCTGCCGCGAAGCGGTGCGCTGGAAAGAGCCCCTCAGGATCTCCGTCAACATCTCGCCGCTCGAATTCGCGGCTGACGCGCTGCCCGGCCTCGTGGAGGAGGTGCTGAGGGAGACCGGCCTCGATCCGGAGCGGCTGGAACTCGAGATCACCGAAGGGGTGATGGTCACCGATGCCGACCGCGCCATGGCAACCCTGTCGCGCCTGCGCGCACTTGGGGTGCGGATCGCGCTCGATGATTTCGGCACCGGCTATTCGTCGCTGTCGTATCTTCATCGCTTTCCTCTGACGACGCTGAAGATCGACCGCAGCTTCGTCGCAACGCTCGGCGTCACGCTCGAAGCCGTTGCGATCACCCGCGCCATCATCCAGCTTGGGCATGCCCTGGGCATCGAGGTGGTGGCGGAAGGCGTCGAAACACCCGAACAGCTCGACTTCCTGATCTGCGAGGGTTGCGACTCAACGCAGGGTTATCTGCTCGGCCGGCCACTGGATGCCGCGGCCTATGCCCCGTTGACTGGCGGCGCCTGAGCGGCATCGCCTGCTTATCCGGGGGCGGCTATCGCCGTACGGCCCGCTGTTCGTGCGTGCCGGCCGCCTGCCGCAGTTCCGCAAACAAGGCTTCTCCGGACCAGTGCGGGCGCGTGGTGCTCCTCTCGGCCGCCTGCACCAATGCATGCAGCCGCTCGTTCACTGGCGCGCGTGTTCCATGCTGCTCGCCCAGGCGCAGCACCTCGCCGTTGATCCAGTCGATCTCGGTCGGGCGGCCAGCTGCAAGATCATCCGCCATCGAGGAGCGCGCGACCGGGGCGATCGTCAGCATCTTGCTCGCCAGCCTTGCAAATACCCAGTCAGGCGCATCGAGCAGCCGCGGAAGCCAGCTGGCAATGGCGTCAGCCGGGCCGGACGAATGCCTGAGCGTTCCAGCAGGGCGAGGGCCTCCGCTTGGGCCAGCGCAAGGCAGCGCCGGTAGGCGCGTCGCGACAGTTCTTCCTTCAGCGGGACGTTGGCGAGTGCGTTGATCGCGTTGTTGAGATTGAACAGCAGTTTTGCCCATTGAACCGGCACGATGTCCGGGTACTGGCTGAGCGGCAGCCCGGCGGCTGTGAAGGCTGCGAGATAGGGATCAAGCTCCGCATGCGCCTTGACCGCAAGCGCGCCTTGCGACGCCTGATGGAAGGTGCCTGGCCCCGACATCACCACATTGAACGGGACGATGCCCTCCAGCACAGTTCGGCCTGGCAAGGCGTTACGCAGACGGTCGGCATGGCCCAGGCCGTTCTGGAAGCTGATGACGATGGTCTTGGGGCAGAGAATCGTTGCGAGTTCGGCAGCGGCAGCACGTGTCGAAGCCGACTTCACGGTCACCAGTACCAGTCCAGCTGCCTTTGGAGCCCCGGCATCGGTCGAGAAGTCGATGGTCGATGGCGGGAGCTGCCAGCGTCCACCCTGGTAATGCGACAGTGCAAGGCCATGCCGGCGAATCTCGGAGGCGACGCGCTCACGCCCGACGAAGCTGATATCGGCGCCAGCCGCGAGCAGCCGCCCGCCGATATAACAGCCGACCGAACCGGCGCCGTATATGCAGATCCCCGCCATGGGCCCAACGCCTCCGTCCGCAGCAAGCCGGACGCCCGCGCGTTTCGCTCCTATTTCTCCGGGAGGAGGAAGGTCAGCGTGGCACGAACGCCCCAGCGCGGCCCTTCGGTAGGTCTGACCGCATAGTACTGGAAGCCTAGTCCGGCGCTCATCGCCTGATTGCCGAGCTTGAACACCTGGCCGACGCCGACATTGATCGGAACCGTCCATTGCCGGGCGATCCAGTCGTAACTTGCTTCCGTATTGAGGGAGAGGCTGAGGCCCCGGCCGAGGCTGTAAGAAAGGAAGGGCTGCAGGAACGTCGCGCTGACATCCTTGCGTCCTTCGGGGCCGGCATAGGACCAGATATGATTGGCCAGCCCGCCGACCGTCCATGCTCCGTCCTGAACCAGCATCAGGGCGGTCGGCCCCGCTCCCCATTTGCCCGAGCCGAAGCGGTCACTTGTTGCCGTCGGCCACATGAAGGCCGGCCCGATACCCCAGACGAAGCCGTTCTTCGGGTTCTTCGGCGTGAAGAAGAAGCTCTGGGTGGTGTCGCCGAGGCCCACACCATCGGCCGGGCCGTAACTTTCACGGTGTATGACGGGCAGGATTGTCCTGACGATCAGGTTCCAGTCCTGGTTCAGCGACACAGGGATGACCGGCTGGATGTTGCTGGTCGACGAAAAGCCATCCCGATCAGGCCCGCCACGGAACTGGAAATTGCTTTGGATCGGTACGCTGATCATGCTCGCGACCGGGTTCTGCAGCTGTTTCGAGAGCTCCTCGGCATCCTGCGCGCTTGCAGTGGCGATCGCGATCGGCGCGCTCGCTGCCATCAGGGCGAGCAAAAGTCCCCGGTTCATTGTCAGTTCTCCGGGGTAGGCCAGGCCAGCGAATCGGAAAGTGGGCGTGGCTATCCTAGAGACGCTGCGGCAACCCCTGCCAAGCCTGCGCGTTTGCCCGATCGTTTCCGTGCACCGGAATTGCGCGCCGCCGATGCTATTCGGCATCTGATCTTTGGGCATGAGCAGACGAGGGGCGACTGCCGGTGCGCCGGTTGGCTCTCCTGGCAAGGGATGTCCTCGCGACGAATACCGAGGCAGCGTGGCCGATGACGCTTTCCCTTCGCGCTGCGGCGCTCTAGCCTCTGCCCCCGGGGCAGTGCTCTTGTGAAAGGCAGCGAGTGATGAAGAAGGGGTCCGATCTCCTGGTAGCGGCGCTCGAGAATGAGGGCGTCGACTGCATCTTCGGTGTGCCGGGCGAGGAAAATCTCGATGTCGTCGAGTCCCTCCGCAATTCCGGTATCAAGCTCGTCCTGACGCGGCATGAGCAGGCTGCAGCCTTCATGGCGGCGACGCATGGTCGGCTGACGGGCCGACCGGGGGTCTGCATCGCGACGCTCGGACCGGGTGCCCTGAACTTTTCGACCGGCGCGGCCTATGCCCATCTCGGTGCCATGCCGATGATCATGATCACCGGCCAGAAGGCGATCATGACCGCCAAGCAGGCGCGTTTCCAGATCGTCGATGTCGTCGCCTCGATGAAGCCGCTGACCAAGATGACACGGCAGATCGTCAGCGCCGCCAGCATTCCGGCTGCTGTGCGCGACGCCTTCCGCGTCGCGATGGAAGAACGGCCGGGGCCGGTGCATCTCGAGTTGCCCGAGGATGTCGCTGCCGAGGAGATCGACGACATCCCCGTCATCCCGGTTCATCCGCTCGAGCGGCCGGTTGCGCAGACCGCGGCGCTCGACCGCGCGGCCGAGATGATCCTGGCGGCAAAGAGGCCGCTGGTCATGATCGGTGCTGCCGGCAACCGGCCGCGTCTCGTCGAGGCACTCTCGGCCTTTGTGCGGCGTACAAGGCTGCCCTTCTTCAACACCCAGATGGGCAAGGGCGCCGTCACCGGCGGCTCGAACCTCTATATGGGGACCGCTGCCCTCTCCGAACGAGACTATGTCCATGAGGCCGTGAACCGGGCCGACCTGATCATCTCGATCGGTCACGACACGGTCGAGAAACCGCCCTTCCTGATGCAGAGCGCTGGCGGTCCGAAGGTGATCCATATCGGCTATCAATCCGCCAATGTGGAGCAGGTCTACCACCCCGACGCCGAGGTGATCGGCGATATCGGCGCGACCGTGACGCAGCTTGCCGAACGGCTCGGCGGCAAGCTTGAACCCGATGTGTCGCTGCTCGATCTGCGCCAAAGGATCCTGGCGCGGATCAATGACCGTGCCGATGAGGACCGCTTTCCGATCACGCCCCAGCGCATCGTCCATGACGTACGCCAGGTGATGCCGGAGGATGGCATCGTCTGCCTCGACAACGGCATGTACAAGATCTGGTTCGCCCGAAACTACCGCACCCATGTCGCCAATACGCTGCTGCTCGACAATGCGCTCGCAACGATGGGGGCAGGGCTGCCCTCCGCGATGATGGCGGCGATGCTGTATCCTGAACGCCGCGTCGTGGCCGTCTGCGGCGATGGCGGCTTCATGATGAACTCGCAGGAGATGGAAACCGCCGTCCGGCTCGGCCTCAATCTCGTCGTCGTCATCCTCAACGACAATGCCTATGGCATGATCCGCTGGAAGCAGGCGGTCGATAATTTCCCGGATTTCGGCCTGACCTTCGGCAATCCGGATTTCGTCCGTTATGCCGAAGCCTATGGTGCCAAGGGGTCTCGCGTCGCCGCAGCGGAGGATCTTGCTCCAACGCTGGAAGCCGCATTCGCGGGTGGCGGTGTTCATCTCGTCGAGGTGCCGATCGACTATTCCGAGAACACGCGCGTTCTGGTGGACGAGTTGCGCAACCGTACGCCCGATATCGAGCTGGCCTGACGGGAGAGGGACGATGCTGCAGGTTGTTCAAGCCTTTGACCGCGCTCCTATCACTGAGATCGAGACCGATGACGCTGCTGCGCTCGAAGCCAAGCTGCAGTCGGCCGAACGTGTGTTCCGGGATCGGGATGGCTGGCTGAAGCCCTATGAGCGCATCGCCATTCTACGGCGACTGGCCGGTCTCATGGAGGCCCGACGCGATCATTTTGCCATGCAGATCGCGCGCGAGGGTGGCAAGCCGCTGCCGGACGCCATCGTCGAAACCACCCGCGCAATCGACGGCGTGCACAATGCCGCCGACGAGCTGCGGAATTTTGCCGGGCGCGAGATTCCGCTGGGCCTCTCGGCGGCGGGAGCGGGCCGCTGGGCCTTCACCACCAAGGAGCCGATCGGGATCGTCGCCGCGATCTCGGCCTTCAACCATCCGCTGAACCTGATCGTGCATCAGGTCGCTCCGGCGATCGCCGTCGGCTGTCCGGTGATCATCAAGCCGGCCGGCCCGACGCCGCTTTCCTGCCGCGACTTCGTGGCTCTCGTTCACGAAGCCGGCTTGCCGGAGGCCTGGTGCCAGAGCTTCATTCCTGAGAGCAATGCGCTTGCCGAGAAATTGGCGATAGACCGGCGCATCGGTTTCCTGAGCTTCATCGGCTCGGCGAAGGTCGGCTGGTATCTGCACAGCAAGCTTGCCCATGGCGCACGCTCGGCGCTGGAGCATGGCGGAGCGGCACCTGCGATCGTCGATCGCAGCGCCGATCTCGACCGTGTCATCGAGCCGATCGTCAAGGGCGGCTACTATCATGCAGGGCAGGTCTGCGTGTCGACGCAGCGCATCTTCGTGCATGAAGACATCGCTGCGGCATTCACCGAACGCTTGATCGCGCGGGTTGCGAAGCTGCGTGTCGGGGATCCGACGCTTGCCGATACCGAAGTCGGGCCGCTGATCCATCCCCGCGAGGCCGACCGGATCGCCTCGTGGGTCGAGGAGGCCGTGAGCGGTGGGGCGAAGCTCGCAGTCGGCGGCGGCCGCATCTCGGAAACGACCCTGCAACCGAGCGTGCTGCTTGACCCGTCCACTGAGGCAAAGGTCTCGCGCGAAGAGGTCTTCGGGCCTGTGACCTGCGTCTATCGCTACCGGCGGCTCGATGACGCGATCGCACAGGCGAATTCGCTCCCGGTCGCGTTCCAGGCCAGCGTCTTCGCGCAGGATATCGATGTCGCGATGCGGGCTGCCGACCGCCTCGATGCTTCCGCGGTGATGATCAACGACCCGACCGCCTTCCGGACCGACTGGATGCCTTTCGCGGGCCGGCGCGAGTCCGGCTACGGCATTGGCGGCATTCCCTTCACCATGCGTGAGATGGCGCAGGAGAAATTGATCATGATGCGGCGTCCGTAGCCTGGTCCGCGGGCGAACCGAGGTCTCGCGGGCCGAGGGATAGGCACCCCGCGCGCCGTCTGCCTTTTGGATGCCAGAACTGCCGCGTCGTGCTGCGGACGCCGTGCCCCACTGCGGCCGGAGCGCTTGCCGCGTGGGTTCGCGGTGCCTAATCATCGCCGCGTCATAAGAGAGCCGTTCTGCGAAATCGGCCGGCGAGGAAACATGTCTCTCCAGCACGAGCGCTACGCGCCTGATTCCTCCTATGCCTGGCTGCGGCTGGCGATGGCGCTGCTCGTCGGCACCGTCGCCTGCGTCGGCACCTGGTCGGTGGTCGTCGTGCTTCCCTCCGTTCAGGCTGAGTTCGGCACAGCGCGGGCGGGCGCTTCGCTGCCCTACACCGCCGTCATGCTCGGTTTCGGCGTCGGCAATATCCTGATGGGCCGGATCGCCGATCGTTACGGCATCGTCGTTCCGATCGTGATGGGTGGGGTCTTCCTCGGTGCGGGCTATGTGCTTGCGGGTCTTGCCGGCACGCTCTGGCAATTCGCGCTCGCCCACGGCCTGCTGATCGGGATCGGCGGCGCTGCGGGGTTCTCGCCTCTGATCGCCGATCTCTCGCACTGGTTCCGCAAGCATCGCGGGCTCGCCGTGGTCTTCGGCGCATCCGGCAGCTATCTCGCGGGCGTGATCTGGCCGCAGGTGATCACCTGGGGATTGCAGAACCATGGCTGGCGCGCCACGCATATCGGCATTGGCCTGACGGCGCTGGTCGTGCTTGTGCCGCTTTCCCTGTTCTTCCGCAGGCGCCCGGCCGCCGAAACGCTGGCAGCGGCCGAGGCTTCGAGTGCCGGGGCTCGCGGCGATCTCGGTCTTTCAGCGAACCAGCTGCAATTGCTGCTTTCGGTCGCCGGCTTCGCCTGCTGCGTCGCAATGGCGATGCCGCAGGTCCATATCGTCGCCTATTGCGGCGACCTTGGCTACGGCGTCGCGCGTGGCGCCGAAATGCTCTCGTTGATGCTGCTGCTCGGCATCGTCAGCCGCATCGGTTCCGGCTTCGTCTCCGACAGGATCGGCGGAGCGGCAACCCTGGCGCTTGGCTCTGTGATGCAGGGTGTTGCGCTCTTCCTCTACCTCTTTTTCGACGGGCTGACCTCGCTCTACATCGTCACCGGCATCTTTGGCCTGTTCCAGGGCGGGATCGTGCCGATGTATGCGGTGATCATCCGCGAATACCTGCCGGCCAAGGAGGCCGGGGTGCGGATCGGCATCGTGATGTCGGCGACGATTCTAGGCATGGCCTTCGGCGGCTATATCTCCGGGCTGATCTACGACCTCTTTGCCTCCTACAGGGTTGCCTTCCTGAACGGGCTGGCCTGGAACCTGATCAATCTCGCCTTGGTCTCCTGGCTGATGCTCCGGGCAAGGCCGCGGCTGCAGCCAGCCTGATCACCCCGCCATCGGTCCCGGCCGATAGGTGCCGAAGCACCAGACATGCCCCTCCGGATCCTTGCAGATGAAGTCGCGGCTGCGATAGGGCTGGTCGGTCGGTTCCATGCAGATGTCGGCACCGGCCTTGCGGGCGCGCTCGCACCGGGCATCGATATCGTCGGTTGCGATATAGGGCGAGGCTGTGGTGCCACCGAGCTCAGCCGGGCGTGAAACCAGCTTGCCGAAGGGATTGTTGTAGGCAGAGCCGAGCATCACGAAGCTCTCGCCCATGCGAAGCTCGCCATGGAGCAGCGTCTTGCCGTCGTCCGAGTAATAGGCGGCGTGCTTCTCGAAGCCGAGGGCCTCGATCAGCCAGTCATACATGCGCGAAGCATCCGCATAGCGCAGCGAAATGCAAATCATGGCCGGTGGCCTCGTCATGGCGTCCTCCTCAACGACTGATCATAGCGCAGGAGCGAGGACCGATGTCTCTACGATCCATGGATCGTCAGCGCCGCAGGGAGCCTCTCCAGCAGCGGCTGGTCTTCCCTTCTCAAGGGCGATGCCGGAAGGGGCTTCGCGGGCTCCTGCGCAATTGTCTCGAGGCCGTTCGTGGGGATTGCCACAGGCTTCGCGCTGGCGCCGATGCTGCGTCATGTGCTCCATTCCCTCCATGTCGGAGAGGAAGGGAGCAGAGATGATCGAGCCAGGCCTAAAGCCGGACGAGGAGCCGTTGGGCGATTTGACGGTTCGCACCATCGCCATGCCGGCCGATACCAATGCCAATGGCGACATCTTCGGCGGCTGGGTGATGTCTCGGATGGATTCGGCCGGTGGAATAGCCGGCGTCGATCGTGCACAGGGCAGGGTGGTGACGATCGCGGTCGAAGCCATGACTTTCATCCGCCCGGTCAAGGTCGGCGATGTCCTCAGCGTCTACACCCAAGTCGAATCCGTTGGCCGGACCTCGATGAAGATCCACGTCGAGGCCTGGGCGAAGCGCTTTCGGACGACCCTGCACGAGAAGGTCACCGATGCGACCTTCACCTTCGTCGCGATCGACGAGGAGGGGCGTCCGCGGCCGGTACCGCCGCTTTCGGGGGCATGAGCGCCTGATCGGTGCAAGAAATGGCGATTGCGCTAATGGATTCTTCACTGCTCCGTGAGGTCGCCCGAAACAATTAACGCTTGTGACAGGTGGGGATGGTTTGCTCCCTCAAACTCTGGGGCCCACCATCATGTCGCTTCGCTCGAACCGCCTTTACGCCGCGCTCAAGAAGCTCGTCCATCGTGAGGACGGTGGCGTTTTGATCATGTTCGGCCTGACCGCGCCGGTGCTGATTGGCCTGACTTTTGCGCTTATCGACTATAATCGTGCCTCGACGACCAGACTCGCCCTCCAGACGGGTCTGGATTCCGCCGCTCTGTATATCGCCCGCTCCGATGCGACGAGCGGGGCCGAAATTCAGCGACTCGGCATGGCGATGCTGCGCGCGAATATGGACAACGCAAAATACGGCAAACTGACATCTGCGAATTTTCGAATGGACGCGCAGCAGCGCGTAATAGCTACGGCGGAAGCGACGGTTCCTGTTTCAATCATGGCGCTGTTGGGGAAAGAGAACATTCCCGTCGGGGCCAAGGCCGAAGTGGTGCGGTCATCGAACAGCATTGAAGTTGGTCTGGCACTCGACGTGACCGGGTCGATGAAGGGGCAAGACCTCATCGATCTCAAGAGCGCGGCTAAGGATTTGATCGATCTCGTCGTAAAGGATCAGCAAACGCCCTATTACTCGAAGGTGGCTCTGGTTCCTTACTCCATGGCCGTGAATGTTGGTTCCTATGCGACTCAAGTTAGAGGGAGTTACAAGGCGGGGACTTCGACGACTCCTGGCTCTGATTATTACGAATTCAGGCGATATTCTGACAATAAACTTACGTCTCAAAGGATTAGCACGTGTGTTACAGAGAGGTCCGGAGGGTATGCGTATACTGACGCCTCTCCATCTGTAGCTTTGCTGGGCCGAAATTATCCCGGATCTGGAAATTCGTGTCTGGGCAGTACAATTCTGCCGCTCTCGTCGGACCGAACGATCCTGAAGGGCAAGATTGACAGCTACGTCGCCGAGGGATCCACGGCGGGGCACATTGGGCTGGCCTGGGCCTGGTATATGGTCTCTCCGAATTTCGGCGGCCTGTGGTCGGGGGCCAGCAAGCCGGCTGATTACGGCACGCGCGAGTTGCTGAAGGTTGTCGTCCTGATGACGGACGGAGCCTTTAACACGCCCTATTACAACGGAGTTATTGCGAAGGATGCAGGCACAGGGAGTGGCTCCGATGCAGAGAAGATCAATGCCAATGCCTCCAACGGCAGTTCTGTGAGCCAAGCAACCAAACTCTGCGAAAATATGAAAACGGCCGGCGTGATCGTCTATACCGTAGGCTTGGGTGTCGGTTCCGATGCTACCGCCAACAAGATGCTGACCGATTGCGCCACCAGCACCAAGCATGTCTATTTCCCGTCGAGCGGCACCACCTTGAAGGACGCCTTTCGTGCAATCGGGCAGGAAATCAACTCGCTGCGCATTGCGCGTTGAGTTTTCCTCGGCGCGGGCGAACTGCTTAACGATTTCTGAATCGCCCGTTCCATCGGGCGATTCAGAACAGGGCGCTCACTTAAGCGTTTTTTAAGCGCATGTCCCCGATCCTAGGGCTCAAGAAGCCTAACTCTAAGGGCTGACCTAAAGAGAGCTGGGGAACTGTTCATGCCTGATCAACGAGGCTCCTGCCGAGCCCCGCTGTCTGCGTCGCGGTTTCCTTCCTGAGGCCCCGCCGTCGCGCGCTGCATGCATCCCGGAGAACGACTATGAAGAAGGTCAAGAAGCCCACGCGGCAGCGCACGCCGCTGCGCGTCGGCATTGCCGCGCGCATCTATGCCGCGCTCGGCATTCTGACCGTACTGACGATCGTCGCATCCGCGGTCGCCTGGTTTTCCTATGGCCGGGTGAACCAGACGGTCAACGACATGATCGAGAACAAGATGCCGGTGGTCGAGCTGGCGCTCGAGCTCTCGCAGGCGGCGACGAAATCCACGGCACTCGCCGCGCGTTTCAGCGAAGTCCAGAATGCCAAGGAGCGGTCCGAGCTGACGGGAGAGCTCGATCTCATTGAAGCCAAGCAGTTCGAACTGCTGCGCAAGATCTCCGATCGCGGGCAGGACAAGGCAAAGGCCCAGAAGGCGATCGACGAACTTTCACGGCAGATCAACGATCTGAACGATCTGACGGGGCAGCGGTTGCGCAACTCCAGCGAGGCGCAGATCGCGATCGAGACCCTGGGAAAGGCCCGAGAGGACTTCGTCAGGGCTGTCGGAACCGAGGCTGAAGAGGCGAAGTTCAATCTTGCCTATGGCATCGAGAATGCGGCCAATCTGTCGGGCGACGAGCTGACCTCGGCTCTGAAATCGCTCGCCGGCCGCGATTTCACGGCCTTCGACCTGGCCAGAAGCCTACAGGCCGATGTCAGCGAGCTCGGCGGCATCCTGCGCGAGATCGCCCAGATCAGCGACAGCTCGCAGCTTGGAACCGCGCGCGAACGCTTCCAGGCCATTGCCAAGCTTGTCCGCACCGGCCTCGCCGACGCTGAGAAGATCGTGCCGAACCAGGGCCGCGTGCGCTCGGTCAATGCGATCCTCAACGTCGCCGAAGGAAGCAGCGGCCTTTTCGATGTGCGCGACCGCGACATCGTGACTCAGGGCGCAATCCGCGCCGGCCTGTCGGACCTCAATCGCGCGGCTGAAGTGGTGCGCCGCGAGGTCGAGACGCTGGTCAAGGCGGCTCGTGACGAGGCGCATTCCGCGGGCACGTCGACCGGCAACCTGATCGAGGACAGCAAGTGGTGGCTCGGCGCAATCGGCCTCGGCTCGCTGCTCGTCGCGCTGGCGCTCTCGCTCTTCTATGTCCGCCCGATGATCGTCGGCCGTCTCAACAAGCTGTGGACGGCGACACGGGCCATTGCCGATGGGCAGCTGGACGCAACCGTCGAGACCAAGGGCAATGACGAGATCTCGGACATTGCGCGCAGCGTGCTGCTGTTCCGCGACAATGCCTTGGCGCTGCGAGCCGCCGAAGCTGCGAAGATCGAGGACGAGGCCCTGGCGCAGCAGCGCCGTCGTGAGATGATGCAGGAGCTGGGGGAAGCCTTCGGCCAGGTGGTCGAGGCCGCGGCCGCCGGCGACTTCAGCCGCCGCGTCTCGGCAAGCTTCGCCGATGCGGAGCTCAACGCGCTTGCGGGTTCCGTCAATGCCCTGCTCGAAACCGTCCAGGCTGGGCTCTCGGAAACCTGCGAAGTGCTGGCCGAACTGTCGGCTGGCCAGCTCTCGACCCGGGTCGAGGGCAGCTATCACGGCGCTTTCGCCGAGCTCAAGGACGGCGCCAACGGCCTCGCCGAAGAGTTCGAAAGCACGCTCGCGCGTCTTTCGGATACGGTTTCGGCCGTGCGCAGTGCGACCAGCGAGATTCTCGACGGGGTCACCGACCTCGCCGAGCGTACGACGGAAGAAAGCAACGCTGTCTCGATGGCGACCAATCAGCTCGGCGCCTTCGCGGGCACCGTGAAGAAGACGGCCGACGAGGCCTCGCAGGCCATGGGCATGGCCGAGAGCGCCGAGCAGCGTGCCCAGCAGGGCGAAAAGGTTGTCGCCTCGGCGCTGGACGCGATGCGCCGCATCCGCGCGTCGTCGGACAAGATCTCGGAAGTCATCTCGATGATCGACGAGATCGCCTTCCAGACCAACCTGCTGGCGCTCAATGCGGCAGTGGAGGCGGCGCGCGCCGGCGACAGCGGTCGCGGTTTCGCGGTGGTCGCGGCCGAGGTGCGCAGTCTCGCCAAGCGTTCGGCGGATGCCTCGAATGACGTCAAGCGCCTGGTCGAGGCCGCGCATGGCGATGTCGCAGTCGGTGTCGGCCTCGTCGAGGAGACCTCGGCGATGTTCGAGAGCATTGTGTCCTCGGTCAACGATCTCTCCGGACTGATGAACGGCATCTCGCAAACGGCGCGGAGCCAGGCAAGCGACGTTTCCGCCATCAACAACGAGATCGACGGCATCGGCACGATGGCGCATCAGAATGCTGCGCTGGTCGAGGAGACGAACGCCGCGCTCGCGCTGACGGATGAGCAGACCCGCGCGCTGACCGAGCATATCGGGCGCTTCCAGTTCCGCGAGGGGCACGTCGCCGGGCACGGCGGGACGTCGGTCGCCCGGGCGGCCTGAGCGCTGCCCCCTTCATCCACCCTGGCAACGGCCCCGCTCGCGAGACGCAGTGGGGCCGTTTCCGTTTTCGGGCCGTGCTGGGGTCTTGCGGGACAGAAGGCGAGGGTGTTAGGCGAAGAGTGGGCCGGTAGCTCAACGGTTAGAGCTCGCTGCTCATAACAGCGCCGGTGCCGGTTCGAATCCGGCCCGGCCCACCATTTCCCTCTCAATCACCTAGCGACGGCCGCCCTCGGGATTAGGCCCCGTGCGATCGCGCATGCCGCTTTACAGCGATATACCAACCGCCTATCGCGATTGTGACGGATCGATGACATAACGAGGCGCCGATGCTCGGCTGGTTTCAGAAGCTCCTGCCCAAGGAGCCCAAGTTCTTCGACCTGTTCGAGAGCCATTCCAGGACATTGGTAGCAGGTGCCGCGGCCCTGAACGGCCTGCTCAGGGGCGAAACCCCGGTGGAGGCAGGTTGCACCGAGGTGCTTTTCCAGGAAAATCGCGCTGACGAGATCGCCGCGGAGGTGATGCTGGAAGTCGGCCGCACCTTCATCACGCCCTTCGACCGTGGCGATATCGAGGAGCTGATCGGTTCGATGGACGATGCCATCGACCAGATGCAGAAGACCGTAAAGGCGATCACGCTGTTCGAGGTTACGAGCTTCGAGCCCTGCATGAAGGAACTCGGGGCGGTCATCGTCCAGGCGTCCGAGCGCGTCGTCGTGCTGCTGCCGATGCTGCGCGACATCAAGAAACATGCGATTTCGATCGGCGCACTCGCCAAGGATATCCGGGCCATCGAGGAGCGATCCGACGAACTGCACGACCAGGGCCTGAAGGCGTTGTTCAAGGCGCACCAGACCTCGGACACGATGGGTTTCATCGTCGGCGCAGAGATCTACGATCATCTCGAGAAGGTGGTGGACCGTTTCGAGGATGTCGCCAAGCGCGTCAGCCGTATCGTCCTCGAACATCTCTAGGCGGTTGACCCGGTGGATTTCTCAAGCGTCGCCTTTGCCCTGGTCTTCCTGATCGCTGTCGCGCTTCTGTTCGATTTCCTGAACGGACTTCACGATGCGGCCAATTCGATCGCGACCATCGTCTCGACCAGGGTTCTGGCGCCGCGCTGGGCGGTGTTCTGGGCTGCCTTCTTCAATTTCATCGCGTTCCTGTTCTTCGGCCTGCATGTCGCCGAGACCGTCGGGTCCGGCATTGTCCAGACCGCCATCGTCGATGACCGTGTCATCTTCGGTGCCCTGACCGGCGCCATCGTCTGGAATGTCGTCACGTGGATTGCAGGCATTCCGTCGAGTTCGTCGCATGCACTGATCGGCGGACTGGTCGGGCCGGGCTGAGCAAGGCTGGCTTCTCGTCGATCGTCTGGTGGGGGCTCGGCAAGACCTTCGTCGCGATTTTCATGTCTCCGGCCATCGGCTTCGCCCTGGCGCTGGTCCTCGTCCTGATCGTCTCCTGGGTGTTCCTGCGCGTGGCCCCTATCAAGGTCGACAGCACCTTCCGGCTGCTGCAGTTCGTTTCGGCTTCGCTCTACTCGCTCGGACACGGGGCGAATGATGCGCAGAAGACGATGGGCATCATTGCGGTGCTGCTGTTCTCGCATGGCATGATGGGCGAGACGTTCTCGGTGCCGTTCTGGGTCGTCATCTCCTGCCAGGCGGCCATGGCATTCGGCACGCTCTGTGGAGGTTGGCGGATCGTTCACACCATGGGCTCGAAGATCACCCGGCTTTCACCCCAGCAAGGTTTCTGCGCGGAGACGGGTGGCGCGATCACGCTGTTCATGGCGACCTATCTCGGCATCCCCGTCTCGACGACGCATACGATCACAGGCGCGATCATCGGTGTCGGCGCCGCCCGGCGCGTGACGGCCGTGCGATGGGGGGTGGCTCGCGGCATCGTCTTCGCCTGGATCGTGACGATGCCGATGGCAGGACTGATCTCGGCTATCGCCTATTTTGTCTCCGGCCTGTTCCTGACCGGGCGGTGACCGGGATCAGGAGGCGCCGCCGAGGGGCGCTGAGTCTGCGCAACCCGCGGCGTCGGTCAATTCAACTTCAGCGCGCGGATCGCAGCCTTCAGGCCGGGCTCGTCGACAATCTCGGCAGCATCTTCAAGCGTGAACCAGTGCGAAAGCCGCTGATTGTGCTCGGCCCATTTTTCAAGCCGACGCTCGACGTCAAGAATATAGAGCGCCACCTTGCAGAGAACGAAGTGGTCGCTCATCCGCTTCCAATAGATGTAGCGCCCCGCGGGCTTCTTGTGGGCCTTGCCGATCACGCCGGCTTCTTCGCGCGCTTCGATCGCCGCAGCCTCATGGTTCTTCTTGCCCTTGATGGGCCAGCCCTTGGGAACGATCCATCGCCGTGTCGTGCGTGTCGTGACCAGGAGAAGCTCCGGCTCCCCCGTCGGCGATCGGCGGATGGGGAGCGCGGCGATCTGCGAGCGCGGCTTCCCCAATCCTGACTTCGCCTTCTTCATCGAAACCTGTGCCCTCCCATCCGTAAACAGAACCTATGTTAGAAAGCCGGCAAATCAATATCGAATAGCCGTCCAACGCCTTCAAGGCCGTGGATTGACCGCCTCAGCGGTGATGGCCATGCTTCATTGCAGCGAAATGAACGCTCGAAGCCCTTGAGAGCCCGAGCGTCGGCTCCAGTCGGCAAGCGCGCTCGCCGATTGGCGGGTTCGTCGCGCGCCTTGCGTCCCATACAGGAATCAGCTGCCTTTCCCTAGCCTGCTGCTTAGGCAGGCGTCGATCAGGCGTCGATCAGGCGGGGAGAAGGCGCGCCCCGATGCGCATGGCAGCGTCCTGCAAGGCATCGAGATGCGCTGGGCGCCCTTCAGGTGCGACGATCGAGGTCAGCGACGAGATGCTGAGTGCGCCGGCAAGCGCGCCGCTGCGGTCGAAGATCGGTACGCCGACGCCCGTCAAGCCGATGAAGAAGTCGTCGGCGGCCAGCTCCCAGCCTTGCGCGCGAATTCGATCAGCCTCGCGCCAGAGCAGGTCGGGGTCCGTCTGGCTTGCCGGCGCGCGCTTTGGCAGTTCCAGGGCCAGTGCCTGTCGCCGCTGCGCCTCGTCGAGATAGGCCAGGATCACCCGTGGGCCGCCGCCGCAGTTCAGCGGCGCCTGAGCACCGACCGCAAACCATGTCGCATCGACATGCGGCAGTGAGGCGCGCACGCGGTCCACGCAGAGTGCGCGGCCCGAGATATGAACCCATAGGAACGAGGTCGCGCCGGTTTTCTCGGCGATCTCGGTCAGATACGGGCCGGCCACGTCCCGAAGCTCGCGCCCGGTCGTGACGGCGCTGCCGAGTTCGATCAGCCCGACCGCCAATGCATAGGTCTGCGAGCGTTCGTCATGCTCGACCAGTTCGTTGAGCTGCAATGTCTGCAGCAGCCGCCGCGCGGTGCCTTTGTCGAGTCCGACCTGGCGAGCGAGCTCGCTCAGCCCGAGGCGCGGTTGCTCGGGGCGGAAGGCGCGGAGCAGGGCAATGGCCCGGTCGAGCGCCCTGACGATCGGCACGCCCGGCGGAAGTTTCGCGGTCCGGCTGTCGCCTGCGCTGTTCATAGGCCCTCTCGCAGCGCCAATAGCCTGAACTTTCATCGTGTCGTCTAATAACACGCCATGTCAGTCATTGACACGAATTTTGACTCTGGCTTTCAATGTCGCCGAGCTTGCTAATCGGCACATGTTCGGGTGCGATCCCGCTAGGCCGCGATGCCAGTCGAAAAGAGAGGCCGTACCCGGTGCGCTCACGCAGCTGCCGGAACCGGCACAGGGGAACGGGAGAACAACGATGACCGGATTGAGACTTGGCCTGGCGCTTGCCGCTTCAGTGCTCGCGCTCGGGGCAGCCACCGCGCAGGAGCCGAAGAAGGGGGGCACCGTGCATGTCGTGGTGCAGCCCGAGCCTCCGATGCTGATGCAGGGGCTGAACCAGAACGGCCCGACCAACATGGTCGCCGGCAATATCTACGAGTCGCTGCTGCGTTACGACGAGAAGCTCAATCCGCAGCCATCGCTCGCCAAGAGCTGGGAGATTTCTCCTGACGCGAAGGTCTACACCTTCAAGCTCCAGGAGGGCGTGACCTGGCATGACGGCAAGCCTTTCACGGCGGACGACGTCGTGTTCACCCTCGATAAGTTCCTGCGCGAGGTTCATCCGCGCTGGCGGCCGATCGTCAACGCTCAGGTCGAGAAAATCGAGAAGGTCGACGATCTCACGGTCAAGATCACACTGAAGCAGCCCTTCGGCCCGATGATCATGACCCAGGAAGTCGCTTCGGCGCCGATGATCCCGAAACACATCTATGACGGCACGGATTATCGGGCGAATCCGGCGAACAACACGCCAATCGGCACCGGCCCGTTCAAGCTGAAGGAGTGGAAGAAGGGCTCCTATATCCACCTCGTCAAGAACGAGAACTATTGGCTGAAGGGCAAGCCGAACCTCGACGAGATCTACTGGCAGATCATCCCGGATGCGGCGGCGCGCGCGGTGGCGTACGAGACCGGCAAGGTCGACGTGCTGACCGGGGGCTCCGTCGATGTCTACGACGTGGCGCGGCTCTCGAAGCTGCCCAATACCTGCATGACGACCAAGGGCTGGGAGATGTTCGCCCCGCATGCCTGGCTAACGCCGAATGTGCGCAACGGCATCCTCGGCAACAAGCAATTCCGCCAGGGCCTGATGTACGCGATCGATCGCGAATTCGGGAAGGATGTGGTCTGGGGCGGGCTCGGCAAGCTGCCGACAGGGCCGATCTCGTCGAAGACGCGCTTCTACTCGTCCGACGTGCCGACATATGCTTTTGATCCGGCGAAGGCGAAGGAGCTGATCAAGGCGTCCGGCTATAAGGGCGAGACGATCAAGTTGCTCAACCTGCCCTATGGCGAGACCTGGAGCCGCTGGTCCGAGGCGATCAAGCAGAATCTGGAGGATGTCGGGGTCAAGGTTCAGATCGAGAATACGGACGTCCCCGGCTGGACCCAGAAGGCCAGCAACTGGGACTTCGACCTGAATTTCAACTTCCTCTACCAGCTTGGCGATCCGGCGATGGGTGTGGCGCGCAGCTACATCTCGAGCAACATCGCCAAGGGAAATCCCTTCGCCAATGTCGGTGGGTATTCGAACCCGGAGGTCGACAAGCTCTTCGCCGAGGCGGCCATTGCGCCGACAGATGCGCAGCGCCAGGAGCTATACACCAAGGTGCAGAAGCTGCTGGCAGACGAGCTGCCGGTACTTTGGCTGCTCGAGATGGACTTCCCGACGATCTATCGCTGCAACGTCAAGAACCTCGTCACCACCGGCATTGGCGTGGATGACGGTTTCCGCGACGCCTGGAAGGAGTGAGGCCATTGCCGTCCCGGACGTCGCGTCGCGGCGATCCGGGACAACATGACGCCACTACTCTGTGACGCGCCTCTTCCTGAAGACCATCCCGGGTTTGAGCGTGCTCCTTTCGGGGAGACGCGGACCGGTCATCTTGCCCGTCCGTAGCGCCGAAGGATTTTGATGAACCTCGCTCAATTTCTCGCGGGCCGGCTGGTGAAGGGGATCGTCGTCCTCTTCGCCATCGCGATCCTGAATTTCTTCCTGATCCGCGCCGCACCGGGCGATCCCGCGCAGGTTCTCGCGGGAGAGGCCGGTGCGGCCGATGCGGTGCTGCTCGAGCAGTTGCGGGCGCGCTTTGGCCTCGACCAGCCGCTGATCCAACAGCTCTGGATCTATCTCAAAGGCTATGCCTCGCTCGATCTCGGTTTCAGTTATCGCCAGCAGAGGCCCGTGCTCGAGCTGATCCTGGACCGACTGCCCGCGACCCTGCTGCTGACCGGCGCAGCCTTTCTCGTCTCGCTGGGGTTGGGCGTCCTGATGGGCGCGCTTGCGGCGCGGCGTGCCGGGCGCTGGCAGGACAGCGTCATCACCACGCTTGCCCTCGTCTTCTACGCGACACCGCTCTTCTGGATCGCGCTGATGAGCCAGATCGTCTTCTCGCTGAAGCTCGGCCTCGTGCCGAATGTCGGCTTCGAGACGATCGGCGCGAACTATACCGGCCTCGCTCGGGCGCTCGATATCGCGCAGCATCTCTTCCTGCCGGCGCTGACGCTCGGATTGTTCTTCACGGCGCTCTACGCGCGAATGATGCGGGCCTCGATGCTGGAGATTGCCGGCGCCGATTTCGTCAAGACGGCGCGCGCGAAGGGGCTTTCACCCGGGGTCGTCTCGCGCCGGCATGTGGCGAGGAACGCCATCCTTCCGGTCGTGACGTTGGCTGGCCTGCAGGCCGGCCAACTCGTCGGTGGGGCGGTGCTGACCGAGACGGTCTTCGCCTGGCCCGGCATCGGCCGCTTGATGTTCGACGCCCTGGTGCAGCGCGATTACTCGGTGCTGCTTGGTGTCTTCTTCGTCTCGTCGGCCATGGTCGTCGGCTTCAATATCCTCACGGACCTGGTCTACCGGCTGGCCGATCCGCGCATCGAGGCGACATCATGAGCTTCCTCAAGCGTTTCGCGCGCAATCGCGGCGCGGTGGTCGGGTTGGTCATCCTGCTCATCGTCATCGTCTTCGCATTGCTGGCGCCGTCGCTCTTTCCGCAATCGCCATGGCGCACAGTCGGCCGTCCGTTCCTTGCACCCTTCGTCATGGAGCGCTTCCCGCTCGGCACAGATACGCTGGGGCGCAACATCGCTGCAGGGCTGGTGCATGGCGCGCGTGTCTCGTTGATGATCGGCGTGGTCTCGACGCTGGTCGCGCTGCTGATCGGCGTGCCGCTCGGCGCGGTTGCAGGCTATGCGGGCGGCTTCGTCGATGATGCGTTGATGCGCTTCACCGAGTTCTTCCAGACGATCCCGAGCTTCGCACTCGCCATCGTCATGGTCGCGATCCTGCAACCGCAGCTCGGTTCGATCGTGCTCGCGATCGGGGTGGTCAGTTGGCCGCCCGTGGCGCGACTGGTGCGTGGCGAGGTCCTGTCGCTGAAGACGCGCGAATATGTGCAGGCCGCCGTGACGATCGGCCAGTCGACGCCGCGCATCATCTTCAGCCAGGTGCTGCCCAACACCATCGCGCCGATCATCGTGATGGGCTCGCTGATGATCGGCTCGGCGATCCTGCTCGAATCCTCGCTCTCCTTCCTCGGGCTGGGCGACCCCAACCTGATGAGCTGGGGCTATATGGTCGGTGCCGGGCGCACTCGCCTGATCGATGCCTGGTGGATCAGCTTCTTCCCCGGCCTTGCGATCTTCCTCACGGTTCTTGCGCTCAATCTTGCCGGCGAGGGGCTGAACGACGCGCTGAACCCGCGTCTGGCGCGGGGGAGGGAGTGATGACGACGCCCGTCCTCGCGATCGAGGGATTGAAGCTAGCTCTCCCGGCACTCGCCGACCGCGCCTTCGCGGTCGAGGATGTCTCCTTGACCATCGCTCCCGGTGAAACGCTCTGCGTCGTCGGCGAATCCGGCTCCGGCAAGTCGATGATCGCGCATGCGGTGATGGGGCTGCTGCCGAAGGTGGTGAAGCCCGCTGCGGGCGCGATCCGCCTTGCGGGGCGTGATCTGCTGGCGCTTGACGAGGCTGCGATGCAGGACGTGCGCGGCCGTGAGGTCGGCATGATCTTCCAGGAGCCGATGACCTCGCTCAACCCGGTGATGCGGGTGGCCGACCAGATCGTCGAGACGTTCGAGGCGCATGGCCTGCACAGCAATGCCGAGCGCCGTGCCCGTGCGCTCGCGTTGCTGACCGAGGTCGGCCTGCCCGACCCCGAGCGTCTGGCGAAAGCCTATCCGCATGAGCTTTCCGGCGGCCAGCGTCAGCGCGTGATGATTGCGATGGCGCTCGCACTCGAGCCGAAGCTCCTGATCGCCGACGAGCCCACCACCGCGCTCGACGTGACCACGCAGGCGCAGATCCTGAAGCTGATCGACAATCTGCGCCGCAAGCATGGAACGGCGGTGCTCTTCATCACCCATGATTTCGGCGTCGTTGCCGAGATCGCCGATCGCATCGCCGTGCTGCAGCGGGGCAAACTCGTCGAGGAGGGAACGGCCGACGCCGTGCTGTCGCAACCGAGGCACGACTACACGAAGCGGCTGCTCGCGGCCGTGCCGTCGATGACGCCGCCGGAGCGCCCGCCGATCGCCGAGACCGTGCCCGTGCTGAGCGTCGAGAAACTCGGCAAGGTCTATCGCAAGCGCAGCTTCTTCCGGCCCGGGCGCGAGGTGAAGGCTGCCGACGATATCAGCTTCACCCTGGCTCGCGGCGAAACGCTTGGGCTGGTTGGCGAATCCGGGTCGGGCAAGTCGACGGTCGGGCGCTGCTGCCTCAGGCTGATCGAGCCCGATGGCGGGCGGATCGCACTGGGAGACCTCGTCCTGAGTGATCTCGGCCCGGCCGCGCTGCGCGAGCATCGCAAGCGCATCCAGATGGTGTTTCAGGACCCGTTCGCCTCGCTCAATCCGCGCCAGACGGTTGGGCGGATCATCTCGGACGGGCCGGTGGCCCATGGCACGCCGCGCGCGCAGGCGCTCGGGCGGGCAAGGGAGCTGCTCGAGCTCGTCGGCCTCTCGGCCAATGCGATAGACCGCTACCCGCATGAATTCTCGGGCGGGCAGCGCCAGCGCATCGGCATCGCCCGCGCGCTCGCGCTCGAGCCCGACGTGCTGGTCGCGGACGAGGCAGTCTCGGCGCTCGACGTCTCGGTCCAGGCTCAGATCCTGACGCTGATCAAGGATATCCAGCAGCGGCTCGGCCTGGCGATCCTGTTCGTCACGCATGACCTGCGCGTGGCTGCGCAGATCTGCGACCGCATCGCCGTGATGCAGCGCGGGCGTATCGTCGAGACCGGCCCGACGGCTGCGCTCTTCGCCAATCCGCAGCATGACTACACGCGCCAACTGCTCGCCGCCGTGCCCGGCGGCCGCCGCTTCGCGCTGTGACGCAGCCTTGCCGGCCATTGCCTCATCGTCCTGGTCGGGCCTGTCCCGACCATCCATGTCCACACCTGCCATCCGCGTCGCGAGGCGCGGATGCTCGGCACAAGGCCAGCGTGACGGCGAGCACCTGCTTGCCGCCTAACCGACCGGAGACCTGCCCATGCCTCTCGATCCCGCGCTTCGCGACCGCATCCTTGCCTCAGTGGAGGCCGGCTTTGCCGAGCAAATCGCCTTCACCCAGGAGATGATCCGCTTCGGCTCGCTGCGCGGGCAAGAACACGCGGTGCAGGATTTCGTCTTCCGGGCGCTGAAGGGGCGTGGCTTCACGATGGACCGCTTCGGAATGGATCGCGAGGCGATCGCGGCCCATCCCGGTGGTGCGCCGTTCTCCGATGAGCATTCGGATGCGCCGATCGTCGTCGGCATCCATCACCCGCGCGAGGAAAAGGGGCGCTCCCTGATCCTGCAGGCGCATGTCGATGTCGTGCCGACCGGGCCGGACACGTTTTGGACGCATCGGCCCTTCGACCCGGTGATCGAGGGAGATTGGCTCTATGGCCGTGGTGGCGCGGACATGAAGGCTGGCCATGCCGCCAACCTGTTCTGCCTCGACGCGCTCCGGCGCATCGGCCTGCAGCCGGCGGCCACGGTCTACGTGCAGTCGGTGGTCGAGGAGGAATCGACCGGTAACGGCGCGCTGATGACGCATCTGCGCGGCTACAAGGCCGATGCGGTGCTGATCCCCGAGCCAGAGGAGGAAATGCTGGTGCGCGCCAATACCGGTGTGCTCTGGTTCCAGATCGAGGTGCGTGGCGTGCCGATGCATGTGCGCGAGATGGGCGCGGGCGCGAACGCGATCGACGGGGCCTATCGCGTCATCGGGGCGCTGCGGAAGCTCGAGGAGGAACTCAACGCGGAGAAGGCCGGACGCGAGCATTTCGAGGACGTCGCCCATCCGATCAACCTGAATATCGGCAAGATCGAGGGCGGCGACTGGGCCTCCTCCGTGCCGTGCTGGTGCAGGATCGACTGCCGCATCGGACTCTATCCCGGGGTCAGCGCCGAGGAATTGGCGAAGCGGATCGAGGCCTGCGTGCTGACGCATGCGCGTGGCGATTCGTTCCTCGCCAACAATCCGCCGAGCGTGACCTTCAACGGCTTCTATTCGGAAGGCTATGTGCTCGAACCCGGCAGCGAGGCGGAGGCCGTGCTCGGCCGGGCGCATCAGGGCGCGACCGGCAAACCACTGAAGAGCTTCATGACGGCGGGCTATCTCGATACCCGCGTCTACGCGCTCTACGACAAGATGCCGGCGCTGTGCTATGGCCCGATCTCGGAGAACATCCACGCTTTCGACGAGCGGGTTAGCCTCGCCTCGCTGAAGCGCATCACCGGAACCATGGCCCTGTTCGTGGCCGAATGGTGCGGCGTCGAGAGCGTCCCGGAGTGACGCCGCGCGGCGGCCGGGGCGATAAACGTGCATCGGCTCCTGCGCGATTTGGCATGACAATGGCGCCGCCGGTTCGGCCATAGTCACGCCATGTCGCAAACCCCCGGCCGCTCGCTTCTGCTCGTTCCGTTGCTCGGTCTGCTCTGGGGCTTCAACTGGCCGGCTGTCCGCATCGCGCTGACCGAGATCGCGCCCTGGACGCTCCGGGCCGGCGGCATGAGCTTTGCGGGGCTGGCTCTGGTCGCCATAGGGCTCGCACGTGGGCAGTCTCTGGCGGTGCCCAGAGGCCAATGGCTGAGGCTGGCGATTGCCGGCTTCCTTTCGATTGCCGCCTTCAACGTATTGCTTGCCTTCGCACAGCTCGCCGCGCCGACCTCGCGGGCGGCGATCCTGACCTTCACCATGCCGATCTGGGCGACATTGCTCGCACGGTTCGTCCTTGCCGAGCCCTTTGACCGAAGGCGCCTGCTCGGCCTCGGCCTCGGCGCTGCGGGATTGCTGTGCCTCGGCCTGCCATTGCTCGCCAGCGGCTCGTTCTCCATCGGCCTGCTCTACGCGCTGATCGCCAGCGTGAGCTGGGCCCTGGGCACGATCGTCACCAAGCGCTGGCCGGTTTCGGCGCCGGCACTGACCATCGCCGCGTGGCAGCTGCTGATCGGCGGCGTTGTCGCCGGGATCGGCATGCTGGTCTTCGAGGGCCTGCCCGTTCCCAAGATGCTGGAGGCACGGACCTTCGCCGCGTTGACCTTCCATATCCTGGGAGCACAGGCGCTGGCCTATTTCCTGTGGTTCACGGTGATCGCGCGGCTGCCCGCGGGCATTGCCAGCCTTGGCACGCTGATGGTGCCGGCCGTCGGCGTTCTGGGTTCCGTGCTGTTGCTCGGCGAGCGACCGACGCCGAGCGACTGGCTCGGCCTCGTGCTGGTGGTCGCCGCATCCGGGACCATCATGCTGCCGCAGCGGCGGCGCGGGGCCAAAGCCCTATCGTAGCGGCCAGACCAGCATGATCAGCGGCACACCGAGCAGGATCACCAGCAGCGACAGCGGCGCGCCAAGCCGGGCGTAGTCGCCGAAGCGATACCCTCCCGGACCCATCACCAGCGTGTTGCACTGGTGGCCGATCGGCGTGAGGAAGTCGCAGGCCGCACCGATCGCCACCGCCATCAGGAAGGCATCGGGGCTGTAACCGAGGCTCTTCGCAAAGCTCGCGCCGATCGGGGCCATGACCAGCACTGTCGCAGCGTTGTTCAGGAAGGGCGTGACCGCCATGGCAGAGACGAGAATCAGCGCCACCGCGCCCCAGCCGGGAAGGTGCATGCCGACACTCGCGAGCCAGCCGGCGAGCAGATCCGTGGTTCCAGTCGAGCGCAAAGTGTCGCTGACCGGGATCAGGGCCGCCAGCATGACGAGGATGGGCCATTCGATCGAATCATAGGCGTCGCGCGGCGAGATCGCTCGGAAGGTGACGAGCAGCGCGGCTGCCGCAAAGAACGCGACCGAAACCGGGACGAGGTTGAAGGCGATCGCGATCACGGTCGCAAGCAGGATCGCGCCGGTAACCCAGCCCCTGCGGGCACTGCCGAGCGTCAGCGCGCGTTCCGCGAGCGGCATCAGGCCCAGTTCGCGCATTCGCTCCGGCAGGATTTTCTCGTCGCCCTGGAGGACGACGACATCGCCGGTGCGCAGGGTGATGTTGCGCAGGCGTTCCCGGAAGCGCTCGCCCGAGCGGCTCACCGCGAGCAGATTGACGCGATAGCGCTCGTGTAGCTCGATTTCGCCAACGGAGCGTCCCGTCAGTAATGAGACGGGGCCGACGATCGCCTCGCTCACGGTGATCTGATCGAGCGCGCCCGTACTATGGGTCGGGCGCTGGTCGGCATCGAGTTGGAGGCCGCCCTGCGCGACCACGCGCTCAAGCGCCTTGGGCTCGCCGCGCAGCAACAGGATATCGCCGGGACGCAGGCCGGCATCTGGGAACGGGGCGGACAGCCGCGTCTTGGAGCGCAGGATGGCGACGACATCGACCTCACCCTCCGCAATGGCCTTGAGCTCGGAGATGGTTTTGCCGGCAAGCGCCGAGCGCTGGGGAACTTGAACCTCGGTGACATAGTCGGAGATGTCGAGCGCCTGTTCGAGCGAGGCTGCGCCTTGCCGGTCGCGCGGCAGCAGGCGGTAGCCCACGCATAGAAACAGGCAGCCGGCGAGCGCGAGACCGAGGCCGACCGGCGCAAAGTCGAACATCTCGAAGGGGCGGCCGGTCAGTTCCTCGCGGACGCGGGCGACGATGATGTTCGGCGAGGTGCCGACCAGCGTGACGATGCCGCCGAGCAGCGAGGCGAAGGCCATCGGCATCAGGAAGATGGATGGCGATTTTCCACCCTTCCGGGCGAGCTGGTAGGCGATCGGCAGCATCATCGCGAGCGCACCGATATTCTTGATGATCGCCGACATCACCGCGACCGAGAACACGAGCAGCGAGATCTGCATCTGTGTCGAGCGGACATAGGGCGCAACATGGCTGAGTGCGCGCTCGATGATGCCGGAGCGCGCGACCGCTGCGCTGACCACGAGCGCGCTGCCGACAATGATGACGATATCGTCGGAAAAGCCCTTGAAGGCGTCCTTGGCCGGTACGAGGCCCAGAGCCAGCGCGGCGAGGAGTGCCAGCGCCGCGACGACATCATAGCGGAGGCGGCCCCAGACGAAGAGCGCCATCATCGTTGTGATGACGGCGATGGAGAGCGATTGATCGAGAGTCATGCAGTCCCTGGAGGCCGCGCCCGGGCCGGCGCCTTGTCCAACCTCCACTTCAGCGGATCGTTCCGCAAGCCTGCAATCGGACGTTCAGTCCTTCAGCGACGTGCGCCGGTTCGCCTCTTCCGGGCGCTGGGTCCAGGTGTCGACCGACATCGTGGGCAGGTCGAAATAGTCGCGGGTCGTGGCATAGCCATGACCGCCCATTCGGCCGATGGCGTCGAGCCCGACCGGGTCGACATGGAGCCGTTCGTCGACGATGTCGGCCCGGAAATGGGCGTAGACGACTTCGCCGAGGATGATCTCTCGGGAGTTGCCGATGCCGAGCGTGGTGTGGTGGCGACATTCGAAGGCGGCGGGTGCCTGACCGATCCAGGGGCAGGGCACTTTGACGCCCGGCAGGGCATCGAGCCCCGCTTCGCGCAATTCGTCGATGCCCGGCGCAAAAGGCACCGCGCAGACATTCATGCCGGCAATGAGCGCGTCAGAGACGATGTTCACGGTGAAGGCGAGGGTATCGCGGACATTGCGACCGGTATCCTTCTGGCCCCCTGTCGGGCGATACTCGACGCCAAGGGCCAGGATCGCGGGATCGGCCGAAAGGCAGTTGAAGAAGCTGAACGGCGCGGCGTTGACGACGCCCTGCGCATCGACCGTCGTCACCAGCGCGATCGGGCGTGGCACGACCGCGCCGATCAGGAGCTTGTAGCGCTCGCGTGGCGTGAGCGACGCGAAATCGAAGGTGACGATCGAGGGCTGGGTGTCGGACTTGGGCTGGACGCGCGGCTGAGCGGTCATGGGGGAGTCAGTCCTTCGCTCAATGCGTAGGGGGCGAGCAGGTCGCGGATGTCGCGCTCCGCCCGGGGAGTGAGCAGGGCGCGCGTGACCACGGCCTGCAGATGATGATCCATCAGCTCGGCGGCCTGCTTCGCATCGCCGCGCTTCAGCGCCTCGATCAGCTGCCTGTGCTCCGAGACGGCGCATTCCGACGAATGCGGACGGCCGTAGATCGCCAGAACCAGCGAGCAGCGCGAGCTCAGCTCCTGGATATAGCGCAGCAGCAGGACGTTGCCCGTCATCTCGGCGAGCCGGATGTGGAAATCGCCAGAGAGCCGGATCGATTCCGGCCCGTCCTGTCCATGTGCGGCTTCCTCCTGCCGGACATGGTGCTCAAGTTCGGTGATCTGCGCCGGGGTGAGCCGGCCGGCAAGGGTCTCGGCGACCAACCGTTCAAGGCTGCGGCGGACGTCGAAGACGTCGCGGGCTTCTTCCAGGGTGGGATAGGCGACCGAGGCGCCGCGATTGGGCTTGAGCTCGACCAGGCCCTCGACGGCGAGCCGCCCGAAGGCCTCGCGCACCAGCGTACGGCTGACACCGAGCTGTTCGCCGATCGAGTCTTCGGGAAGCTTCATGCCAGGCCGCAGGGCCTGCTCGATGATTGCGCGTCGCAGCGCCTTGTACACGGATTGCGCACGCAATCCATGAGGGCGGGGTTCCGTCGGCATGGTGCGTCTCCGCTCTGGCTCGGCCGTCTCAGCCTCACTCCATGTCACGGGATCCCGCTCCACTCCAGTTTCCCCTTGTCTGCGATAATCGTATACAATACGATATCTCTATCGTATGCAATATTGATTGTTGATTGCGCACGAGATGCTGCACAAAGTGCCAGGGTGGCGCGGGATTGGGCATTCACGAGGGGCACCGAGCCTGACCGAGCGCCAAAGATGCGCCGCAGGTTCATCGAGAGGAGAGATCGATGAAGAAGCACTGGTTGTTGGCGGCTGTCGCGGCTCTGGCGCTGAACGGCGCGGCTGAGGCGAAGACCCTGAAATGGGGCGCGTCGCGCGAGATCGCCTCGCTCGACCCCTATTCCTACGGCGAGACGTTCACGCTCTCCGTGCTCAATCATGTCTATGAGGGGCTGGTGCGCTACACTGGCGATCTCAAGATCGAGCCGGCCCTGGCGGAATCATGGGAGACGGTCTCCCCCACGGTCTGGCGCTTCAAGCTGCGTCAGGGTGTGAAGTTCCACAATGGCAACCCCTTCACCGCTGACGACGTGATCGCCTCGCTCGACCGCGTCACGCATGACACCTCGCCGCTCAAGGGCAATCTGCCGGCCTACAAGAGCGCCAAGAAGATCGACGACTATACCGTCGAGATCGAGGTCAACGGCCCGTACCCGCTGCTGCTGAACGACCTCACCAACATCTTCATCTTCGACAAGGAGTGGATGGAGGCGAACAACACCTCGCTCCCGACCGATTCCGGCAAGGGCATCAAGGGGTACGCAACCGACAACACCAACGGCACCGGCCCGTTCAAGGTCGAGAGCCGCCGCGCCGACGCCAAGACGATCTTCATCAAGAACCCGACCTGGTGGGACAAGCCGCAGCACAATATCGACGTCATCGAGTTCACGCCGATCACCTCGGCCTCGACCCGTGTCGCCGCGTTGCTCTCCGGCGAGATCGACTTCACCAATGTCGCGCCCTTGCAGGATCTGCCGCGGCTCGCGGCTTCGCCCGACGTCAAGGTCCTGCAGACCAACGAGCTGCGCTCGGTCTTCTTCGCCCTCAATCTGAAGGATGCGCTGTTCGAGAGCGATGTGAAGGACAAGAACCCCTTCAAGGATATCCGGGTCCGTGAGGCGCTCTATCGCGCGATCGACATCGATGCCGTCCAGAAGCGGGCCATGCGCGGCCTCTCGCGCAATACCGGCGCCCTGGTCGCTCCGGCGATCCCAGGCTACGAGCCGTCCCAGGATGAGCGCCTGCCCTTCGATCTCGAGGGGGCCAAGAAGCTGCTGGCGGCCGCCGGTTATCCCAACGGCTTCTCCTTCCAGTTCAATTGTCAGGCCGACAGCCTGGTCAACGAGGAGGAGTTCTGCCAGGCGGTCGCTTCGATGTGGTCGCGCGCCGGCCTGAAGCCCAATCTCAGCCTCGCCCCGCGCAGCCAGCAGACACCGAAACGCGTCAAGGGCGATTTCGACGTGATCTCCTTTGGCTGGGCCAATGAGCCGATGATCGACGCCTACTCGCTGCTGGTTCAGGTGCTGCGCTCGAAGAGCGGCACAGGCGGCGTGTTCAACTGGGGCAACTGGGGCGATCCGCGCATCGATGCGCTGATCGACAAGGCCGGCGTCGAACTCGACAACAGCAAGCGCATCCCGATGATGATGGAGGCGCTCAAGATCGCCAAGGCCGAGCATCTCTTCATTCCGCTGCATCAGCAGCCGATGGCCTGGGCAATGCGCAACACGGTGGCCTCGACGGTGCAGGCCTCCGACAACAAGCCGCGCCTGTGGCTGACCATGCTGAAGTGAGCTGAACCGCATCGACCGGCCGGGAGCGTTCAGGCGCTCCCGGTCCATTGTGACCGGAGGGGACGATGCCGGCTTTCCTGCTGAAACGACTGCTGAACGCGGCTGGCGTGATGCTCGCCGTCGCCTTCCTCGCCTTCCTGATCTTTCGCTTTGTCGGCGATCCCGTCGAGCTGATGCTGAACGAGCAGGCGAGCCAGGCGCAGCGCGACGAGTTGCGCGTGCGTCTCGGTCTCGACCGGGGCTTCGTCCTGCAATTTGCGACCTTTGTCGGCAACGCGGCGCGCGGCGATTTCGGCATCTCCTATCGCAATCAGCAGGATGTCTTCACGCTGATCACGGAGCGCTTCCCGGCCACTTTCGAACTGGTGCTGGTGGCGACCTTCCTGTCGCTCGCAGTCGGGATCCCACTCGGCGTCTACACGGCGATCAGACGTGACAGCCTGCTCGCCAAGTCGCTGCAATTCGTCTCTGTGCTCGGCGTCTCCCTGCCAAGCTTTGCGCTCGGCATCCTGTTCATCCTGCTCTTCTCGGTGACGCTGCAATGGCTGCCGGCCTTCGGCCGCGGCGAGGTGGTGCAGATCGGCTGGTGGAGCACAGGTTTCCTGACACCGTCCGGCCGCCGCGCGCTGATCCTGCCGGGCATCACGCTCTCGCTCTTCCAGATCACGCTGGTGATGCGGCTGGTGCGGGCCGAGATGCTGGAGACGATGCGCACCGACTTCATCCGCTTCGCCCGGGCGCGGGGCCTGCCGGCTCGCGCGGTGAATTTCCGCCATGCGCTGCGCAACTGCCTGATGCCGGTGATCACGGTCACCGGTCTGCAGATCGGCAACCTGATCGCCTTCGCGCTGGTGACCGAAACCGTCTTCCAATGGCCGGGCATGGGCATGCTCTTCGTCCAGGCCGTGACCTTCGTCGATATCCCGGTGATGGCGGCCTATCTGATCGTCGTCTCCTTCATCTTCGTGTCACTGAACGCACTGGTCGACCTGCTCTACGCCTATGTCGATCCGAGGCTGCGCGAAGATGCGATTTCGGGAGCCGCCAATGCCCGTTGATGCCACTGCCAAGCCCGGCCGCCTGCGCCGCTTCCTCGACAGCGATATCGGCTGGAGCTTCTGCCGCACTCCCGCGGCCTGGCTTTCGACGCTGGTGCTGGTGCTGCTGATCGCGACCGCGTTTCTCGCGCCCCTGATCGCGCCGCAGAACCCGCATGATCTCGCTCAGGTCTTCATCGACAAGGCCGAGATCCCGCCGATCTGGCAGGCCGGCGGGGAGTGGCCGTTTCTGCTTGGCACGGACCCGCAGGGACGCGATGTGTTGTCGGCCATTCTGTACGGCACGCGCGTCTCGCTGCTGATCGGCATCGCGGCGGTGATCGTCTCGATGGGGCTCGGCGTTACGGTCGGGCTGGTCTCGGGCTTCTATGGCGGCCGCATCGACAACCTCCTGATGCGCCTCGGCGACACCGTTCTCTCGATCCCGACCCTGCTGATGGCGATCCTGGTCAGCGCTATCTTCCGCGAGTTGCTGCCACCCGGCCTGCGTGAGCCTTTCGCTGCGGTGGTGCTGGTGGTCTCGATCTCGCTGACCAACTGGGTGCAGTATGCGCGCACCGTGCGCGCCTCCACCATGGTCGAACGGCGCAAGGAATACGTGCTCGCTGCGCGCATCATCAAGGTCGCGCCGGCGCGAATCATGCGCCGCCACATCCTGCCAAACACCCTGACGCCGGTGATGGTCGCCGCGACGCTCAATCTCGGTCTGGCAATCCTGTCGGAAGCGACCCTGTCCTTCCTGGGCGTCGGGATGCCGATCACCCAGCCTTCGCTCGGCACGCTGATCCGCATCGGCAACCAGTACCTGTTCTCCGGCTCCTGGTGGCTGGTCGTCTTCCCGTCACTGCAGCTCGGGCTGATCGTGCTCTCGGTCAACCTGCTCGGCGACTGGCTACGCGATGCGCTGAATCCGAAACTCCGCTGACAAGAAACTGACGAGGAAACGATGGCTACCGATCTTCTGCTGCGCAATATTCGCCCGCTTGGCGGCGAGGCGACCGATATCCTGATCGAGAAGGGGCGGATTGCCCGCCTCGGGACCGGGCTTGCCGCGCCGGCCGGTGTCGTGGTCGAGGATGGCCGCAACGAGATCCTGCTGCCCGGCCTGGTCGAGGCTCACACCCATCTCGACAAGAGCCTCTGGGGCCTGCCCTGGTACAAGAACGAAGTTGGCCCGAGACTTCTCGACAAGATCGACAATGAGCGCCTGAACAAGCGTCGGCTCGGCATCGATCCCTATCAGCAATCGGCCCGCCAGAGCATCCAGTCCTCGCTGATGGGCTCGACCCATATCCGCAGCCATATCGACATCGATACCGACCACGGCATGTGGGGCGTCGAGGGCGTGATGAAGATGCGCGACGATTATCGCGACATCATCGACGTCGAGATCGTCGCCTTCCCGCAGTCCGGCATGCTGCGCCGGCCCGGCACGCTGGAGCTGATGGACGAGGCCATGAAGCTCGGCGCGGAAGTGGTCGGCGGCCTCGATCCCTGCACGATCGACCGTGATCCCAAGGGCCATCTCGACGCCGTGTTTGCGCTCTGCCAGCGCTACGGCAAGCCGCTCGACATCCACCTGCATGAGCCGGGTGAGGTCGGCGCCTTCTCGATGGACATGATCATCGAGCGTACACGGGCACTCGGCATGAAGGGCAAGGTCACGATCAGCCATGCCTTCTGCCTCGGCACGCCGGACCCGGCGCTCATCGATCCGCTGATCGCCCAGCTCGCCGAGCTCGACATTGCCATCATGACGACGGCGCCGGCGAGCAGGCCGGCCCCGCCGGTGAAGCGGCTGATCGAGGCCGGCATCCGGGTCTGCTCCGGCTCAGACGGCATCCGCGACACCTGGGGGCCGTATGGCAATGCCGACATGCTGGAGCGCGCCATGTTCGTCGGCCTGCGCAACAACTTCCGGCGCGACGATGAACTCCGGATCGCGCTCGATGTCTGCACCATCGAGGGTGCCAAGGTGATGGAACTCGACGGCTACGGGCTGAGCCAGGGCTGTCGGGCCGATCTCGTGCTCGTGCCCGGCGAGACGCTGGCCGAGGCGATCGTGACCCGCTCGCCGAAGCGTCGCGTCGTCAAGGGCGGCAAGATCGTCGCGCGCGACGGCGTCTCGATCAAGAGCGCACCCTGATGCTGCAGGCCGCGCCGCACCCCAAGGGCAGGGTCCTGCTGACCGCGCGCTGGCTCGTCGGCCACCGCGACGGCCGGCATCGGCTCATCGAGAATGGCGAGATCGTCTTCGAGAATGGCGAAGTGGTCTTCATCGGCCATCGCTTCCCCGGCGAGGTCATGCGCCGGATCGATTACGGCAACGCGCTGATCGGACCCGGCTTCGTCGATCTCGACGCGCTTTCCGATCTCGACACCACCATCCTCGCCTATGACAACCAACCGGCCTGGAAGAAGGGGCGTGTCTGGCCGCGTTCCTATATCGAGGCCGGCCCGGTCGAGATGTATTCGCGGGAGGAGCTTGCCTTCCAGAAGCATCATGCCTTCGCGACGTTGATCCGCAATGGCATCACCACGGCGCTGCCGATCGCCTCGCTGTTCTACCGGCAATGGGGCGAGACGCCGGAAGAGTTCTCCGATGCGGCAGAAGCCGCGGCGAAACTCGGCCTGCGCGCCTATCTCGGCCCGGCCTACCGCACCGGGAACCAGGTGGTCGAGGCCGATGGCAGGATCACGACGGCTTATGACGAGCCTCGCGGCCTTGCCGAGCTCGCGGAGGCGATCGCCTTCTGCGAGCGCTTTGAGGGCGCCGCCGGCGGACTCGTCCGCACCATGCTCGCGCCGGACCGGATCGAGACCTCGACTGCCGAACTGCTTCGGCGCACGACGGAGGCCGGCCGGACGCTTGGCGTGCCGGTGCGGCTGCACTGCTGCCAGTCGAAGATCGAGTACGATCTCGTGCTGGCGCAGCACGGCATGAGCCCGCCGGAATGGCTGGAGAAGCTCGGCTTTCTGACCGAGCGGACGCTCCTGCCTCACGGAACCTATGTCTCCGGCAGCAGGCACATTTCCCGGCCTGGCCGCGATCTCGAGATCATCCGCGATGCCGGTTCGACCATCGTGCACTGTCCTCTGGTTTCCGGACGCCACGGCAATGCCATCGATCATTTCGGCCGCTATCGCGAGATGGGCCTGAATCTCGGCCTCGGCACCGATACCAGCCCACCGGACATGATCATGAACATGCAGGTCGGCATGATCCTCGCCCGCACCATGGCGGGCAGCTCGGCCAGCGTGCGCAGCGAGGACTATTACGACGCGGCGACCATTGGCGGTGCCGATGCGCTTGGCCGCCCGGATCTCGGCAGGCTCCAGCCCGGCGCACGGGCCGATATCACGGTCTTCGATCTCGACCGGCCACATCTCGGCCAGGTCATCGATCCGATCCAGACCATGCTGCTCGCCGGACACGGCCGCGACTTCGCGACGGTGATCATCGACGGCCGCTTCGTCATGGAGGACCGCGAGATCCCGGGCGTCGACGAAGCTGCGGACAAGCGGCGCGCGCAGAAACAGTTCGAAGGCGTGATGGCGCAGTACCCGCGCCGGACACATGGCCACCCGCCGGCTTCCGAGATCTTCTCGTCAAGCTATCCGGTCGAACGTGGGGAGGAGAGAACATGACCGCCATGGCCGTGCCCCAGTCGCTGCTCTCGGTGCGGGACCTCAAGGTCGTCTTCGACGGCCGACATGGCCCGCTGACGGCGCTCGACGGCGTTTCGCTCGAGATCGCGCCAGGCGAGATCCTTGGCGTTGTCGGCGAGTCGGGGGCGGGCAAATCCCTGACCGGTACGGCGGTGATCGGCCTGCTCGATCCGCCCGGCCGGGTTGCAGGCGGCAGCATCCATCTCAACGGCCGGCGCATCGACAATCTCCCAGCCGAGGCGATGCGCCTGGTGCGGGGCAAGGAGATCGGCGCGATCTTCCAGGATCCGCTGACCTCGCTCCATCCACTGCTCCGGGTTGGGGATCAGATCGTCGAGACGATCCTGGCGCATCTGCCGGTCAGCCGTGGCGAGGCGCGGGCACGGGCGCTCCACCTTCTCAAGGAAGTCGGCATTCCCGCCGCCGAAACGCGGATCGACCATTATCCGCATCAGTTCTCGGGCGGCATGCGCCAGCGTGTGGTGATCGCGCTGGCTCTCTGCGCCGAACCCAAGCTGATCATCGCGGACGAGCCGACGACGGCGCTCGACGTTTCGATCCAGGCGCAGATCATGAGCCTGCTCAAGCGGCTCTGCCGCGAGCATGGCACAGCGATCATGCTGGTGACACATGACATGGGCGTGATCGCCGAGACGGCAGACAGGGTCGCGGTGATGTATGCCGGACGGGTCGTCGAGGTCGGCCCTGTGAAGGATGTGACGCGCCACCCCAGCCATCCCTATACGGCCGGGCTGATGGCTTCGATCCCGAGCGTGCATGAGCGCCATCGCCATCTCAACCAGATCGACGGCGCCATGCCGCGACTGAACGCCATACCGAAGGGCTGCGCCTTCAATCCGCGGTGCGGTTCTTGCCGCGACCGCTGCCGCGACGAGCGGCCTTCGCTGGGCGCGGGGCTCCATATCGCCGCCTGCCATTTCCCCTTGCGCGAGCTGGTTCATGGCTGAAACCGAAACCATTCTCGAGGTGAAGGCGGCGTCGTGCCGCTTCGACGTCTCGGCGCCCTGGCTGTCCCGTCTGGCTTCGCATGAGCCGCGCCGTGTGTTGAGGGCGGTCGAGGATATCTCCTTCACGGTCCAGCGTGGCACCACTTTCAGCATCGTCGGCGAGTCCGGCTGCGGGAAGTCGACGCTGGCACGGATGATCGTCGGGCTGCAGCGCCCGACCGAGGGCAGCTTGCGCTTCGCCGATATCCGCCGCCTCGATGGCAGCTTCGGTCCGCCACGCGTTCAGATGATCTTCCAGGATCCCTACGCCAGCCTGAATCCGCGCTGGCGGGTCGGCGACATCATCGCCGAGCCGATCCGCGAGCTGAAGCTGCGCCGCGATGACGCCGAGGCGACGGAACGCGTCGGCGATCTGCTCGAGATCGTCGGTCTGTCCCGCGCCGACGCCCGGCGCTTCCCGCATGAATTCTCTGGCGGGCAGCGGCAGCGCATCTCGATCGCCCGTGCACTGGCGACCGAGGCCGATTTCCTGGTCTGCGACGAGCCGACCTCGGCACTCGACGTCTCCGTGCAGGCACAGATCCTCAATCTCATGGTGAGGCTGCAGGCCGAGTTCGGCCTGACCTATCTCTTCATCAGCCATAATCTCTCGGTGGTTCGGCACATGTCCGACCATCTGGCGATCATGTATCTCGGCCGCTTCGTCGAGGCCGGCCCCGCCGATGAGGTCTTCAACCTGCCGCGCCATCCCTATACGCGGCTGCTGCTCGAGACGATTCCCGATGTCGAGAGACCGAACCGGGAGCGCAAGCCGATGTCGGGCGAGGTGCCGAGCCCGATTGCGCCGCCGAGCGGCTGCGCGTTTCACCCGCGCTGTGCGAGTGCCG
Source organism: Allobosea sp. 2RAB26 (assembly GCF_052115465.1). Taxonomy (NCBI): domain Bacteria; kingdom Pseudomonadati; phylum Pseudomonadota; class Alphaproteobacteria; order Hyphomicrobiales; family Alloboseaceae; genus Allobosea; species Allobosea sp. 2RAB26. Next base: position 155,774 of record NZ_JBFRGS010000004.1, on the reverse strand, counting down.
TCGAGCGCTGTTCGCAGCAACGCCCCCCGCTGCGCGATTTCGGCGATGTCCGCCTCGCCTGCGACAGAGCGTGATCGGTACGCGGAGGGATGGTTAACGGCCGAACTGGCCGTTAACGCGCGATTTACCGTGTTTTGCCTAGGGTAAGCGAGGCTTCCTCTGGTCGCGGATACATCTCGCCATGCAAGCACAGGCGCTCAAGCTGCCGGAGACGGCCAATGAGGATGTGCTCAATGGGACTGCGGCCGCCCGCGCCATTGGCGAGATCGCGGAGCGCTTCGGCAAGCTCGGGGTCGAGATCACGGATATTTCCGGCCGCATCGGCGATGTCACACGACAGCTCGAAGGCCAGGCCGAAGGGCTGCACCGCGTCGTTGCGTCCGTCGAGCAGGTTTCGCTCTCCAATCGCTCGATCCAGAGTTCGGCGGAAGACGCTCAGAAGGCGGCGTCTGTCGTCAAGAGTGGCCTGGAACGGGTCACGGGAGCGGTTCGGCAGGGGCTGAATGCTGCCCAGAGCGATATCGAGACGCTGAGCCAGGGGGCTGAATCGATTTCGGCTGCGCTTGCCGAGGCCGTCACCAATGCCCACAAGGTTCGCGAGGCGAGCGACGCCATCCAGACGATCACGCGCGAGATCCAACTGCTCTCGATCAATGCCGGTGTCGAGGCGGCGCGGAGTGGTTCGGCGGGGCGCGGGTTTGCGGTCATCGCTGCGGCCGTGAAGCAACTCTCCGAGCAGACGCGTGAGGCGACCGCACTCAGCACCCGACAGCTCGACGCGCTTGTGGAAACGGTCGATCAGCTTGCCCGCCGCAGTTTCGAGAATGCAGCGGTCGCCCGCCGCGCGAGCGAGGAGAGCAGGGGAATATCCCGGCAGGTCGGCGAACTCGACATTTTCGGTCGCTCGGTCGTCGGGCTGATCGGCGATATCGATGCGATCTCGAATCCGACGCGGGAGAATGCTATCGCCTTCGCCAAGGTCGGCGAGGATCTCAAGGCGCTGGTCGCCGGCGTCGACCAGTCGAGCGGCAATCTCGATCTCGCGTCGGGCCGGGCGGCTTCGCTCGTCTCGATCAGCGAGGCGATCCTCGGTTCGATTGCGGCTTCCGGCGTGCGCACCGCGCAATCGGAACTGATCGCCACCGCCATGGAGACGGCGCAAGCCATTTCCGGCCTCTTCGAGGACGCCGTGGCACAAGGCGAAGTCACGATGGCCGATCTCTTCGATGAGACCTATCGTCCGATCGGCGGCTCGGACCCCCTGCAGCATATGACGCGTTTCGTCGCGTTGACCGATCGTCTGCTGCCGCCGCTCCAGGAAAGGCTGCTGGCCGCAAACAAGCGCGTCGTTTTCTGCGCGGCCGTCGATCGCAACGGCTTTCTGCCGACCCATAACCGCAAGTACTCGCAGGCGCAGGGACGGGATCCGATCTGGAACAACGCGAATTGCCGGAACCGCCGCGTCTTCGCGGATCGCACCGGGTTGGCGGCTGCCCGCAACCAGAAACCCTTCCTGCTGCAGACCTATCGGCGCGACATGGGCGGCGGCCAGTTTCTCGTCATGGAGGACCTCTCCGCGCCGATCTGGGTCAAGGGGCGCCATTGGGGCGGAATTCGCTTCGGTCTCAGCGTTTGAGGCGACCGCATTAACGGCCTGTGAGCGTTCCTGCAGGCAAGACTACGCGTAGCGCCAGGATGGCGCGTCGGGTTGAGTGAGTGTCCGGTCCAGCGTCATGCATATCGCGCCGTCTTTTCCCAATCTCTCGGTCCTGCTGATCGATAGCAGCGCGCATTACCGGCGCATCGTCCGGACCATGCTCTACCAGGCGTCGCTCCACCGCATCTTCGAGGCCCCGGATTTGTCCTCGGCCGCAACGATGTTCATCCAGAAGCAGCCGAACATCGTGGTCCTGGACTGGGACCTGCCCGATTCCGGCAGTGTCAAATGCCTGGCGTCGATCCGTTCGTTCAAGACTTCGCCCTTCGCCAAGGCTCCGGTCCTGGTGATGATGGAACGCCCCGACCGCCGTTCGGTCGTGCAGGCGGCCAAGCTCGGGGCGCACGAGATCATCACCAAGCCGATCTCGCCCAACGCGCTCTGGCTGCACCTGTCCGGGATCATCAACATCCCGCGCAAGTACAAGGAGCAGAACGGCAGCATCTCGCTCGTTCCGCGTGCCATCAGCAATGCCATGTTCTGACCACATCTGCCTCGGAAACGCCCAAAGCGTTGATGCCGGGGTGCCGCCGATTAGCGAAATTTTTACCAATCTGGCGTGATCTTCCATCCGCCAATCATGGGTCCCGCCGCCGTGGTCATCACCGTCTCGCTTCCAGCCTTTCTCGGTCGTTCCGAGGCGGCAGCCTTCCGCAATCAGCTGCTTGTCGCGCTGGAGCAGAAGGAGAGCATCGCCGTCGAATGCGCTGAAGCTGGCCCCCTGCCCAGCCTCTGGATTCAGTTGCTCCATGCCGCCGCGACCAGTGCGCAGGCAAAGGGGCTCAGCGTCACTCTCAAGGCCTCGGAAGAGTGCCGCAAGTCCCTGCAGGCGATCGGCTTCGATCCTGCCCAAAGCGCTCTCGTCCTGGAGTGATATCGATGAGAATCCTGGCCATCGACGATACGAAGACCCTGCTCAGTCTGCTGAGCCTGACGCTTCGCAATGCCGGACATGAGGTGGCGGAAGCGGAGAACGGCGAGGACGGCCTCGTCAAGTTCGACCAGTTCCAGCCCGATCTGGTGATCACCGACCTCAACATGCCGTTGATGGACGGAATCGAGTTCACGCGCGCCTGCCGTGCCCGACCGGCCGGCCAGAATACGCCGATCATCGTGTTGACGACGGAAAACGGCGCCGAGATTAAGGCGGAGGGCCGGCGCGCCGGTGCCAGCGCCTGGATGGTCAAGCCGTTCGAGCCCAACACCCTGCTCGGCCTCGTTGCTCGCTATCAGAACTAAGGCTGGCCGATGGATCCGTTAGCGGAACTCAAACAAACGTTCTTCCAGGAATGCGAAGAGCTTCTCGGCGCTCTGGAGCAAAAGCTTCAGGCGCTTGATGAGGGCTCACGCGAGCCCGAGGACGTCAACGCCGCATTTCGCGCGATCCATTCGATCAAGGGCGGGGCAGGGGCCTTCGGTTGCACGGAGCTCGTCGCCTTCGCCCATGTCTTCGAGGCTTCGCTCGATCATTTGCGTTCGGGGCGTGTCGCGATCGAGGACGCTCCCTTCGGACTGTTCCTGCGCTGCTCGGATGCCGTTGCCGATCTGGTGTCGGCGGCGCGCAATGACGAACCGGCCCGCCCGCGTCCTGATCTGCTCGAGGCGCTGGAACGTGTCGGGCAGGCCGAACCCGTCGCAGCAGCTCCTGCCGCTGCCGCTTCCGCACCTCCAGTGCCATCGGCCTCCGCGCCTGCGAGCGACGACGCCCCGCCGGGTATCGCAGCGCTCGGCAATCTGCTTGCGATGGTCGAGGCGAAGTCCGCCGCGCCCGTGAAGCCGATCGATGACGGCTGGGACGACGAGCCAGTTGCCGCCGTCGCTCCGGCAGAGCCGGTGAAGGCCGGCAGCGAGATGTGCCTGCGCATCACGCCGGATCGCGACCTCTTCCGCCGTGTGATCGAACCCCGCGTCGTGCTGGCGGCTCTGCCGCCGGAGGATATCGTTTCCGTCTCCTGCGACCTGAGCCACGTGCCGTCGCTGGAGGAACTCGACGTCACCGATTGCTGGATGCGCTTTGCCGTGAACCTGCGCACGCAGTTGTCGGTCGAAGAGCTGCACGGCAAGTTCGATTTCACCCTCGCGACCGAGGAGTTCGAGATCGAGGCGATGCCCGAGCCGGCCAATGACGATGTGGCCTCGTTCGCGCCAGTCGCTGCCGTCGAAGCAGAGGTGCCGCAGTCGGTTGCTGCCGATCTCTCGGCAATCCTGGCGAAGCTCGGGCCTGCTCCGGCCGCTGCGCCGGAACCCGTTCCTGTGCCGGCTCCTGCGCCGGCCCCGGCCCCAGTCGAGGCGACGGCTCCGCCCGTGCCGCGTCCTGCGCTTCGTGCTCCTGCCAATGATGCTCCTGCGGCCCGCCAACGCCAGGCCGTCAGCGTTCGCGTCGACCTCGACCGCATCGACAAGCTGATGAATCTCGTCGGCGAGATCGTCATTACCCAGTCCATGCTGGTCGAATGCGTGCGCTCGCTGCCCTATGACGTCTATGCCAAGACCGCCGAGGGCATCCTGACGCTGTCGCGCCAGACACGCGAGCTGCAGGACCATGTCATGGCCGTGCGCGCGCAGCCGGTGAAGGCCGTGTTCCAGCGCATGCCGCGCCTCGTCCGCGAGCTTGCGCAGACCCTGGGCAAGGAAGTGCGCCTGGTGCTCGAAGGCGAAAATACCGAGGTCGACAAGACGATCATCGAAGAGCTTGCCGATCCGCTGACTCACATGATCCGCAATTCGATGGATCATGGCCTGGAGACGCCGGAGGAACGCCTGGCAGCAGGCAAGGGGCCGGAGGGCACGATCCAGCTCACCGCCGAACATCGGGCCGGGCGCATCGTGATTTCCGTCACCGATGACGGGCGCGGCATCAATCGCGAGAAGCTACTGGGCAAGGCCCGTTCGCGTGGTCTTGTCGGCCCCGATGAAAAGCTTGCACCCGAGGAGATCGACCAGTTGATCTTCGCCGCCGGGCTTTCGACCGCGGAGGCCGTCAGCGACATCTCGGGCCGCGGCGTCGGCATGGATGTGGTGCGGCGCAATGTCGAGTCGCTCGGCGGCCGCATCAGCGTCGATTCCGAGCCCGGCCGCGGTTGCAAGTTCACCCTGGCATTGCCGCTGACGCTCGCCGTGCTCGAGGGCATGGTGATCCGCTGCGGTGACGATCGCTACGTCATCCCGATCGCGAGTGTGATCGAGACCCAGCACCTCGCCAATACGCCGATCGAGCATCTCACCTTCGGCCAGGAAGTCCTGCGCTGGCGCGGTGAGGTCACACCGCTCTACCGGCTCGGCGCCGTGATGGGCTCGTCCGGGCAGCGCGACGAGAACATCATCATCATCGCCGAAACCGAGCGCGGCGGTAATGTCGGAATTGCGGTCGACGAGATCGTCGGCCAGCAGCAGGTCGTCGTGAAGAGCCTCGAGGCGAATTACGGCGCGGTCAACGGCGCATCCGCCGCGACCATCCTCGGCGACGGCCTCGTCGCCCTGATCCTCGATGTCGACTCGATGCTGAGGCTGGCCGCGACCGGCAGCCGGCAACCCGCTCCCGAACTGAAAATGGCTGGATGATCATGACCCTTCAACTCGGCGAAAAGCACTTCTCGTCGGCGCAGCCTGAATCAGCCGTGCGTCGTATCGTTACCTTCCGCGTCGGTGATCGGACTTTCGGCATCGATGTCGGCATGGTTCGTGAAATCAAGGGCTGGCAGGTGACCACGCCCCTGCCGCATGCGGCTCCGCATGTGCGCGGCGTGCTCAATCTGCGCGGCGTCATTCTCGCGGTCTACGACCTGCGCACCTCGATCGGCCTCGGTGTCACCGATGCCACGGCAACCCACGTCATCGTCGTCGTCGATGTCGAGGACAAGACCGCCGGCCTGCTGGTCGACTCGGTCTCCGACATCGTCGATGTTCCGGTCAGCGCGGTTCGCCCGGCGCCGGATCTGGAGCGTGACGAGCATGGCCTGATCGAAGGCCTCGTGTTGCTCGACACCGAGATCGTCGCCTTGCTCGACCTCGCGGCCGTGATCCGCGAAGGCGGGGCGGAAACCCCTCTCGCTCGGACCACCCGGGCGGCTTGATCATCATCTGACGCGGCAACGCGCCAGATGACTGAGCCGGGGAAGGCCAACGCGCCAAGAAAGACACGACAAGAACATGGGCAGCTTCGCCGGTTCCCTTTCGAGACTCTCGGTACGGCTGCCGCTGATGTTTCTCGGCGCGGCTTTCGTTTCGGGCGGCGCCATCGGCGCCGCCGCCTATCATGTCGCCTGGGGGCGGCTGAATGACCTCGCGCAGCTCGGGCTGAGCGCCGCCGATATCGACGGTGCCGTGCGATCGGCCATTCCGCAGATGCTGGGGATCAGCGCCGTTTCGCTGGTCGCGATCGCGGCCGTCGGCTGGTTTGCGGCGCGCTCGATCTACCGTCCCATCGTCGAGATGCGCGATGCGGTCGGCCTGTTGGCCCAGGGCGAGAACGCCGCGATCCCGGGCCTCGCCCGCGGCGACGAGATCGGCGACCTTGCCCGCGCCCTGAAGAGCATTCACGAGACAGGGGTCGAAGCTGCGCGTATCCGTGCCGCGCTCGATGACTGCCGCACCAATGTCATGGTCTGCGATCGGCAGAACCGCGTCGTCTACGTCAACAAGTCGCTGCTGAAGTTCTTTGCCGAGGCCCAGGAGGATTTTCGCACGGCCTTCCCGGGCTGCTCGGCCAAGGACATGCTTGGCCGGGTCATGGATGCCGTCTATGGCGACCCCGTGTTCGGGCGGCATGATGTCGGCGGGGCCCGCGCGATCCGCTATGCGCTCGGCCGGCGGACTATTTCGCTGTCTTTGAGCCCTGTCCTGCATGCCAATGGCGAGCGTCTCGGCACCGCCGTCGAATGGCTGGAACTGACCGACGAACTTGCCGCCGCCAACGAGGTTGCAGATGTCGTCTCGGCGGCCGTCGAGGGCGACTTCTCGCGTCGTATTCCGCTTGCGGGCAAGCCGGAGGCGATGGCTCGCATCGCCGAGGGCCTGAATCAGATCAATACGCTGGTCGAAGGCGCGGTCGGCGAATTTTCGAGCGTGCTCGGTGGACTGGCTGAGGGTGACCTGAGCCACCGCATGGAGGGGGACTATCGCGGCCGCCTCGCAGAGCTGAAGCGCAGCCTGAACGGAGCACTCGCCCATCTCGGCCAGACCGTCTCGACCATCCAACTGACGGCAGGCAATGTTTCGCGAGCCGCGATCGAGATCAATTCCGGCGCAGGCGACCTTGCCAGGCGGACTGAAGCGACAGCCGGCAATCTGGAGGAAACTGCCGCGACGACCGAGGAGCTGGCAGCCTCCGTCAAGCAGAGCGCGGCCCGCTCCCGCGAGGCGACCCAGCTGGCCGGAGAGGCCATGAATGTGGCCAATGACGGCAGGGTTGTCGTGTCCCAGGCGGTTGGCGCGATCGAACGGATCGAGACGTCCTCCGTCCGCATCTCGGAGATCGTCTCCGTGATCGACGGTATTGCCTTCCAGACCAATCTGCTGGCGCTCAATGCGGCGGTCGAGGCTGCGCGGGCCGGTGACGCGGGCAAGGGGTTTGCCGTTGTGGCCTCCGAAGTGCGCGCCCTGGCACAGCGTTCCGCTCAGGCTGCGCGGGATATCAAGGGTCTCATCGCGACCTCCAACGAGCAGGTCGGCGAGGGCGTGCGCTTCGTACGCAGCACCGGTGAAGCTCTGGAGCGGATCGTGGCCGCTGCGAGCAAGGTCTCTGCGACCGTCGCGGAGATCTCTTCCGCGACCGCCGAGCAGGCCCATGGCATCGAGGAGATGAGCCAGACCGTCGCCCATATGGACGAGATGACCCAGCAGAACTCGGCTTTGGCGGAGCAGAGTGCGTCATCGGCACATGAACTGATGGCGGAAATCGACAGGCTGAAACAGCTTGTTGCCGTCTTCCGCATCGAGGAAGGGTTTGCTGCGCCGTCGGTTCATGCTGCGCAGACCGAGCCCGCCCGGTTGCAGCGACTTGCGGCTGCAGCGCTCGTCGAGCAGGCGCGTGTCGCGCCGGCGGTCCGCCGCCCGGAGTCGCGTCGGCCGGAACTGACGAAAGCCCCGGCGGTCCGTCCCGCGCCGCGCCGCATCGCCAATGGGCGTGTCGATGATTGGGCCGAGTTCTAGTTCGATGTTGTCAGGTTCACAGTGATGCTCGCGCCTCAAGGTCTTCACGAAGCCACGCTGACGCGTGAGGACATGGGCTTCATATCGAAGCTCGTCTACGAGCATGCCGGCATCGTCATCCGCGAACACAAGGAAGCGATGACGCGAGGTCGCCTTTCCCGACGCGTCAAGGCGCTGGGAATGGGCTCGGTCGCGGAGTACTGCGCCTTCCTGAAGACGCCGGGCGCGCAGGACGAGATCCCCGAGCTGATCAACGCGGTCACCACCAACCACACCGCCTTCTTCCGCGAGCGGCATCATTTCGACCATTTGCGCCGCGATGTGCTGCCGAGGCTGGTTCAGGAACGCGGCGGCCGGCGCGGGCGTATCCGGATCTGGTCCTCTGCCTGCTCCTCCGGCGAGGAGCCCTACAGCATTGCGGCTGTCTCGCGCGACGTCATCGGCTCACGCAGCGATCTTGATTTCCGCATTCTGGCGACTGATATCGACACGGACATCCTCAACCGGGCGGAAGCGGGCATCTATCCGGCGGAGCTGTTCGAGCGTCTGCCCGTCGATGTCAGGCCGCTGCTGCGCCTGGACGGGCAGGTCGGGCGTGGAGAGGCGCGGATCAGCGATGATCTGCGCCGGCTGATCGCCTTCAAGCGGCTCAATCTCATCGAAAACTGGCCGATGCGTGGCCCATTCGATGCCATTTTCTGCAGAAACGTCTTCATCTATTTCGATACCCGGACCAAGGCCACGATCCTCGACCGCTTCGTCGATCTGCTTGCGCCGGGAGGTTTCCTCTATCTCGGTCATTCCGAGTCGCTCCCGCAACCTCACCCGCAGCTCAGGCTGATCGGCCGCACGATCTACGAGAGAACCCCATGAGTATCACGCGGTCCTCTCGGCGCTATTTCGACCCCCGTTTCGAGGCGACGATCATCACGGTCGCGCCAGGTGAGCACGAGATCACCTCGGCGAAGGACGAGATCGTCGCGACTGTGCTGGGCTCGTGCATCTCGGTCTGCATGCGCGATCCGCAGGCAGGGGTCGGTGGGCTGAACCATTTCCTGCTGCCGAAGAACAACAGTGGCAACGATGCCAGCGCCGGCGAGCGTTATGGCGACACCGCGATGGAAGTTCTCATCAACGGCCTGCTCAAGCGCGGCGGCAAACGAAATCATCTCGAAGCCAAGGTCTTCGGCGGGGCACGGGTCCTGTCGGGGGCGACCATGCTCGCCATAGGCGACGGCAACATTGCCTTCGTGCTCGACTTCCTCAACCGGGAAGGCATTCCCATCGTCTCCAAGGATGTCGGCGGCACACGCTCACGGCGAATCCACTATCAGCCTTCCACGGGACGGGCCTGGGTGCAGCATGTGCAGCCGAGCGTCCGCAGCAGCGAGCATGAGCAGGAAGTGGCCTATCTCAACCGACTTAAGACCCAGCCTGTCGCAGGTGATGTCGAGATCTTCACATGACCCTGAACCAAGCACCATCGGCCAAACCCGTCACTGTCCTTGTCGTCGACGATTCCGTCCTGATGCAGAAGCTCATGACGCAGATCATCGACTCCGCCCCCGGCTTCAAGGTGATCGGCGTCGCCGGCAGCGCGGAGGAGGGTTGGGACGCGATCCAGGAGCTGCGGCCAGACCTGCTGACGCTCGATCTCGAACTGCCGGGACGGCACGGCCTCAAATTGCTGGCGCGCGTGCTGAAGCAGGACCCGTTGCCGGTGCTGATCGTCTCAGCCTTCGGCGGCCCAGGCGCCGACAACACCATCCAGGCGCTGGAACTGGGGGCGATCGACTTCATCGAGAAGCCGGACGGCACGACGCATACGCTCGAAGGCTTCATGAAGCATCTGGTGGCTGCGCTTCACCGCGCCTCGGCCAGTCGAAAGATGCTTGCAGCCGCGCGCGCTCTGGCGCGCGAAGCCGCGCCGGCAAGGCCAGCTCCCGTTCGTGAGCCTGGGCGCGCTTCCGCCTCGCCCGGTGGGCGTACGTCGTTGATCGCCATCGGCGCCTCGACCGGCGGCGTACCGGCCGTGCAGGTGGTGATGCGGGACCTCGCCAATCTGCGCATCCCGATGGTCGTGGTTCAGCACATGCCCGCCGGCTACACGGCAAAATTCGCCGCACGCCTGGCGGCAGCCACCGGGCTTGACGTCCGCGAGGCGGCCGACGGGGACAAGCTGAAGCCCGGCATGGCGGTCGTCGCGCCAGGTGGCCTGCGCCATCTCGAGATCGAGGAGCGCCGTGGGGAACTGGTCTGTGTCCTGAAGGAAGGGCCGCTGGTCAGCGGTCATTCGCCATCGGTCGATGTCATGTTCCACTCGGTGGCGCGCAGCCTGGGTGCCCATGCGGTAGGCGTGCTGCTGACCGGGATGGGCCGGGACGGGGCAGACGGTTTGTTAGCCATGCGCAAAGCCGGTGCCGAGACGTTAATTCAAAGTGGCGAAACCTGTGTGGTAAACGGGATGCCGAAAGCAGCATTCGAGATCGGGGCCGCTGATCGCGTTGTGGCACTCGACCAGATTGGCGCCGCTATCGGCCACCTGATCGCAGAACGTCCGCATCAGCGCACCGCGTGAGGAGAGCGTGATGAAAGCCAGAAGTGACTACCGGATCCTCGTGGTCGACGACCAGAAGAGCATGCGCGGTCTTGCCACCTATTTCCTGAAGCAGATCGAGTTCCAGGACATCGATGAGGCGGAGAATGCGCGCGAAGCGCTGATGAAGATGCAGACCAAGCGCTATGATCTGCTTCTGCTCGACTGGAACATGGACGGAATGAGCGGCATCGATCTGCTGCGGGCGATCCGTTCCGTGCCGGAGCTCAACCAGATCAAGATCATCATGGCGACCTCCGAGCGCTCGGTGGACAAGATGGACGAGGCGACCAGCAACGGCGCAGACCACTATGTCGTGAAACCCTATGAGCTCCGCGATCTCGAGGTGCGGGTGAAGAAGGTTCTCGCCTGCTGAGCGCAGGCCGGCTCGAGGCTAAAGCATCGGCCCGAAGAGTGGATTGCGGTTTTTGGGAAAGCCGATGCAAAGACAAAGGGATAGATCATCGGACCGGATACGATTTCCTGTCCGATGATCTAATCTCACCATTGTGATCCAGCGCCTCGGGCCATCATGGCTGCGGGGCGCTCTCATTTGCGCCAGTATCTGCGCCGGATTATGAGGTTTCGCGGGAGGGCAGGCCATGCCGCTGCTTCGTCGTGACGTGTTGAGCCTGATCGGCGGGCTCGCTGCGAGCCCATCATTTGCCATATCGCCCGATACGCAGAGCGCACCCGACGCCTACCAGTTTGCGTTCGCCCGGCTCGAGGGCGGCCATATTCCGCTGGCGGCCTATCGCGGCAAGCCGATCCTGATCGTCAACACGGCTACCAATTGCGGCTACGCAGGGCAGTTCGCAACACTTGAGCAGCTGTGGCAACGCTATTCCGGCCGTGGCCTGATGTTGCTGGCGGTGCCGTGCAATGACTTCGGCGGGCAGGAGCCGCTGGAAGGTGTGGCTATCGCGGAAGCAGCGCGCCAGACCTATGGCGCGACTTACCCGTTCGCCGCGAAATCGAGCGTGCGTGGCCCGGACGCCCATCCATTCTATCGCTGGGCGGCGACACGGCGGCCGGCCGAAGTCCCGACCTGGAACTTCCATAAGTATCTGGTCGGGCGCGATGGCAGCCTCGTAGGCGGCTTTCCCGCGAGCTCGGACCCGGTCGGCTCACAGCTGATCCGGGCTATCGGTCAGGAGCTGCACGCCGCCTGAGCCCGCCTTCAGCTACGCGCGTAGATGTCTTCGATGCGGATGATGTCGTCCTCGCCGGTATAGGAGCCGACCTGTACCTCGATCAGCTCGAGGTCGATCCTGCCGGGATTGCGCAAGCGGTGGACGCAGCCGATCGGCAAGTACACCGATTCATTCTCATGCACGTGCGTGACCTTGGCATCGACCGTAACTTCGGCTGTTCCCGAAACCACGACCCAATGCTCGGCGCGATGAAAGTGCTTCTGCAGGCTGAGCAGCCCGCCTGGCTTGACGTTGATGCGCTTAACCTGGAAGCGCTGGCCGATATCGATGCGCTGATACCAGCCCCAGGGCCGGTAGACCCTCAGGTGCTCGCTCGCCTGCGGCCGGCCATCGGCCTTCATCAACTCGACGAGGTTCTTGACCTTGCCGGCGGCGGCCATTGACGAGACGAGCACGGCATCGCGCGTCGCAACCACGACGACATCGTCGAGGCCGAGAACCGTCGTCAACACGTCGTCGCTGCGGACATAGATGCCGTGGCTATCGAGCGCGACCACCTCGCCTTCGAGGACGTTGCGATCGGCGTCCTTCTGTTTGATCTCGTGGATCGAGTCCCAGGCGCCGATATCGGACCAGTCGAAGCTTGCCTGCACGACACCGGCCGCCCGCGTCCGCTCCATCACGGCGTAGTCGATCGAAATCTTGGTGGCCTGGGCAAACGCCTCCGGATCGAGGCGCAGGAAGTCGAGGTCGCGGGTCGCCTTGGCAATCGCTTCACGCGCGGCATTCAGCACGTCCGGAACGTGGCGTTCCATCTCGTCGCACATCGTCGCCGCGGCAAAGACGAAATTGCCGCTGTTCCAGAGATATCCTTCCTCGAGATAGCGCGTGGCGCGTTCCAGGTCGGGCTTCTCGACAAAACGCTGCAGACGTTTTGCGCGCTCGCCGGGCAGCGGCTCGCCGGGTGCGAGATAGCCATAGGCCGTCGAGGGATGCGTCGGGGGAATGCCGAGCGTCATGATCAGGCCGGACGCAGCGAGCTCGGCTGCGATCGCGCAATCGTCGCGGAATGCCGCAGTCGCCTGAATGACGTGATCGGCTGCAAAGGCCGCACAGATCGCGCCGGCCCTGCGCTGTTCTGCCAATAGCGAGCCGACTGCGACCGCTGCGGCGGAATCGCGTCGCTCCGGCTCCAGGACGATCTCGCCCTTGATGCCGATCGCGAGCATCTGTTCAGCAACGATAAAGCGAAAGTCATTGTTGGTGATGACGATCGGCGCATCGAAGCGCGGGTCATGCAGCCGCTGCAGGGTCGCCTGGAAGGTCGAGATCCCGTCTCCGAGCAGCGGAATGAACTGCTTGGGCAACGTATCGCGCGACAGCGGCCAAAGCCGGGTGCCGGCTCCGCCGGCCATGACGAGCGGAACGATTTTCGGGACTGACATCAAGCGCGCTCTTCTCAGGCAGGTCGTGACCCTGCTGCCTTACAGCAACGTCACTACCATTGGTTAAATGCAGGGTCGTGGAAAAATTCAGGCCTTGGCCTTCTGGCCCGGACGAAAGGCGACGATGACGGTCGGGTCGGTGTCCAGGTAGGGGCCCTCGATCAGGTCAATGCAGTAGGGTATGGCGGGCATCACGGCGTCGAGGCATTCGGCGATCGCGCGGGGCCGTCCCGGCAGGTTGACGATGAGCGAGCGACCACGGATGCCGGCGGTCTGGCGCGAGAGTATCGCGGTCGGCACCTTGGTGAGGCTGACCTGGCGCATCAGTTCGCCGAAGCCGGGCATCGGTTTCTCGACAACGTCGTCCGTGGCCTCGGGCGTGACGTCGCGGGGAGCGGGACCGGTGCCTCCCGTCGTGACGATGAGACAGCAGCCCTCGCGGTCGGCAAGTTCGATCAGGGTGTCGGCAATCGCCTTGCGGTCGTCCGGGATGACCCGCGCAACGGCCGTCCAGGGCGAAGCGAGCGCATTCTTCAGGTAGTCGCGAATGGCGGGGCCGCCCTCGTCGGCATAGATGCCGGCCGAGGCCCGGTCGGATATCGTGACGATTCCGATCTTGATATCGCTGGTCATGCCGTCGCACCGTTGCAGGATGATCCTGGCCGGTATCGGGCAGGTAGCGAGCCTGGTCAATCTCGTCATGGGCCGCCGCCTTCCGAGCCGGACGTCGGCTCGACAGGGCGGCGTCGCCGGAGTTGTTCTCAGCTGATGCGTGCGAGGTCGCCAGGCGAGCCGCGTGATCTCTATCGATGCTTTGCCGATTGATGACGATTCCGCAGGCGCCGCAGCCACATGCGGGCCAGGGCGGCGACCTGTGCCGGCCCCGGTATCGCGCTGCCGATCGCGATGATCGCATTCGCCATGGTCCTGCGCTCGCCCCAGACATAGGTTCCGGGATCGACGCCGTCGCCTGCGCCGCTGTCGAAGAAGACCGGCGGCGTCTCCGTGAAATCGGCTTGGAGCATCGCAATGGTCAGCGCTCGCCCTGGCGAATGGCGCGCCTGGGTCTCGTCATAGGCGATCTTCAGGAACTGGCGGGTATTTCCGCTTTCGACGAGCAGGCCCATCGCCATGGGCTTGCCATCGAGCAGCAGCGTGTCGAGCTGGAGCGCGTCCTGTTCGGCGAAGAGCTCGACGAGCCGGTGGAAATAGGCCGCGTCATCAGGCAGGCAGGCGATTGCGGTCGCGGCTTCCCCCTTCCAGCCTGCCGCTTCGAGCGCGAGGAAGGTCTCGAACGCCTCGCCTGCGGCCTGGCGACGCTTGCGCTGGAAGGAGACCACGCCGTTCCGTGCGATCGCCCGGAACTGCTGCATGCGCTTCTTGTAACTTGAGCCAAGGGCGCGACGGAGATAGCGCTCGGCATCGTCGCCGGGCTGAGCGATCATCACGGGACGCTGCCAGGTTTCGAATGTCGTCAGCCCGCTGCCGGTGACCCGGCAAGCCTCCTGGAGCGCACGAAAACCTGGCCCCTGCACGGGCAGGAGCGGCAGAGCCAGGGTTTTCGGCAGGTCGCGCGATGCGGCGAGGTGGCGCAGCAGAGCGAGCGCGATATCCTCGGCATTGTCGCGGTCCAGCACGGGGGCCGATGAAACCTCGTAGAGCGGCACGAGCGGAGCGGCGAGGATGGGGGTAAGGCCGCTGCGCCAGTCGCGCTGCCGACGCAACACCCAGATTCCGACGAGGCTCTCGGAACCGAGCGCTTCACTGCGCCAGGCCGTCAGGATGACGATGCGGTCATCTGGAACCAGGACCCGCGCAGCCGCGACAGTGGCTGGCGACATGGCGGGATTGGGCTCGACCGCTCGTTCCGCGAGTTCGGCGAAGGCTGCACCATAGCCGACATAATCGCCAAGCCGCGTGCGCCTGATGACGATCTCGGCGCTCATCCGACCCTCGTGCGGAGGCGGCAAGCAGGCTCTGGGCAGAACTGGATCAAGACTGGCCGCCGCCCTGCCTACCGAGGCGCATCTCGCCCCGTAACGATAGCACAAAGGCGATGACCTGCGCCGCAGCCCGGTAGAGTTCCTCGGGGATCTGATCGTCCAGCTCGACCGTGGAGAGAGCCTGCGCGAGCACAGCGTTCCGCTCGATGTCGACATCATGTTTGCGGGCGGTCTCGATGATGCGTTGAGCAAGCTCTCCGCGGCCCTTTGCTGTGACGCACGGGGCGCCATGGCCGTCATACTCGAGCGCGACCGCGAGCGGATCGGGAGAGGGAGGGCTCATGACAGACGGTCCAGGAACTGGCCGGCGGTCGCTCGCCTGGCTTGCGGCTGGCCGGTATGAATGTCGACGGTTCCGTCTTCAAATTTTGCATTGGCCAGCGCTGCCTGGAGATCAGGCGCAGCGCCGCGCAGGAACTGGCTCGTTCCTTCGCGTTCGGCCCAAAGCGAGACACTCACCGCGCGTCCCTGGAGCGTTACGACACCTTGCAGCGGACCCATCGGCTCGGCGTCGAGGGCAAAGCGCACGCGCCAGAGGGGCCCTTCGACACCAGAGGGGCTGCGTCGCGGCGGGTCCTTCTCGATATGCAGCGGCAGGATCGCGGTGCCCGCTTGGAAAGCGAGAGGGATCTCCGTCACCCAGCGTTGGCCTTGTGCGGCCTCGGGACGGTTGGGTTCTGGCGGCAGAGATGCGAACTGCGCGAGCTTGACGCGGTCGAGCGCGGCTTCGGTCTGGTCGAGCAGCGTGCGTGCGATGACGAGCGGCTTCTCTCCGGCCGACAGGGTGGGTTCGGCAATCGATTGAGGGGCGAGCGCGCCGTCGCGCCGTGGCGGGGACGGGCGGATATGCGCTTCCGCATCGCTCGTTGCCTGCTCTGCCGTCCTTGGTTCTGTTCCCGACGGTTTGAGCCCTGGAGCGGCGGCGTCCGGGGCGACAAGCGGCCGCAGCATGTCGCTGAGCGCGCGTAACCCCGCCTTCAGATCGCCGTGAGGAGAGGGGCGTGGTGCGGCTGCCTCCGGGCGGTCGCTTGCTCGCGAAGGCAGTCTTGCCTCCTGCGCATCCAGGAAAAGTCCGGAGCGTGCGACGGCCTGCTTCAAGCCCTGGCCGGTTACGGGTCTACGCTCGGCCGGCATGGCCTGAGCCAGGATCTGGTCGATCAGGCCCATCAGGGGCTTGGGCAGGATGAGGGAGATCGTACCGTTGGCAAGCACCTGCAGATTGGCGAAGAGCGGCGCGAGACTGTCCTGGCGAGCGAGAGCCTCGCCCATCAGCGGGCCGGCAAGTGCGCGCGGCGAGGGCGTCGCCTCGGACTGCAGCCGTTGGGTCGGCGCAGGGGCCACCGCGACGGTAGCGGGGATTGGCAAAGGTGCTGAAGAGCTCGCGCCGGCAAGACGCGACGAAGCCGGCAGGCCGGGGGTGGCGGCCTCCGGAGCCGACGGCTTGGCGCTGCGGCCCGTCTCCAGCGCAAGCGGTGCGAGCGCCGGCTCGCGCCGCGGACCGTCGATGGGCACCAACTGAGCCGGAGGAGTGAGAGCTTCGCCAGGGGGGCGAGCCGCAAGCAGCGTCGCCCGCACCCCCGTTCCACCGTCTTCCGGAGCCTCGATTTTGAGTGTGAGCGTTGTGCCGGGCTGCAGCGCAGCCTGTCGGACTTCCGGGCCGGCGAGAACGAGATCGATCTTCACGCCATCGACCAAAGCGGTCACGGTACCGTCCTTGCCCAGGGAGAGCAAGCGCGCTTCGACCGTCTTGCCGGGCTCGAGCCCGGCTCCGGGAGCCAAGGCTGCAAGCAAGGTGGCGAGGGTCTGGCTCTGGACGAGAGCGGCGAGATTCATGCGGGAGCGACCATTGACTGACTGTCGCAGCTTCCCATGAAATCTTAAGGAATCTCTTGCCCTTGCAAGGCATCTCTGCGTGCCTCGCTCTGGTGCGGGCGCAGGTGATGAGGCAGGTTTGCGCGCCAATGCATCAGGGACAACGCAGATGAACTATCGTCGGCTCGGCCGTTCCGGCCTGAAGGTTTCGCCGCTATGCCTGGGGACGATGATGTTCGGAGGTGCGACTGAGGAAGGCGATGCACGAGCCATCGTCGATCACGCGCGCGCGGCCGGGATCAATTTCATCGACACGGCCGACGTCTATAACGAGGGCCGCTCCGAAGAGGTGACCGGGCGGGCGATTGCCGCGAACCGGCATGACTGGGTTCTGGCCACCAAGGTCGCGAGCGTTATGGGGCCGGGGCCCTATCAGAGTGGCCTCTCCCGGAAATGGGTGATGCAGGCCTGCGAGGACAGCCTTCGGCGGCTCGGGACGGATTTCATCGATATCTACTATCTCCACAAGGAAGACCACACCGTGCCGCTTGGCGAGACGGTGCATGCGCTCGCCGATCTCGTGCGTCAGGGCAAGATCCGGCATTTCGGCGTTTCGAACTACCGCTCCTGGCGCGTCGCGGAAATCTGCCGGCTCTGCGATGAACTCGGCATCGACCGGCCCGTGGTCAGCCAGCCCTATTACAACGCGATGAACCGCATGCCCGAGGTCGAGCATTTGCCCGCCTGCGATTTCTACGGCCTGGGTGTCGCGTCCTATTCGCCTCTCGCCCGCGGCATTCTGACCGCGAAATACGAACCGGGTCAGGCACCGCCGGAGGGCACGCGGGCCGGCCGCGCGGACAAGCGGATCATGCAGACCGAATGGCGCGAGGAATCGCTGATCATCGCCCGCACGATCCGCGACCATGCGGCCGCGAAGGGGCTGACCCCGATCCAGTTCGCGGTGCAGTGGGTGCTGAACAATGCGCTGGTGACGGCGGCGATCGCCGGTCCGCGCACCCTCGAACAATGGCAGGCCTATCTCGCGGCGCTCGATGCCCGCTTCGACGCCGAGGATGAGGCCCTGGTCGATCGGCTCGTGCCTGCCGGCCATCCCTCGACGCCGGGTTACAGCGATCCAGCCTACCCGCTGGAGGGCCGGATCACGCGCAAGGCCTGAGGCCGGCCTCGCCGGCGTGGAGCTTGCTCTTTCCCGATGGGCTGCGCCAATAGGCGCTTGCGAGTGCCGCAGCCGGGCCGATGCCTGGCAGGAGCAGGAGGGCGCATGGCGGTCGAAGGCCTTACCGGTGATCTCGTCAAGGTCGTGGCGCTCCTGGGCGCGGGCGTCGTCGCGGTGCCGATCTTTCGTCGTCTCGGCCTTGGTTCCGTGCTCGGTTACTTCACCGCCGGTGTCGCCATCGGGCCATCGGGGCTCGGTCTCTTCGCCAACCCGGAGGCCGTGCTCCACGTCGCCGAGTTCGGCGTCGTCATGTTCCTGTTCATCATCGGCCTGGAGATGCAGCCCTCCCGGCTCTGGAAGCTGAAGGGTGAGATCTTCGGGCTGGGTGCCGCGCAGGTCTGCTTGTGCGGTGCGCTGCTGACCGGTGTCGGCCTGCTCGCGGGCCTGAGCCTTCCGGCCGCCTTCGTGGCCGGAATGGGCTTCGTCCTGTCCTCGACCGCCGTCGTCATGCAGATGCTGAACGAGCGTGGCGAGACCTCGACACTGCATGGGCAGCAGGCGGTGTCGATCCTCTTGCTCGAAGACCTTGCGATCGTGCCGCTGCTGGCGATCGTTGCTCTCCTTGCGCCGGCGAAGCCGGGGGATACCGGCGACTGGCTCCCGCTTCTGATCGCCGCCGGCTCCGTTATTGGTCTCGTGGTGGCGGGGCGCTGGTTGCTCAACCCGATGTTCCGGCTGCTTGCGGCTGCGCAAGCCCGCGAAGTCATGACCGCGGCTGCCTTGCTGGTCGTGCTCGGAGCAGCGCTCGCCATGCAGTTGAGTGGGCTCTCCATGGCGATGGGGGCCTTTCTCGCCGGCGTGTTGTTGTCGGAGTCGAGTTTTCGGCACCAGCTCGAAGCCGATATCGAGCCGTTCCGCGGGATCCTGCTCGGCCTGTTCTTCCTTGCCGTCGGCATGTCGCTCGAACTCGACCTGATCGCCCGTGAATGGCGTCTGGTCGCGTTGGCCGTGGTGGCGTTCATGGCGGTGAAGGCCAGTGGTATCTTCATCGTCGCCAAGCTGTTCGGCTCCAGGACCCGCGACGCCATCACGCGGGTGGCACTGTTCTCACAGGGCGGTGAATTCGCCTTCGTGCTCTATGCTGCTGCGGCAGCGGCGGGCATCTTCGGCGCTGAGGTCAACGCAGTGGCCAGCGCCACGGTCATCCTGTCGATGGCGCTTACCCCCTTGCTCGTATTGGCTCTCGATCGCTTCCTGCCACCGGAGCAGACCTCGCTGGACGGCGTCGAGATTGCCTCCGGCCTGCATGGCAGCGCGTTGATGATCGGCTTTGGGCGTTTCGGACAGGTTGCCAGCCAGACATTGCTGGCGCGGGGCTGCAGCGTCTCGATCATCGAAGTCGATGTCGAACTGATCCGTGCCGCGTCGAATTTCGGCTTCAAAGTCTATTACGGTGACGGCACGCGGCGCGAGATCCTGCATGCTGCCGGCGCCGAGCGGGCGCAGGTGATCCTGGTCTGTGTCGATAATCGCGTGACTGCCGACAGGATCGTCGCCATGGCGCAGGCCGAATTCCCGCACGCGAAGCTGTTCGTGCGAGCCTATGATCGCGGCCACGCGATGGACCTGATCCGCAGCAATGTCGAATACCAGATTCGTGAGACCTTCGAATCCGCCATGCTTTTCGGCGCAGCCGCACTGCGCAGCATGGGACTGTCGGAGGAGGAGGTCGCTGAGATTGCCGAGGATGTGCGTCGTCGCGACGATGAACGGCTGGATCTCCAGGTCGCGAGCGATATTCATGCGGGCAACGATCTCCTCCACGGCAATACACCGATACCGACCCCGCTGACCGCACCTAAGGCGCCCGGCAAGATTCTGGGCTCCGCCCCGGATGATTATGGCGATGTCGGCGGCCCCTAGACTAGCCGGCCGTCAACTGTTCCCAGCCCGCCATCGCGCCGCGGACAACCGCGTCCAGTTGCTGGCGGGAAGCACCGTCGCGCGCCTGGATCGACATACCCTGCTGAACGGTGACGTAATAGCTCGCGAGGGCTTCGGCATCGATACCAGGCGGGATCTCGCCGGCGTCGATCGCAGCGCGCAACCGCCGGGCGATGGTCGCGACGCTTCCGGCGCGCATATCACGCAGTTTGGTCGCGGTCTCGTCGCTGACGCCAACGGCATTCACCGCCGAGAGCACGATCATGCAGCCGGGCGGGCGCCCCGGCCGCGTGAATACGGCGGCGCTTGCAGCCAGGAACGCCGAGACCGCCTCTCGGGCGGTTGGCGCTGCTGTCAACGGGCCGGCGATCTCATCGCTTTCACTCGCTTCGAAGAAGTCGATGGCTTCGCAATAGAGTTCCTCCTTGCTGCCGAAGGCGGCATAGAGGCTCGGCGAGCCAATGCCCATCGCTCCCGTCAGATCGCTGAGGGAGGTGGCCTGATAGCCCTTTGCCCAGAAAATCAGCATCGCCTTCTTCAGGGCGTCGGATCGATCGAAGGCGCGGGGGCGGCCGCGTTCCGTCATTGCCATTCCTTTTCTGTATCGATCGGTAGATAATTATCTTGACGGTGGGAGGCAAGCGCTCCATCTGTTTCTGTATCAATCATCACAGAAATGGAACTGCCTGATGTCACGCTTCACTGGAAAGAAGGCCCTGGTCACGGGCGGCAGCCGCGGCATCGGTGCCGCGATCGCCCTGCGATTGGCTCGCGAGGGCGCCGATGTGGCGATCACCTTTGAGCACTCCGCCGACAAGGCAGGCGAGGTGGTCCGCGCCATCGAGGCCCTTGGCCGCAAGGGATTCGCACTTGCTGCCGACAGCGCGGATCCGGTGGCGGTCAAGGGGGCGGTCGACAAGGCCGCGGCCTCGCTGGGCGGGCTCGACATTCTGGTCAACAACGCCGGCATCTGGCGTGGAGGAGCGGTTGCCGAGTGGAGTCTAGCCGATATCGACGCGACACTTGCCGTCAACGTTCGCGCTGTCGTGCTCGCCTCACAGGCGGCCGCGGCGCATCTCGGCGTCGGCGGACGCATCATCTCGACCGGGTCCTGCCTCGCAGATCGCGTGGTCGAAGAGGGTGCGACGCTCTACGCGATGAGCAAGGCGGCGCTGATCGGCTTCACCAAGGGGCTCGCCCGCGACCTCGGCCCGCGCGGCATTACGGTCAATATCGTGCATCCCGGCTCAACCGACACAGACATGAATCCGGCGATCGGCCCGCAGGCCGATGAGCAGCGCGCCCGCATGGCGATCCCGCGCTACGGCAAGCCAGAGGATATCGCGGGGCTGGTGGCCTATCTGGCGAGCGAAGAAGCGCGTTTCGTCACCGGGGCGGGCTTTGCAATCGATGGGGGCGCCAACACCTGAAGATTGGCCTGGCGGCGGCTCAGTTCAGCATGCAGAAGCCGCCGACCACCACTTCGCTGCGGCACCAGATCCTTGGTTCCTCGGCGGTGCTGAGCCGCAGCATCGCTGGGGCCGCCGCGCTGGCCGTCGGGAAGGGAGGGCGCGACGGGGCGTCGCCCTTGGCCGCTTCCTGCTGTGAGGATCGGCCGACCCGCGGCGCGACCCCGACGGAGGTCCCGCTTCCTCCGCTGGAACTGGTCTGGGAGCTTCCATGCGACGAACGGCTTCCGCCGCGGAATTTCGCGGCTTCGGCACCCGCCGGCAGCAACAGGGCGGCAATGACGGCAGTCGTGAGAACCCGGATCATGCTGCACTCCCATGAGACGGGAACAGATTGCCGCTGCGGAACGGGAGGGCAAGAAAAGCCTCTCGCCAGGCTGAGCGAGGGGTTAATGCGCGCCTGAAAACCGGAGAGGCCGGTCAGTTTCCGGGCAGGACGATGATCGTCGGCTTGGGCGGCAGCATAGCCTTGCTGATCGTGATTTCGGCCTCGGCCCGGCGTTCGACGGGCCAGAGATCCTGGGAGCGCGCGAGGAAACGACTGAGGCTCGAGCCGCCGAAGAAATGCATCGGGATCATCACCTTGGCCTGCACCGATTTCAGCACCTCGATCATGCCTTCCTGATCGAGCGTATAGCTGCCATCGACCGGGAAGAGCACGACGTCGACGCGGCCGAGCGCGCGCAGATGGCCGGGTTCGAGCGGGTGGTGCAGATGCCCGAGATGGGCGATGCAGAGATCGCCGATCTCGAAGACGAACATCGAGTTGCCGTCGAAATCGGTCGATCCGGAATAGGAGCGGATATTGGTCGGCACATTGCGTACGCGCATGTCGCCGAGCGTGACGTCGTGCTTCGCGGCGCCCTTGCCGGCAGGGTCCCAGCCGGGCAGGACCTGCTTGATGGCGGGATCGGGATTGCGCGAATTGTGGGTCGAATGCGCCTTGTTCATCGTCGCGATATCCGGCGTTTCGCGCGGCCGGATGTAGTCGTTGTAGTCGGTGGCGGCCTTCACGCCGCCGGGCGTCTCGATCAGGAAGGTGGCGTGGCCGACGAAGGTCAGCCGGACCTCGTCCTTGGCGAGCGCCGCGCGCTGGATCGGCGGGCGGAGGCTTGCCATCTCCGGGCGGCAGCCGGGCTCGTCGGATTGGGCTTGCGCCGGCGCCAGGCACGCCAGCGTCGCGAGCAATCCGAAGACGGCTCGGCCTAGCGTCGTCGACAGTCTCATGAACTTCGCTCCCGCTGCGTTCCCGCAGCCAAGGTTTAGGCACAATTCCGGGCTGCGAAAGCCAGGCTGTCAGTTTCGTGACTATCGTCCGATTGGGATGACCGGTTGCATATCAGGATCGGTTATGGCAAGAATCCGATATCGTTTTGCAACTGGTTTGGAATGATCGCCATGACGAGACTGGTGGTTCGCGGGTTTTCGCTGTCGCTGGACGGTTACGGTGCCGGACCCAGCCAGGATGTCGACAATCCGCTCGGCGTGAACGGTGCGAAGCTGCATCGCTGGGCGTTCGGCACGCGCACTTTCCGAGAGATGTTCGGGCAAGAGGGCGGCGAAACCGGCGTCGATGACGATTTTGCCGCGCGCGGCTTTGCCAATATCGGCGCCTGGATCATGGGCCGGAACATGTTCGGGCCGATCCGGGGAGAATGGCCGGACGAGGCCTGGAAAGGCTGGTGGGGGGACAATCCGCCCTATCATGTTCCGGTCTTCGTACTGACCCATCATGCGCGCCCCCCGCTGGAGATGACGGGCGGCACGACATTTCACTTCGTCACCGATGGGCCGGAGGCGGCACTCCAACGCGCCAGTGAAGCCGCAGGTGGCAAGGACATCAGGCTCGGCGGTGGCGTTGCGACGATCCGGCACTATCTGCGCGCGGGGGCCGTCGACGAGATCCACCTCGCGGTCTCGCCGATCCTGCTCGGCACCGGCGAGAACCTCTTCATTGATCTCGACCTGCCCGCATTGGGCTATACCAGCACGCAGCACAGTGCGACGCCCGCCGCCACACATATTGTCGTGACCAGGCGAGCCTGATCAATCGCGGCGCGGAGCCTGCACCTCATAGCGGCGGCAGGCGCCGCTTCACCGGCTGGCTCTTCACGATGGCCGAACTGGTCTCCGCCTTGTCCGCGATCCGGTCGAGGATCTGGTCGAGCTGTTCGATGGAGCGCAGATGCAGCCGGCCGATGAAGCAGTCATCGCCGGTGACCTTGTCGCATTCCGAGAATTCCGGGATCTCCTCGATCAGCTGCTGGACCGCGTGTAGTTTGCCGGGGAGGGGGCGGATCCGGACGATCGCCTGCAATTGGTAGCCGATCGCATGGGGATCGATGTCGACGGTGAAGGCGCGGATTACGCCGCGCTCTTCCAGCCGTCGAAGCCGCTCGGAGACGCTGGGCGAAGACAGATTCACCCGCTGAGCCAGCTCCTTCAGGGAGATGCGGGCATCCCCGGCCAGAATGTCGATGATGTTCCGGTCCAGCTCGTCGATCATATGGTTATCAGGTCTCCTGAGGTTTGACCCTTACAATATGAGGCATTCTCTCTGATTTGTCTCATGTAATCCATAGAACGCGGGATTCCGTCATCCTATCATCCGGCTTCATTTCTGGGTGGAGGCGGTGATGACGGACCATAGGCGCGGCGTGGCCGAGATGACGGCCGCCATGATGATCTCAGGCACGATCGGCTGGTTCGTGGTTCGCTCCGGCCAGCCGGTGATGGATGTGGTGTTCTGGCGCTGCGTTTTCGGTGCCGCGACCCTGTTGATCGTCTGCGGAGCCCTGGGGCTGCTTCGGCGCGGCGCGATGACCGGTCGCCAGCTCGCGCTCGCCGCGATAGGCGGCGTTGCCGTCGTCCTGAACTGGCTGCTGCTGTTCTCGGCCTATTCGCGCGCTTCGATCTCGGTTGCGACGGTGGTCTACAACACCCAGCCCTTCATGCTCGTCGGGCTCGGCGCGCTGCTGTTTGCCGAACGACTGACCGTCACGAAGCTGTTCTGGCTCGCGATCTCCTTTACCGGCATGGTGCTGATCGTGCAGGCGAAGCCGGGCGCGGGGGCGGTTGGGACCGATTATCTCACGGGCATCGCCATGGCACTCGGCGCGGCCTTCTTCTACGCGCTGGCCGCTATCGTGGCGAAGGCGCTGAAGGGCGTTGCGCCCTATCTGATCGTGCTGGTCCAGGTCCTGGTCGGGATCGCGATGCTCACTCCCTTCGCCAGCCTGGCGCAGTTGCCCGCCGGCGCGGAGACCTGGGCGCTGCTTGGCACGCTCGGCGTCGTCCATACCGGGCTGATGTTCGTGCTGCTCTATATGGCGATCCAGCGGTTGCCGACGTCGCTGACCGGCGCGCTGTCCTTCATCTATCCGATCGTCGCGATCATCGTCGATCTGACGGCCTTCGGCCACCAGCCGCAGCTTCTCCAGATCATCGGAGCCGCTGCGATCCTGATCGCCGCGGCGGGCATGACGCTCGGCTGGGTGCCGTGGCGGCGGCCTGATGCGACCCCGATCGTACGACTTCCGGCCGAATAGACGCAGCAATCGTATCTGCGCGGCGCGAGCATGGCTGCCGCATGGAGCGTCTGTCCGACGGCCAAAACGGGGGGCGAGGAAAGCTACGCATCGCCTTGCCGTTCCCGATCCGGTCGGTACATGGCCAGCAGCTGCGGCAGCATGTCGTCGATGGCGGTCGCCACTGCTGCGGGACCGCCGAGTTTCCCGTCCAGGGCGAGATGGGCGAAGCCGTGCACGAGCGACCAGGCTCCCATGGCTGCAAGCGCTACCTGCGGCGAGGAGACATCACGGCCGAGGCAGGCGGCCATGGCGCGCTCCAGCTCATGGCGTGCCGTCTCACCGACCAGCAACAGGCGCTCATTGGCATCATCGAGACGGTCCTTGCGGAACATCAGGGCGAACCGGCCCGGGAATGCGACGGCGAAGCGGACGTAGCCGGTTCCCTGCCCGTGCAACCGGGCGAGCGGATCAGTGCCTCCTACCGCCTCGCCTGCTCTCAGGAAGGCGACCAGCTCCTCGAAACCGCGAATGGCGACTTCCGTCAGGAGGCCGGAGACGCTGCCGAAATGATGCGCGGGCGCGCCTGCCGAAACGCCTGCACGCCGTGCCGCCTCGCGCAGGCTGAACCCGTCAAGGCCGCGCTCGATCAGGATTCGGTCGGTGGCTGACACAAGCGCATCGCGCAGGTCGCCATGATGGTAGCCGCTCTTCGATGCCGGATTCATATCGCCTCTATCTTGACGGTGTTCAAATTATTGCCTACGCATCTGATCGCTGTTCAGATTAGCGAAATGCAAGAGGTTAGGCCATGGAAACCAGACACATCACGCGTCGGCTTGCAATCGCCGGCTCCGGATTGGGAATGGCCGTCGGTGCGGCCGCCGGCCTGGCCGGCGGCGCAATGCTCGGGGCCGCTGCGGCGGCACCGGCACCGGTCGTGCTGGATGGGCGCCGCCGCTTTGAAAACAAGGTCGTGCTCGTCACGGGAGGGACCTCCGGCATTGGCCGCGCGGCTGTGGAGGCCTTCGCTGCGGAAGGCGGAAAGGTCGCCTTCTGCGGTCGGCGCGAGGCGCTTGGCCAAGAGGTCGAGCGCGGAATCCGGGCGGCCGGCGGAGAGGCGCTCTATATCCGGGCCGATATCCGCAGGGAGGACGATGTCCGACGGTTCGTCGAGAGCTCCGTTACCCGATACGGCGGTTTGCACGTTGCCTTCAACAATGCCGGGATCACGCTTCAGAAGCCCCTGCATAGCTACGAGGCGGCGGAGTTCGACGACATTCTGAGCACCAATCTTCGCGGCGTGTTCCTGGCGATGAAGTACCAGATCCCGCACATGATGTCGGCGGGCGGCCAGATCGTCGTGACCTCGTCGACAGTGGCCACGACATGCCGCGAGAGCCAGTCCGCCTATGTCGCCAGCAAGGCGGCGTTGACGGGGCTCGTGCGCGCCGCGGCGCTCGACTATGTCAAGCACGGCATCAGGGTGAACGCCCTTCTGCCGGGTACGACCGATACCGAACTGGTCCGCGGCGTCGCCGGCATGATGGCTGCGCCCGACGCCGTCTGGCAGATCGGCGGAGCGCAATGGGCCAAGGACAATATCCCGACCATGGGCCGCATGGCGACGGCGCGGGAAATGGCCGCTGTCGCGCTCGACCTGGCGGCCGCGACCCACCCTTATCTGACGGGAGCTTCGATCGTCGTCGACGGCGCGATGACGCTGCGGGCCTGAGGGAGTTGACGACGGGCGGTTGCAGCAAGCGGCCAGCCTCGCTACATACGCGGCACTCTTCCCGAAAGCCCCGGCGCGATCAGTCCGAAGCGGAGCCGCACATCCATGTCCCGTCAGTTCATCTACCATATGCGCGGCCTGTCGAAGACCTATCCGGGCGGCAAGCAGGTGCTGAAGGACATCCATCTGTCGTTCTACCCGGACGCCAAGATCGGTGTGCTCGGCGTCAATGGCGCCGGCAAGTCGACCCTGCTCAAGATCATGGCAGGCTATGACAAGGAATGGACCGGCGAGGCCTGGGTGGCCGAGGGCGCTCGCGTCGGCTACCTGCCGCAGGAGCCCAAGCTCGATGAGAGCCTCAACGTGCGCGACAACGTGATGCTCGGCGTCGCGCCGCAGAAGGCGATCCTCGACCGCTACAACGAGCTCGCGATGAACTACTCGGACGAGACCGCGGACGAGATGACCAAGCTCCAGGACGAGATCGAGGCCAAGGGCCTGTGGGATCTCGATTCCAAGGTCGACCAGGCGATGGACGCGTTGCGCTGCCCGCCCGACGACTGGGAGGTCTCGAAGCTCTCGGGCGGCGAACGCCGCCGTGTCGCGCTCTGCAAGCTGCTGCTCGAGCAGCCGGAACTGCTGCTGCTCGACGAACCGACCAACCATCTCGACGCCGAAACCACCGCCTGGCTCGAAGGCCATTTGCGGACTTATCCGGGCGCGATCCTGATCGTCACCCACGATCGCTACTTCCTCGACAATGTCACGAGCTGGATTCTCGAGCTCGATCGCGGCCAGGGCATTCCCTACGAGGGGAACTACTCCGCCTGGTCGGTGCAGAAGCAGAAGCGCCTCGCCCAGGAGGGCCGGGAGGACGTCTCACGCCAGAAGACGCTGGAACGCGAGCAGGAATGGATTTCGGCTTCGCCCAAGGCGCGCCAGGCCAAGAGCAAGGCCCGCATCCAGCGCTATGACGAACTGGTGCAGAAGGCCTCGAACAAGGGGCCGGATACCGCGCAGATCGTCATCCCGATCGCCGAGCGCCTCGGCAACAATGTCGTCGATTTCGACAATCTGTCGAAGGGCTTCCAGGACAAGCTTCTGATCGACGGGCTGTCCTTCAAGCTGCCGCCGGGCGGCATCGTCGGCATCATCGGGCCGAACGGCGCCGGCAAGACCACGCTGTTCCGGATGATCACGGGACAGGAGAAGCCGGATTCCGGTTCGATCACCATCGGCGAGAGCGTCAAGCTCGGCTATGTCGACCAGAGCCGCGACTCGCTCGACGACAAGAAGAACGTCTGGGAGGAAATCTCAGGCGGCAACGACATCCTCTATCTCGGCAAGCGCGAGGTGAATTCGCGCGCCTATTGCTCGACATTCAACTTCAAGGGCGGCGACCAGCAGAAGAAGGTCGGATCGCTCTCGGGCGGTGAGCGCAACCGCGTCCATCTTGCCAAGATGCTGAAATCGGGCGCCAACGTCCTGCTGCTCGACGAGCCGACCAACGATCTCGACGTCGACACGCTGCGTGCGCTCGAAGAGGCGCTGGAGGATTACGCCGGCTGCGCCGTGATCATCAGCCACGATCGCTGGTTCCTCGACCGTATCGCGACCCATATCCTCGCCTTCGAGGGCGACAGCCATGTCGAATGGTTCGAGGGCAATTTTGCCGATTACGAGGAAGACAAGAAGCGCCGACTGGGGATCGATTCCACGATCCCGAAGCGGATTCAGTACAAGAAGTTCTCGCGCTGATCTTCTGAACCTCGAAGACAAAAGGCCCGCGCTCCTGAATGGGGGCGCGGGCCTTTCCATTGGGGCCGCCGATGCGGACGAGGCTCAGGCCTTGCCTTTCACCAGGATGTTCCCGTCGACCTGCTGGATGTCGCGCAGGCCGCAGAGCGCCATGGTGACGTCGAGCTCCTTGCGGATGATGTCGAGGCAGCGGGTCACGCCTTCCTCGCCCATGGCACCGAGGCCGTAAAGGAAGGCGCGGCCGATCATCACGCCGCGGGCGCCGAGCGCCACCGCCTTGATCACATCCTGTCCGGAGCGGATGCCGCCATCCATCAGGACTTCCATGCGGCCGCCGACCTGCTCGACGATGCCCGGCAGCGCCGCGATCGAAGAGACGGCGCCGTCGAGCTGGCGGCCGCCATGGTTCGAGACGATCAGAGCGTCGGCACCGCTCCTGGCAGCGAGCTCGGCATCCTCCGGATCGAGAATACCCTTCAGGATCAGTTTGCCGCCCCAGCGATCCTTGATCCACTTCACATCGTCCCAGCTCAGCGCGGGATCGAACTGTTCGGCCGTCCAGGAGGAGAGCGATGAGAGATCGCCGACGCCCTTGGCGTGGCCGACGATGTTTCCAAAGCTGCGGCGCTTGGTGCCGAGCATGCCAAGGCACCAGCGCGGCTTGGTCGCGAGGTTGATCAGATTGGCGATCGTCGGCTTCGGCGGGGCGGAGAGCCCGTTGCGGATATCCTTGTGGCGCTGGCCGAGGATCTGGAGGTCGAGCGTCAGGACCAGGGCCGAGCACTGCGCCGCCTTGGCACGATCGATCAGGCGAATGATGAAGTCGCGGTCCTTCATCACGTAGAGCTGGAACCAGAACGGTGCGTCGGTGTTCTCGGCGACATCCTCGATCGAGCAGATGCTCATGGTCGAGAGCGTGAAGGGGACGCCGGCCTTGGCTGCAGCGCGGGCGGCGAGGATTTCGCCGTCGGCGTGCTGCATTCCGGTGAGGCCGGTCGGGGCGAGTGCAACCGGCATCGTGGCGGCCTGGCCGGCCAGCGTGGTCGCCAGCGTGCGGTTGGTCATGTTGACGGCGACGCGCTGGCGCAGCTTGATGGCGGCGAAGTCGGCCTCGTTGGCGCGATAGGTGCCCTCGGTCCAGGCGCCGGAATCGGCGTAGTCGTAGAACATGCGCGGCACCCGGCGCTGGGCCAGGATGCGCAGGTCTTCGATGGTCAAGGGCTGGGACATGTCGGCTGGCTCCGCATTTTCGCTCCTGACCGCTCGGTCGCATGGAACCCTGCCGCAGGCAACCGCCCGCTACGTGACCCCGCTATACCGGCCGGGCTTATGATTGACTGCCAGGATCAGGTTGAGCACGGCAGCTCCCAGCAGCGAAATCAGCACTTTCTCCAGCGGCAGCATGAAGAGTGCACAGATGAGGATCAGCGCATCGCTGCCAAGCTGAAACCAGCCGGCGCGGATATCGTGCTTCTCCTGCAGGTAGAGTGCGAGAATGTTGACGCCACCCAGCCCGGTGCGATGGCGAAACAGCGCAAGCACACCAAGACCGATCAGGCTGCCGCCGGCGACCGCGGCATAAACCGGGTCCACGGTTGCGATCGCCATCCAGCCGGGCGTGAACCAGGTGAAGAGCGAGACGAGCCCGACCGCGATGAAGGTCCGTAACGCGAAGCGCCAGCCCATGCGACGGACCGCGAGCCAATAGAATGGGAGGTTGATGGCGAAGAAGAGCAGGCCGAAATTGATCCCGGTGGCAAGCTGGAACAGCAATGCCAGCCCTGCCGCCCCGCTCGTGAGCAGGGTCGCCTTGCTGTAGAGGCTGATGCCGATGCTGACGAGCAATGTGCCGAGCAGCATGGCGAAGACGTCTTCGTAGAAACGATGGCGCTCGGTCGGTGGGGCTGAGGTCGCCGCGTCGCTCATGATGGATATCCGGCTGGGTTGAAAGGGCTTTGGTCGTCGGGCGCGACGATGCAACGGTTGAGCCACGCCGGTTGATCCTGTAGGGCCGGATCATCCCTACCGCCACCCTGCGAGATTTCCTCATGATTCTGCGGCTCGCCGCTGCGCTCTGCCTGACGCTCCTTGCCCATGCCGCGCCGGCACAGGACACCGTTGCCTGGAAAACCGGGCGCGAGGCGAAGCTCATCGAGACGCGCATCGAGGCGTTGCTCAAGACGATGACGCTCGACGAGAAGGTCGGTCAGCTGCATCTCTCGGGTCGTGGCGAGGGGTTCAATGCCGCACGCATCCGCGAAGGCCGGATGGGCGGGGTGATGAACTTCGTCGTGCCGCAGGAGGTTGCGGATGTCCAGAAAGCTGCGCGCGAGTCCCGGCTGAAGATCCCGCTGATCATCGGTCTCGACGCCGTCCACGGCTTCTCGACCTATTTTCCGCTTCCGCTAGGTCAGGCTTCGACCTGGAACCCGGAGCTGATCGAGGAGGCGGCCTATTGGACGGGGCGTGAAGCGCGCGCCGCCGGCATCCAATGGACCTTCGCGCCGATGGTCGACATCTCGCGTGATCCGCGTTGGGGCCGCGTCCTCGAGGGGGCGGGGGAAGACGCCTATTTCGGCTCCATTGTCGCTGCAGCGCGCACGCATGGCTATCAGCGCGGCGGCGTGGCGACGACCGTCAAGCATTTCGTCGGTTACGGTGCGGGCGAAGCCGGGCGTGACTACAACTCGACCTGGATCCCGACCAGCCAGCTCTTTGATCTCTACCTGCCGCCATTCAAGGCCTCGTTCGAGGCCGGTTCGATGACCGCTATGGCGGCGTTCAATGCGCTGAACGGCGTCCCGACCACCGCGCATGGCGGGCTGCTGACCGGGCTGCTGCGCCAGAACTGGGGATTCAAGGGTTTCGTTGTCTCGGATTTCGGCTCGATCACCGAACTCAGACTGCATGGCATTGCCAAGGACGATGCCGAGGCTGCGCGCAAGGCGCTGCTGGCCGGCATCGACATGGACATGATGGGTGACGTCTATGACAAGCACCTGGCGGCCGAGGTGAAGGCTGGTCGGGTCTCGGTGAAGATGCTCGACGAGGCGGTGCGCCGCGTGTTGCGCGTCAAATTCCACCTGGGCCTGTTCGAGCGGCCCGATGTCGACCCGGCCGCTGCCCCGGCTCTGATGCAGACGCAGGAGGCGCGCGAGGTCGCACTGCGCGTGGCGCGCGAAGGCATCATCCTGCTCAAGAACGCCAACGAAACCCTGCCTGTTGCGTCTTCCGTCAAGCGGCTTGCGGTGATCGGCGCCATGGCCGTGCCGGAGGCCGAGCGGGTCTGGACCGATCCGGCCGGGCTCGGACGGCGCGCCATCCAGTCCTTGCCCGACGCGTTGAAGGAGCGCGTCCAGGCCGGGGTCGAGGTCGTCTACGAGCCGGCCTTCACAAGGAACTGCGGCACCGAATTCGCGGACAAGGAGGCCGCGTTCCGCGCGGCCGCGGCGAGTGATCTCGTCATCGCCATGCTCGGCGAGGATTGCGAGTTCATCGGGGAGGGCGCCTCGCGCGCGAATCTCGGCCTGCCCGGCGTGCAGCAGGAACTGCTCGAGGCACTCGTCGCGACGGGCAAGCCCGTCGTGCTGGTGCTGGCCACTGGCCGCCCGCTGGTCCTCTCCTGGGCCGACGCCCATGTCGCCGCGATCGTGCAGACCTTCCACGGCGGCACCGAGGGGCGCACGGCGATCGCCGAGGTCCTGACTGGAGCAGCGAATCCGGCGGGCCGCACGCCGATGAGCTATCCGCGCTCAGTCGGGCAGATCCCGATCTACTACAACCATCTCCCGACGGGGCGACCGCAGAAGATCCGGCAGCGCTACGAGTCGATCTACATGGATGAGAAGAACGAGCCGCTTTATCCCTTCGGCTTCGGTCTTTCCTACTCTCGCTTCACCTATGCCAATCCGCGTGTCGACCGCTCGCGCATCCCGATCAATGGCATCGCAGAGATCTCGGTCGATGTGACCAATTCCGGCTCGCGCGACGGCCAGGAAGTGACGCAGCTTTATATCCGCCAGCCGGTCGCGACCCGGTCCCGACCGGTCCGCGAACTCAAGGGCTTCAACAAGCTCGCTATCAAGGCGGGCGAGACCAGGACCGTCAGTTTCAAGCTGGAGGCCCAGAAGCTGGGATACCACGACGACACCGGACGTTATGTTGTCGAGCCGGGTCTGTTCGAGGTTTATCTTGGCGGTTCCGCGTTGGCGGAGGCGAAGACACAGTTTGAGGTGATTAAGCCATAGTCATCGCCAGACGCTCCTGCTTGACGATTGGCCTCGACATCTTTGCATTTTCGGTCAATCCTCCTCTGGTCGGGCATTCGGATGCATGCATCCGAAGATCCGCAAGAAGCTGGCTTCAGGGGATGCGGCTATGGCGACCGGAACCGTGAAATGGTTCAATACTGAGAAGGGCTTCGGATTCATTCAGCCTTCAGATGGCGGCAAGGATGTGTTCGTACACATCACAGCCGTGAAAGAAGCGGGCCTGATGACTCTGACGGAAGGACAGAAAGTCTCGTTCGATCTGAAAACCGAACGCGGCAAAACGGCGGCAGGCTCGCTCCAGCTGCTCTGACCTCTCGGGCCTCGCGCGCTCATAGCGACCCTTGAAACGGCCGCTATGATGGGCGGTCGCGCGCGGCCCATTCACTGACGGGATGTGGGGCTGGCTCCAGATCTCGCAAGTGTCGGGGTGCATGGCACGGATGGCCGTGCGTGCGCTTACCGTGCGAAGTGCTTGGCGCCTGCCACGCAAAGTGCCACGCCGGCGCTAACGGCGACCATGGGCCAGCTCACGGCCTCATGCAGCAACAGAGCGGCGAGCATCAGCCCGAAGAAGGGCTGCAGCAATTGCAGCTGTCCGACGGCGGCGATACCGCCCTGTGCCAGGCCGCGATACCAGAACACGAACCCCACCAGCATGCTGAACACCGAGACATAGGCCAGGCCGATCCAGGCCGGCCGGCCGACATCGGCAAACGAGGCCGGAAGGGTCAACGCGCTGAGCGTGACCATGACCGGCAGGGAGAGCACCAGCGCCCAGGAAATCACCTGCCAGCCTCCGAGCTTTCGCGACAGTCGCGCTCCCTCGGCGTAACCGAGGCCGCAGATGATGACCGCGGCGAGCATCAGCAGATCTCCGACCGGGGAGGCGACAAAGCCCTGGGTCATCGCAAATCCGGCGACAAGAGCGCTGCCCAGGCAGGAGAACAGCCAGAAGACCGGGCGGGGACGTTCGCCGCCGCGCAGGACGCCGAAGCTCGCCGTTGCCAGCGGCAGAAGGCCAATGAAGACGATCGAGTGAGCCGAGCTGACATGTTTCAGCGCCAGCGCCGTCAGGAGCGGAAAGCCGACGACAACACTCAGCGCGACCACAATCAGCGGGAGAAGGTCGCTCCGTTGCGGTCGCGTTTGCCGGAAGGCGAGAAGCAGGCACAGGCCCAGCAGGCCGGCGATTGCGGCGCGTGCTGCGGTCAGGAAAACGGGGTCGAGATCGACCACGGCAACACGTGTTGCTGGCAGCGAAGCGCTGAAGATCAGCACGCCGAGAAAGCCGTTGATCCAACCGCTCATGCTCTTGTCCATCAGGAAGTCTCCGTTCGCGGCCTGCATTCGCCGGGATCTGCATCCTTTGCCAGAGACGGTGCATGACAGTTGGTGCAAACTGTCATGCTGCAAGAGGCAATACAATTAGGTGATTGCGTGACACTCCTGGACGATGACGGCACGCTTGTCGGGCGTGTCATGCAGGCTGTTCGCCAGCACATGGCGGGGCGGGTGCTGGCTCCGGGGGCCAGGCTGCCCTCGATCCGCGCCTTTGCCGAAACGATGGGCGTCTCGAAGTCGACGGTGGTCGAGGCCTATGACCGGCTTGCCGCAGAGGGGGCGATCCGCTCGCGCCGCGGCTCGGGCTTCTATGTCGCGGGGCATCTGCCACCCCTGTCGCTGGCGGAGATCGGGCCGCGTCTCGACCGTGCAGTCGATCCGCTCTGGGTCTCGCGACAATCGCTGGAGGCCGGCGAGGATTTCCTGAAGCCCGGCTGCGGCTGGCTTCCCGCATCATGGCTGCCGGAGGAAAGCCTGCGCAGAACGCTGCGATCGCTCTCACGCGCCGATGCCTCCACGTTGGCCGATTATGGCACGCCGCTCGGGCTGTTGCCGTTGCGCCATCTACTCGCCCGGCGCATGGCGGAGCATGGCATCGAGGCCGGGCCGGACCAGATCGTGCTGACCGAGTCCGGAACCCAGGCTATCGATCTGATCTGTCGCTTCCTGATCGAACCGGGTGATACGGTGGTGGTCGACGACCCCTGCTACTTCAACTTCCAGGCCCTGCTGCGGGCTCATCGAGCCAAGGTCGTCAGCGTTCCCTATACGCCGAACGGCCCCGATATCGTGCGCTTCGAAGAGGTGCTCGCCGCGCATCGGCCACGGCTCTACGTCACCAATTCCGCGTTGCACAATCCAACGGGAGCCGTGCTGTCTCCCGTGATTGCGCATCGGCTGCTCAAATTGGCTGAGCAGTCAGGGTTGACGATCATCGAGGACGATATCTTTGCCGATTTCGAGTTGGAACCGGCGCCGCGGCTTGCCGCCTTCGATGGCCTCGATCGGGTCGTGCATATCGGCAGCTTCTCCAAGACGCTGTCGGCCTCGTTGCGATGTGGCTTCATCGCGGCGCGACGCGACTGGATCGAGGGGCTGACCGATCTCAAGATCGCCACGTCCTTCGGAGCCAGTCGGGTCTCGGCGGAGTTTTTACTGGGCGCCTTGAAGGATGGTACCTATCGCAAGCATATGGACGGGCTGCGTGGGCGGTTGGGGCGCGCCATGACGGAGACTTGCGCGCGGTTGAAGGCTATCGGAATCGAGCCGTGGATCGAGCCGCGTGCAGGCATGTTCCTGTGGTGTCGCCTGCCGGACGGGCTGGATGCCGCCGAGATCGCGCAGCGCGTGCTGGCGGAGAATATCGTCCTGGCCCCCGGAAATGCCTTCAGCGTGTCGCTAACGGCGGGACGATTCCTGCGCTTCAACGTCTCGCAATCGTCTGACCCGCGCATCTACACAGCGCTTGAAGCGGCGATGCGGCGCTGAGTGGTGCCAACATTGGCTGACAGGGGGGCGGGATCTCGCTGGCGCGAGGAAGGTGCTTGCTCTTTCTCCTCTTTTGACATAAAGATATCTTTATATGTTTTTCTGAATTTCGAAGGCTGATCCTTTGCGCCAACCCACGACGCTGTCCTCGTCATCCTTGCTTGCGGGCCTGCGCGCGGCCGGCGAGGAGACACGGCTGCGCATCCTGGCTCTGTTGGCGGAGGGCGAGCTCTCCGTTTCGGATCTGACCGATATTCTGGGGCAGTCTCAGCCCCGCATTTCCCGCCATCTCAAGCTCCTGGCCGAGGCCGGGCTGGTTCGTCGCTATCGTGAGGGGGCATGGGCCTTCTTCCGGCTCGACGAAGCGGGAGCGGGCGGCGCCTTCGCGGCCTCCCTGGCTGCGTGGCTCGATCGGGCGGATCCTGAACTCGCCGCGGACCGCGAGAGGCTCGCTGCCGTTCGCTCCACGCGCGCCGAGGCGGCGCAGTCCTATTTCGCCAGCGTGGCTCGGGACTGGGACCGGCTGCGGTCGCTGCATGTCCCCGACGATGCTGTCGAGGCGGCCGTCGAGGCGGCTGCCGGGGAGGGCTCTTCCGGCGCGATGCTCGACCTCGGCACGGGGACGGGCCGGATGCTGGAGCGGATCGCCCCAAAATTCGGCCGTGCCATCGGTGTCGATGCCAGCCATGCCATGCTCGCCGTGGCGCGTGCCAATCTCGAGAAGGCTGGGCTGTCCCGGGTTGAGCTGCGACAGGGCGACATTCACGCCTTGCCTTTCGCGCGCGGGGCCTTCGATCTCGTCATCATCCACCAGGTTCTGCATTTCCTCGATGACCCCGGCCGCGCACTGCGCGAGGCGGCCGCGATGCTCGGCCCCGGCGGCCGGCTGATCGTGGTCGATTTCGCGCCGCATGAGATGGAGTTCCTGCGGACCGAGCACGCGCACCGCCGGCTCGGTTTCTCACGGGCCCAGATCGCCGGCTGGTTCGCGGAGGCAGGATTGAGCTGCGATCTCTCCGAAGAGGTGACCTCGGCCGAGGGGGCGTCCGGCCAGCTCTCCGTGATGCTCTGGCGTGGACGTGACCGGCGCGTGCAGGGGGATTTCCCGCTGCGCCAGAATTCCAGTTTCGAGGTGGCCTGATGAATGCGTTTCGCCCCAGCCGGCACGGCACCCGCCGGCCCAGCGTCTCTTTCGAGTTCTTTCCTCCGAAGACACCGGAGATGGAGACGACACTCTGGGAGAGCGTGCACCGTCTCGAGCCGCTTGGACCCACCTTCGTGTCGGTGACCTATGGTGCCGGCGGTTCGACGCGCGAACGCACCCACAACACCGTCAAGCGCATGGTTGACGAGACCCGGTTGAAGCCGGCGGCGCACCTGACCTGCGTTTCCGCCACCTGCGCCGAGGTCGACGACGTGATCCGCTCCTATTGGGCGGCCGGCGTGCGCCATATCGTGGCGCTGCGCGGTGACCCGGCCGGTGGACTGGGAACGGTCTACGAGCCGCACCCGCAGGGCTATCACCAGACCTCTGATCTGGTCGCCGGGATTCGGCGCGTCGCCGATTTCGAGGTGACAGTCTCGGCCTATCCCGAAAAGCACCCGGAAGCGGCCTCGCTCGATGCCGATATCGATGCCTTGAAGAAGAAGGTCGATGCCGGTGCGACCCGGGCGATCACGCAGTTCTTCTTCGATAACGACGTCTATTTCCGCTATCTCGACAAGGTCAGGGCTCGGGGGATCGACATCCCGATCCTGCCTGGCATCGTTCCCGTCCTGAATTTCAAGCAGACGGCGAGCTTCGCCACCAAGACCGGCGCGAGCGTGCCGCAATGGCTGGCGGATCGGTTCGAGGGCCTGGAAGACGACGCGGCGACGCGCCGGCTCGTGGCGGCCGCGGTTTGCGCCGAGCAGGTGCTCGACCTGATCGACCGTGGCGTCTCCGACCTGCATTTCTACACGATGAACAAGGCCGACCTGGTCTATGCGATCTGCCATCTTGTCGGCTTGAAGCCCGACAGGGCCGCGCCGCAGCAGGCGGCCGCGGAGTAGCGTGCCAGCCGTCATTGGGAGCAAAGCGATCCGGCCTGTCTTCAGTGGCCTCTGGATTGCTTCGTCGCTTTGCTCCTCGCAATGACGGGAAGACCATACGAGCAGAGTTTCATGACGAAGGCGTTCGCGATGTCAGACTACAATCCCAGCCAGGTCGATGGCATCGAGATCGAGCGCGCGCTTCGCCAGTCCGCGTCCGAGCGCATCCTCGTGCTCGACGGTGCGATGGGGACGCAGATCCAGAACCTGAAGCTCTCGGAAGCAGAGTTTCGCGGCGAGCGCTTCAAGGGCTGGAACCACGATCTCAAGGGCAATAACGACCTGCTGGTCCTGACCCAGCCGGACGCCATTCGCGAAATCCACCTCGCCTATTTCCAGGCGGGTGCCGATATCGTCGAAACCAACACGTTTTCGTCGACGCAGATCGCCCAGGCCGATTACGGCATGGAGGCGCTGGCCTATGAGCTGAACGTCGCCTCGGCGAAGCTCGCGCGCGAAGCGGCCGCTCTCGCTCAAAGGGCCGATGGGCGCCGTCGCTTCGTTGCCGGCGCGATTGGGC
The DNA here is from genome assembly GCF_052115465.1 of Allobosea sp. 2RAB26. Classification (NCBI taxonomy): domain Bacteria; kingdom Pseudomonadati; phylum Pseudomonadota; class Alphaproteobacteria; order Hyphomicrobiales; family Alloboseaceae; genus Allobosea; species Allobosea sp. 2RAB26. The sequence continues at coordinate 117,573 of NZ_JBFRGS010000004.1, read as the reverse complement.
CGACGAACCGTACGCTTTCGATCTCGCCAGATGTGAACAATCCGGGTTTCCGCGCCGTGACCTTCGATCAGGTGCGCGAATCCTATGCCGAACAGGTGCGTGGCCTGATCGATGGAGGTTCCGAGCTGATATTGGTCGAAACCATTTTCGACACGCTCAATGCCAAGGCTGCGATCGTTGCGATCGAGGAGGTCTATCGCGAGAAGGGCCTGCGCCTGCCGGTGATGATCTCCGGCACGATCACCGACCTTTCGGGGCGCACGCTCTCGGGCCAGACCACGGAGGCGTTCTGGAATGCGATCCGCCATGCCGCGCCGCTGACGGTTGGTCTCAACTGTGCGCTCGGCGCGCGCGAGATGCGGGCGCATATCAAGGATCTGTCGCGCGTTGCCGATACGCTGATCTGCGCCTATCCGAATGCCGGCCTGCCCAATGAATTCGGCATGTACGACGAAAGCCCCGAAGCGACGGCCGGAATGCTCGCTGAGTTCGCCGATGCCGGGCTCGTCAATGTCGTCGGCGGCTGCTGCGGCACGACGCCCGGCCATATCCGCGCGATTGCGGAAGCCGTCGCGGGCAAGCCGCCGCGCGCCGTGCCGGAGATCAAGCGCTATCTGCGGCTGGCTGGGCTCGAGCCTTTCACACTCGACGAGACCATTCCCTTCGTCAATGTCGGCGAGCGCACCAACGTCACCGGCTCGGCCCGCTTCCGCAAGCTGGTCAAGGAAGGCGACTTCGCCGCAGCGTTGGATGTGGCACGCGACCAGGTCGCCAATGGCGCGCAGGTCATCGACATCAACATGGACGAAGGCCTGCTCGATTCCGAGAAGGCCATGACCGAGTTCTGCAATCTGATCGCTTCGGAGCCGGACATCTCCCGCGTGCCGATCATGGTCGACTCGTCGAAGTTCCACGTCATCGAAGCCGGCCTGAAGACGATCCAGGGCAAGCCGATCGTCAATTCGATCTCGATGAAGGAAGGCGAGGAGGCTTTCCTCGATCACGCCCGTATCTGCCGCAACTACGGCGCGGCGGTGGTGGTGATGGCCTTCGACGAGACCGGCCAGGCCGACACCTTCGAACGCAAGATCGAGATCTGTACGCGGGCCTACAAGCTCTTGACCGAGCAGATCGGCTTCCCGCCCGAGGATATCATCTTCGATCCCAATATCTTTGCCGTCGCGACCGGCATCGAGGAGCACGACAACTACGGCAACGACTTCATCGAGGCGACCAGGGCGATCCGCGAGACCCTGCCGCATGCCCATATCTCGGGCGGCGTCTCGAACCTGTCCTTCTCGTTCCGCGGCAACGAGAAGGTCCGCGAAGCGATGCATTCGGTGTTCCTGTACCATTGCATCAAGGCCGGCATGGACATGGGCATCGTCAATGCGGGCCAGCTCGGCTCCTATGACGACCTTGATCCCGAACTGCGCGAGCTCTGCGAGGATGTCGTCCTCAACCGTCGCAAGGATTCGACCGAGCGACTGCTCGATGCCGCCCCGCGCTTCAAGGGCGACGGTTCGGTTTCGATTTCCGGCAAGGACATGGCCTGGCGCGATAACCCGGTCGCAAAGCGGCTGGAATACGCGCTGGTCAACGGCATCACCGCCTTCATCGACACCGATGTCGAGGAGGCCCGCGCCGCAGCCGAGAAGCCGCTCCATGTCATCGAAGGGCCGCTGATGGCCGGCATGAACGTGGTCGGTGACCTGTTCGGCGCCGGCAAGATGTTCCTGCCGCAGGTGGTGAAATCGGCCCGCGTGATGAAGCAGGCGGTGGCCTATCTCATGCCCTATATGGAGGAGGAGAAGCGCCTGAACGGTGGTTCCGAGCGTTCGGCCGCCGGCAAGGTGTTGATGGCGACGGTGAAGGGCGATGTCCATGACATCGGCAAGAACATCGTCGGCGTCGTGCTCCAGTGCAATAACTACGAGGTCATCGACCTCGGCGTGATGGTGCCGACGCAGAAGATCCTCGATGTCGCGCGCAAGGAGAAGGTCGACATCATCGGCCTCTCGGGCCTGATCACGCCTTCCCTCGACGAGATGGTCACCGTCGCCTCCGAGATGGAGCGCGAGGGTTTCGACATTCCGCTCCTGATCGGCGGCGCAACGACCAGCCGCGTGCATACGGCGGTGAAGATCCACCCGGCCTATAGCCAGGGGCAGACGGTCTATGTCACCGACGCATCGCGCGCCGTCGGCGTCGTCTCGAGCCTGCTCTCGCAGGACCAAAAGCCGGCTTATATCGAGGGCGTCAGGGGCGAGTACGCCAAGGTCGCCGCCGCCCATCGCCGCTCCGAGGCCGACAAGCAGCGCCTGCCGCTGGTGAAGGCGCGGACGAATGCCTTCAAGGCGGATTGGGCGAACTACACCCCACCAAAGCCGAGCTTCCTCGGCACGCGCGTGTTCCGGACCTATGACATCGCCGATCTCGTGCCGGTGATCGACTGGACGCCGTTCTTCCAGACCTGGGAGATGAAGGGACGCTTCCCTGCGATCTTGCAGGACGAGAAGCAGGGCGAGGCGGCACGCGCGCTCTGGGACGATGCGCAGGCGATGCTGAAGCGCATCGTCCCAGAGCGCTGGTTCAATCCCAAGGCGGTGATCGGCTTCTGGCCTGCCAACGCCGTCGGGGACGATATCCGGCTCTATACCGGGGAGAGCCGCCAGGACACGCTGGCGACCTTCCACGGCTTGCGTCAGCAGCTTTCGAAGCGCGACGGCAAGCCCAACATGTGCATTTCGGACTTCGTCGCGCCCGAGGGCATCGAGCGGCCTGACTATATCGGCGCCTTTGTGGTGACCGCGGGAGCGGAGGAGGAACGCATCTCCGAGAAATTCGCCCGCGACAACGACGATTACCGCTCGATCATGGTCAAGGCGCTGGCCGACCGCTTCGCCGAGGCGATGGCCGAACGCATGCACCAGCTCGTTCGCACGCAGTTCTGGGGATATGCCCCCGACGAGAATCTCGCCAATGAGGATTTGATCCGCGAGGAATATCGCGGCATCCGGCCGGCGCCGGGGTATCCGGCCCAGCCCGATCACACCGAGAAGGAAACGCTGTTCGAGTTGCTGCAGGCCGAGCGGCGGGTCGGCGTGAAGCTGACCGAGAGCTTTGCGATGTGGCCGGGCTCCTCGGTTTCAGGACTGTATCTGTCGCACCCGGACGCCTATTATTTCGGTGTCGCCAAGGTCGAGCGCGACCAGGTCGAGGATTACGCGGCGCGCAAGGGCATGGCGATACAAGAGGTCGAGCGCTGGCTTGCGCCGATCCTCAACTACGAGCCCAGCGCCTATCGGCTCGAGGCCGCCGAGTGATGCTGCGGGCGGCTATCCCGGCCGATCTGCCGCGCATCGGCGTGATCCGGCAGGCCGTGAAGGAGAATGTGCTCCGCGACCCTTCCAAGGTCAGCGATGAGGAGGTCGCCTGGTATATGGAGCAGGCCATCTTCCTCGTCAGCGAGGAGGGCGGCGAGGTTGTCGGCTTCACCTGCGCCAACCACCAGACGGCTCTCATCTGGGCGCTCTTCATCGCTCCCGATCACGAAGGGCACGGCCATGGTCGCGCACTCCTGGATGCGGCGCTGGAGCGGCTTGCGGAGAAGGGGCACCGGCAAGCATACCTGACGACAGGCGCGACGACCCGTGCTGCGCGTTTCTACCGCCAGCATGGCTGGCGCGACATGGGCCTTGCGCTCGACGGCCAGGCCGTCTTCGTCAAGCCACTCGGACCGGTCTAGGCTTGCTTCGCTCCGGCGCTAACGTGGTTGCGTCGGCGCTTTAACCCGAGGCGGCCGAACTTGGTGACGGGAGCGCCGCCGATCGCCAGCCCCCGATCGCTACCTCGCGGACCGCATGGTCAGGGAGACGACGCCGCCAGATCGACGTGAAAAACCTTGGCGATGATCTGCCAACGCCCGTCGAGCCGGACGACGCTGAGCAGGTCGGTGAAGGATTTTGGCCCGATGGCGCATGCGACGCGGGCGAGCGCGGTCACTGGCCCGGCAAATTCGATGGAAAGGATGCGGTCCTGCCGCGCCTCGCCCCGGCTGGCCGGGGAGGGGCGCTTTGCGACCATGGGCAGATAGGCGTCCATGGTCAGATGGATGAGACTGCCATTGCTGGCGCAGGCATAGATCGCCTGCGGATGGAAGACCCCGGCGAGCTTGCCGGCATCGCTGTGATAGAGGCCATCGAAATAGCGCGTCAGGACCTCGACGATTTCGGCAAAGCGGGCATCCATCGCAGGCGCCTCCTTCAGATCAGGCCTTCGGCCTGCATCGCCTGGCGCACGGTGTTGCGGCCGGTCAGACGCTGCATGAAGGCCTGGAGTTTCGGCCAGGCATCGAGCGCAACGCCGGTATGGTTCGCCCAGTTCGTGACGACGAAGAGATAGGCGTCGGCGACGCTGAAGGTCTCGCCGAGAAGGTAGGGACGCCCGTCCGAGAGCTTCTGCTCGACGTCGCCGAAGCGGCGGGCGACCTTCTCCTTCGCTTCACGCCTGGCATCGTCGCCAATCGTGGTGCTGAACAGCGGGCCGAAGGCCTTGTGCAACTCGGAAGCGATGAAATTGAGCTCCTCCTGCAGCCGTGCGCGCGCCAGCGTTCCGGCCTTTGGCGCGAGCTCCGCCTCGGGCTTAAGGTCCGCGATATACTGGACGATCGCCGCGCCTTCGGTCAGCACCTCGCCGCTGTCGAGCTGCAACGCCGGTACGTAGCCGCGCGGATTGACCGTTGTGAAATCGGCGCCGGTCTCGGTCGTTCTGGTCTTGGTGTCGACCTTCTCCAGGGTGAATGGCAGGCCGGCTTCGCGCAGCGCGATGTGGGGCGAGAGCGAGCAGGCGCCGGGGGCGTAGTAGAGCTTCATGATGTGCGTCTCCGTGTTGACCGGTGACCACAGGGGTAGGCAGGGCGATAACTTCTGTATACCCAGTAACTTGTCGTTACCGCATTTTCCGGTATCATTCCGGTAACCGGAGACAGCCTCGCATGGCGTTGAAGATACGGAAGAATCGGGCGAAAACTCCGCCGCCGACCTGCGCCGTCGGCACCTGCATGCAGGTTCTGGGCAAAGCCTGGACGCCGAATGTGATCTGGTATCTGAGCGCTGGTCCCCGTCGCTTCGGCGAGCTGCGCCATGACATGCCGCTGATCTCGGCCAAGATGTTGAGCGAGCGCCTGCGCGATCTCGAAAGCCGCGGCATCGTCGAGCGGCGCGTGCTGCCGAGCTCGCCACCATCAGCCGAATATGGGCTGACGGGTCTCGGGTTGGAGCTGATGCCGGCGATCGAGGCGATCGTCGCGGTCGGGCAGCGTCTGAAGGAACGCATGGGGCAGGCGGCTGAAGCCGCCTGAAACGCTTCAGCCGGCGCGAAGCGCTCTCATATCCGCGAGCGCGCCCTGCATCGCATCCGCGCTGGGCTGTCCCTGCAATGGCTCGCCGAAAAGATGCAACCGATTGCGGCCTGAGGCTTTGGCGACATAGAGCGCAGAATCGGCTTCGGCGAAGCTCCGGTCAGGATCATGGTGTCGGCCCGGGAGCAGCATCGTCGCACCGATCGAGGCACTGATCTCGATCAACCGACCGTTCCAGGTGACTGGGCGCGCGAGCGCCGCGAGAGCCTGGTTCAGCCGGTGCAGGATATGGGACGAGCCGGCGGTCGAGCAGATCAGCAGCGCGAATTCGTCCCCGCCGATGCGGGCGATCGTCAACGCGTCGCTCAGCGTGGCCTCCAACCGCAGGGCCACTTGCCGCAAACATTCATCGCCGGCGGCGTGGCCGAGATGGTCATTGATCGGCTTGAACATGTCGAGATCGATGAGGGCGAGTGCGCCCAGGGCGCAGCCATCAGCCGGAATGCGCCGCAGCTCGGCTAGCTGCGCCTCGAACGCCCGGCGGTTGGCGAGGCCGGTGAGCGGGTCGCTATAGGCGAGCTGACGCAAGCCCTGCCACATCTGCTTCTCGCCGGTGATGTCCTGCTTGGCCCCATAGATGCGCCAGGGGCGCCCCTGCTTGTGCGTGATATCGGCACTCAGGCGCATCCAGCGGCTGCTCCCTCCGGCGGTCGTGATCCTGGCATCGAGGACAAAGCCCTTGCCGGTCCGGACCATCGTGGCGCGAAGGCGCTCCATCTCGGTGCGGGAATCGTTCGTGTAGAGTTCGACCGTAGATGGGCGGTGCAGGGTCGAGCCACGCGGCAGGCCGAAGAGATCGTAGACACCGGCTGTCCAGCTGAGTTGTTGGGTGGCGAGTTCGCATTCCCAGGCGCCGATACCGGCCAATAATGTGGCCTGATCGTAGAGGCGTCGGGCTTCGGCGTCTTGCAGCGACATGGGTTTCAGGTCTCGGCTTACGCGCCAAGCAACCAGCTTTGCGCGTTCGGCTGCGATACAATCGACGCTAGGCGATGATGATTAACGGGGTCTTGCAACCGTGGGGATTCGCTTTCGCGCTATTCCCGCCGCAGAGCTTCGATCGGGTCGAGGCGCGCCGCCTGCCGCGCCGGATAGAAACCGAAGAAGACGCCGATCATCCCGGAGACACCGACCGCGATCAGGATCGTCTCGATCGAGATGACCGAGGGCCAATTGGCGATGCGGGCGATGGTGAGAGCCGCACCGACGCCAAGTGCGATGCCGACGGCGCCGCCGATGGTCGCGAGCGTGGTGGCCTCGATCAGGAACTGGGCGAGCACGTCGCGCTGACGCGCACCCACTGCAAGCCGCAAGCCGATCTCGCGGGTCCGCTCGGTCACCGAGACCAGCATGATGTTCATGATGCCGATGCCGCCCACCAGCAGCGAAACGGCGGCGACGGCGGCGAGGAGCCAGGAGAGGGTGGTGGCGGCGGCCGTCGCGGTATTGGCGATCTCGGTCAGGTTGCGGACGATGAAATCGTCGTCCTGATCTTCGGGAAGCCTGTGGCGCTGGCGCAGCAGAGCAGTCGTGTCCGCGATGCCGGGAGCGATTGCGTCTTCGTTGGCAAATTTCACCATGATGGTCTGGACTGAACGATCGCGGGCATAGTTGCGGCCGATGATCCGGCGCCGACCGGTGTCCAGCGGCACAAAGATGACGTCGTCCTGATCCTGTCCGAGGGCCGACTGGCCCTTGGGCGCCATCACGCCGATGACCTTGAACGGCACATTGCGGATGCGGAACATCTGGTCGAGTGGATCCTGCTCGCCGAAGAGGTTCTTGGCGACGGTCTGGCCGATGACGGCGACGATCTCACCGCGCCGCAACTCCTCCGGCTCGAACAGCCGGCCCTCGGCCACGCTCCATTCGCGCGCGGTGAAGAAATCGAGATCGGTCGCCGTGATCTGTGTCGACCAGTTGGTGCCGGCGTAGACGGCCTGGGCCCGCGTGACGATGACGGGCGCTGCAGCAGTAACGTTCTCGACCTCGGCAAGGACGGCGCGGGCATCCTCGTCTGTCAGGGTCGAAGAGGCCCCCGCGCCCAGCCTGACGCCCCCTTGCGTGACATTGCCGGACTGGATGATGGCGAGATTGGCGCCGAGCGACTTGATCTGCCCGGTGACGCGTTCGCGCGCGCCGGAGCCGATCGCGACCATGGCGATGACGGCGGCTACGCCAATGATGATGCCGAGCATCGTCAGGGCCGAGCGCAGCGCGTTGGCGCCGATGGCGGAGAGAGCCGAGCGGATGGCTTCCCAAAGGCTCATGCCGCAACCTCGGCTGTCGGCGGCGCGTGGTCTAGCGCTGCCAGCGCGGCACGTGCGTCGGCGGGCTCCTGTCGCTGATCGGAAAGGATGTGCCCGTCACGGAAGCGAATGACGCGCCGCGCATGGCGCGCGACCTCGGCGTCGTGGGTTACGATGACGACGGTCACGCCTTCGTGGTTCAGGTCCTGGAACAGCGCCAGGATTTCGAGCGCGGTCCGGCTGTCGAGTGCTCCGGTCGGCTCGTCGGCGAGCAGAAGGCGCGGTTCGTTCACCAGGGCGCGAGCGATGGCGACACGCTGCTGCTGGCCGCCGGACAGCTGCATCGGCCGGTGATGAGCACGCTCCGCCAGCCCGACGCGTCCAAGCGCGGCAAGTGCCTTCTCGCGGCGTAGCTTGCGGTCGCGACCGGCATAGACCATGGGGAGTTCGACATTGGCACAGGCGTCGACGCGAGGCAGCAGGTTGAACTGCTGGAAGACGAAGCCGAGCTTGCGATTGCGCAGCTCAGCCAGACCATCGCTCGACAAGGTTTCGACCGCGACACCATCGAGCCGGTAATGGCCGCCGGTCGGTCGATCCAGGCAGCCGATGAGGTTCATGAACGTAGATTTTCCCGAGCCGGAGGGGCCCATCACCGCGACAAGGTCGCCGGCCTCGATCTCAAGCGACACCCGGTCGAGCGCGATCACGCTGCCGGAATCGAGTCTGTAGATCCGGCTGAGTTCATGCACTTCGATCAGGGCCATGAGGCTGCCTTCAGAACAGACGTGGTCCGCGTACCGGTGGGCGGCCGGCGGGTTCAGCTGCGGCAGCGCTCCGCGGGCCGCCGCCGACGAGGACCTGCATGCCTTCCTTGAGGTCGCTGGAGACGATCTCGGTATAGGCGCCGTCGGTCGGGCCGAGCATGAGCTGGATCACTTTGGGCTGGCCTTCGCCATCGAGCACATAGACGCGTCCGGGAACGCCCCTTTGCGAGGACGCGCGGCCTTCCTCCATCATGGCCGCGAACTTGGCGCGGCGTTCCGGATCGAGGGCGGCCGAGATCTTCGTGCGCATTTCGCTGCGAGCGGCGCGGAAGGCGGCGCGACGCTCGTCCTCGGAGAGGCCGGCCATCGCGGCACGACCGGGACCGCGGCGCTCCTCGAGGATGGCGGTGATCGCCTGCTTCTGTTCGGCCGTCGGCTGCAGCTCGGTTTCGAGACGCTCGCGCAGTGCGGTGACGGCGCGGGCACCACCGCGTCCGGCCTGCGGACTTCCCGATGGGGATGCGGCGGCTCCTGCAGGCCCCGCCGCCTGACCGGGCGGGCGGAAGCGCAAGGCTGCGTTGGGAACGCGCAATGCGTTGCTGCGGTCTTCCGTAACCACCTGAATATTGGCCGTCATGCCCGGTAGCAGTGCCATGTCGCGGTTCTCGACGCGCACGACACCGGTATAGGTGACGACGTTCTGGATGGTCTGCGCACCCAGTCGCACCATGTTGACGCGACCTTCGAAAGTGCGGTTCGGATAGGCGTTGACCGTGAAGGAGACGGGCTGGCCAGGCTGGAGGCGGCCCACATCGGCCTCGTCGATATTGGCGTAGATGTCGATCTCACGCAGGTCCTGCGCGATCTGGAACAGGACGGGCGCGGAGAGCGAGGCGGCGACGGTCTGACCGAGATCGACCTGGCGCTGCACCACGACGCCGTCGACCGGCGAGCGGATATCGGTTCGCTCGAGATCGATCAGGATGTCCTTGAGCTTGGCCTCACGACTGGCGATCAGGGCCTCGCCGGACTGAAGCTGTCCCTCCGCCAGCAGGATGTCGGCGTCGAGCCCGTTGAGTTCGGCCTTGGCCGAGGAGATCTGCGCCTCGGTCGAGGCGAGCGTGGCGGTCTGGATCTCGACCTGGGTTCGGGCGTTGTCCAGGTTCTGCTGCGAGCCGGTGTTGCGGTTGAAAAGCTCGTTCTGCCGGTCGAACGTGCGTCTTGCATCGGACAATTGGGCGGCGACGCGATCGCGCTGTGCTTCAAGGTCCTTGACGGTTGAATTGGCCTTGAGACGGCTCGACTTGGCGCGGTCGAGCTGGGCGCGCTTGACGATAAGGTCAGCCTTGCCTTGGGCGAGATCGGCGGCGGCGGCATCGCGCCGCGTCCGGATCTGGTCGCTGTTGAGCCGGGCTACCACCTGGCCGGCCTTCACCTGCGAATTGTAGTCCGCAAGGATCTCGACGATCTGGCCCGACAGCATCGAGCCGACCAGGACGGTGGTCATCGGGGTCAATGTGCCGGTGGCGCGAACGGCTGCGGTGATCTGGCCCCGATCAATCGGCGCCGTACGATAGGCGACGTCACTGGCTGCTCCCCCCGTAGGGCGGATTGCCCAATAGCCTGCTGCTGCGGCGGTCAGACCAAGGCCGGCAGCGATCACCAGTTTGCGCAAGTCGTTGTCCCCGTCATCCGGCGCAGCCGGACACATTTCGCAAGGGCCGGACGATGCCAGAAAGCGAACACGCAGGCGAGTTAACTTACTGCAATGTTGGCGTATGCCCGCGCCCAGCTCCCGGGCTCACGCCATCCGCGCGCCCCGCGTCATCGCCACCAGGTCGCGCAGTGTCGTGATCGTCGATGCATCGGCGACACCGTCGACCTTTTCCTGCCGCCAATGGCGTTGAAAGGCTGCGACGACGGCTTCGAACTTCTCGTCGTAGATGCCGTCGACCGTGACGCCATAGCCGAGCATGGCAAACATCGCCTGCAGCGCCTCGACCGGCTGGCCGCTCTCGCCGCGCGCAAAGAAGCGACCGCTACGGATCGGGGCTGGCTCGGACCAGATGCCGACGCCGCCCTCCGCGAATTGCCGCCATGGGAATTTCTCACCGGGGTCGATCTTCCGGCCCGGTGCGATGTCGGAATGGGCAAGGACGCGCTCGGGTGGAATGCTCCAGCGCTCGCAGATGTCGCGGCTCAGATTGAGTGTGGCAATCACCTGTTCCGACGTGAAATCGGGCATGCCGCCGGGATGGCCGGGATTGGCGATCTCGATGCCGATCGAACAGGAGTTGATATCGGTCTCGCCGGCCCAATGCGAAGCGCCGGCATGCCAGGCGCGGCGGCCTTCGGGGACGAGCTGCAGCACATGGCCGTTCTCGAAGACAAAATAATGCGAGGAAACCTGCGAGACCGGGTTGCAGAGCCATTGCAGCGCTGCGCCTGCGTCGCTCATGCCGGTGTAGTGCAGGATCAGCATGTCGGGGCGTCGGAGGGCACCGAGCGCGTCCTTGCGCTCGCCGTGGTTCGGCGAGGGAAAGATCTTCGCGGCAAAGCGGCTGTCAGGAGTGGCGGCGAGGCTCATGCGGGCTCCGGAAGTCTGGCGGTGCCGAGGCCTCGCTCCGTCTCGATCAGATCCCAGGCAGCATTGATGGCAGCGAGGCGGCGCGTGGCGATTGCGATCGCTTCCTCGGGCAGCCCGCGTGCGATCTCGCGGTCGGGGTGGTTTTCGGCGACGAGGCGGCGGTAATGCTGTTTCAGCTGGGCATCGCTCATCTCCCGGCTGGCGCCGAGCACGAGGTAAGGATCGTCCGGCCGACGCATGTGGCGCGCTTCGATGCGGGCAAAGCCGGCGGCGTTGATCGAGAAGATCTCGGCCACATGGCGCAGATAGGCATGCTCGGCCTCGTGGATCGCGCCATCGGCCGCCGCAATCAGGAAGAGCCCGTCGAGCACGTCTTCCAGCAGCGCCGGCTCATCCTTGAAGCTCTCGGCGATCTGCGTAGCGTAGGCCTCGAAGCCGGCGCTTGTCTGCTTGGCGAGATCGAACAGGCTCTCGATCCGTGCCTCCTGCTCAGGAGGCACGGTCACGATGCGCCGGAAGGCCGCGATCTCGTCGCGGGTGACGACACCGTCGGAGCGGGCCATCTTCGCGGAGAGGGCAACCAGTCCGGTCGTGAAAATCAGCTCGCGCGGCGCGGGGCCGAAGGGCGCTCCCTCGCGATCGACCAGGACGTGGCCGGCAAGCGCACCAACCAGCGCGCCGAGCGGGCCGCCCAGCGCCAGTCCAAGACCGCCGCCACCGAGCGCGCCCCAAAAAGACGAAACCATCGTTCAGGCAACTCCCGATTCAGCCCCGCGCGCAGTTTGCCCGGTCCAGCCGGGGCATCCAAGCCCGGTCCGACGAAAACCACCGCGATGCGCCAGATGAGGCGACCCGGGGCATGGCGGTTGTCGCGCAGACGGGTGCGCCAGCACACGCTCGGGAGCTCTTCCGGCGCCCGCGCGATCCTCCGGGGGGTGAAAAATGAGGATAAATACGGCTTCCGGCCCGGAATACGTCAGCAATGGGGCAATGGTTTGATTCGGCTCGTCCCGGTTGCGAACGCTTTGGCAGCGTGTTCGCGGCATCGGATAATACACGGAGTATACCTCTATCGTAGTAAAGGCATTAATAAAAATCGGCGGCGAGTATAGCTTAGATTCGCGCCGCATGGCGTCAGATTATCAACACATTCTCCGATCAGTTCGGTCTCCCCATCAAACGCCTTTCTGATGGATGGGATCCACAAAAGATGAAATATACCTCCAGCGGTGCAGCTGCCGCGCTCGTGATTTGCCTCGCCTCTTTGCAGTCTGCCAAGGCTGCTACGAATAGCGAGAGCGATGCTCTCGCCTTCATCGTCCGGGACGCGGAAATCAAGCGTGAGGGGTCTGCACAGGAGGCCGGTTCGGCGACGTCGAAGACCACGACCTCCGCCCCGGCGGAACGTGGAAACCGCGCCAAGGCGGGCACCCACCGTCGTGCGGCACTGACCGCTCCGGCTGGAGCCGGTGGGCTCCAAGCGATCGTTGCACGCCATGCCGCCGCCAATGGCGTTCCGTTTGCGCTGGCCGACGCGGTCGTGCGCATCGAGAGCCGCTACAACCCCCGCGCCTCGAATGCCGGCAATCTGGGGCTGATGCAGATCCGCCACCAGACGGCGCGCGGCATGGGCTATACCGGCAGCGCCAGCGGTCTGCTCGATGCCGAGACCAATGCCCGCTACGCGGTGAAATATCTGGCGGAAGCCTACCGCCTGGCTGGCGGCGATACCTGCCGCACGGTGATGAAATACCAGAGCGGCCACATGGCCCAGCGCATGAGCGGGGCCAACCGCACCTATTGCGCCAAGGTCCGCACGATCAGCGCACAGAATTGATGGGCAACGGCCCCCACCTCGCTTGACGCGGGCCGGGGGAGGGCGCACTAGCGCCGCTGCCAGTCGGCCGGACGGCCGCTCCCGTTCGCGGGGGAGGAAAGTCCGGGCTCCACGGAAATACGGTGCCGGATAACGTCCGGCGGGGGCGACCCCAGGGAAAGCGCCACAGAGATCGAACCGCCTCGCGCCTCGGCGCGGGGTAAGGGTGAAAAGGTGCGGTAAGAGCGCACCGCGGACCCGGCAACGGGGACGGCATGGCAAGCCCCACCGGGAGCAAAACCGAATAGGGACGATGCTTCTCCCGCAAGGGGGAGGGGGCCGGTTTCCAGGCCTGGTCGTCCGGGTTGGTTGCTCGAGGCGCGCAGTAATGTGCGTCCCAGAGGAATGGCCGTCACGTCGGTGCAGCAATGCGCCGGCCATCCAGAACCCGGCTTACAGGCCGGCTGGCACCTTCAGCCCCGCGGGGCAAAGAGCGGCTTAAGCCGCTCTTTGCGTCTCTACAGTGCGTAGGTCCACTCGGCCGGCACGAACTTGAAGGCCGCGCCGTCCTTCAGCACCTTGCCGAAGCCGGGGAAGGCGATATGCGAGCCGGTGATCAGGACGCCGTCACTCGCCACCATGTCGAGCACGCGTTTACGCGAGGCCGCTGCCTGCTTGCCATCGAGATCGAACACGAAGGCGATGTCGGGACGTGCCGTCTGAAGCACGGCATTGTGGATGGTATCGCCGACAAGCATGAGTTGCTCGGGACCTGAGCTGATCCGGAGCAGGCTGTGACCAGGCGTATGGCCCGGCACAAGCTCGAGGCTGAGGCCGGGCGCGACCTCGCCGGGCTGCACCTTGCGGGTGCGGCTCGCATAGGGGGCGAGCGCATTGCGGGCCGAGGCGAAGAAGGGCCTGGCTTCGGCCGGCGCCTGGGCGAGCACGCCCTCATCATGCCAGAAGGCATATTCGGTCTCGTTGATGATCACTTCGGCATTGGGGAAGCGTGCGGTCTTCTCTGCCGTCAGCAGGCCCTCGGCATGATCCGGATGGGCATGGGTGAGGATCACCGCATCGACCTGCGCCGGATCGATGCCAGCTGCGCGCAGATTGCCTTCGGCGCGTCCCATCGTCGGGCCGAAGGCCGTGTTGAAGCCGGTTCCGGTGTCGACGAGATAGGTCCGCTCGCGGGTGTTGACGACGAAGGCGTTGACCGAGGTCGGCAGGCTCTCGCCCAGACCCGCATTGGCCAGGATCTGTTTGACCTGGGTGGGATCCGCGCCAAGGAAGGCCTGGGCATTCAACGGAATATAGCCGTCGAGAATGGCAGTGACTTCGATGTCACCGATCTTGCGGCGATAGATGCCTGCGACCTGCGCCGCCGTTTGCGGGGCGCGGGCACGAGCGGGGAGTGCGGGCAGCATGCTGGCTGCAGCCGCGCCGGCGAGGAAGTTACGGCGGTTGAACATGGTCTGTTCCAGAGGCGAGAGGGATCGAGGGCTTCCGGAAACGATGCCTGCGCCCGTCTTGCGCCGGGCTTGATCGTCTCGTGGCCGGGGCGGTGCCCGACCACGGGAGTTCAGATGGGCAGCGCGACCTCAGGCCGCAACCTGGAGATCGACGTCGATATTTCCGCGTGTCGCGTGGGAATACGGGCAGACGATATGGGCCTTCTTGACGAGGTCCTCGACCACGGCCTTGTCGACGCCCGGGACCGAGATGGTCAGTTTCACGGCGATGCCGAAGCCGGTGCCGTCGTCGCGCGGGCCGATGCCGACATCGGCGCTGACGCGCGCCTCCGGTGGGATCTTTACCTGCTCTTTGCCGGCGACGAACTTCAGCGCACCCAGGAAGCAAGCGGAATAGCCCATCGAGAAGAGCTGCTCGGGATTGGTGCCGTCGCCGCCGCCGCCGCCCAGCTCCTTCGGCGTGTTCAGAACCAGCTTGACGTTGCCCGTGTCGGTGGCGGCCTGGCCTTCGCGTCCGCCGGTGGCGGAGCCATGAGCGGTGTAGAGGATCTTCATGGTCGAACTCCTTGGCTTCGGGGAACTTGGGGTTTCGGTGAACTTGCGTGCTGATTTAGATTGTGCACAATTGAATTGTCAACAAGATGATAAGCGCATCACGGATCGGTGATCGGGCTGCGCGAAGCCCGGAGTTTGAAGGGCCCGTTGCTCCATGCCAAACGAAGAGATGATGACGCCGAAGGTTCCCGCCACGCCGCTTCCGAAGGCGGAGGAACAGCTCTGTTTCGCGATCTATTCCGCGGGGCATGCCTTCACCCGCCTCTATCGTGCGGTGCTCGCCGACCTCGGTCTGACCTACCCGCAATATCTCGTCATGCTTGTCCTATGGAATCATGACGGCGTGACGGTGAAGGAGCTCGGGGAGCGATTGATGCTCGATTCCGGCACGCTGACGCCGCTGCTCAAGCGACTGGAGGTCGCTGGTCTGGTCCGTCGCGAGCGCAGCCGCGAGGATGAGCGGCAGGTCCGGCTGAACCTGACCGAAGCAGGGCGGGCGCTCAGCGAGAAGGCTCGGCTCGTGCCTGAGAGGATGGCCTGCGCGATCGGTGGCTCGGCGGAGCGGGTCGCTGCGCTGACCGAAGATCTGCACGCGCTGCGCCAAGCGCTGCTCAAGGCTGCCGGCGGACCCGCGTAAAGCCGGTCCGACATTTTTCATCGAGGTCGCCCGGTGGAGATGCCGCAGGCGGGCGCTTGTGCGTGCCGGATTTCCGAGAAAACGCCCGCGCTTACGGATGCTTAACCTTAACAGGCTGTGATGCGAACCAGGGCCGGCGTCACTGCGTCGGCGAACGCGATTCCATTGACGCCCATATTTGCCCATGCTATCCCAAATCATCCCGTCGAAGCCGGCAGGCAGAACGCAGAACAAGGTCCGTGTGCCGCGCGGATCTTGCGTCTCGATCCTGCTGTGCCTGCTTCGATGGGAGGCCTCGAACCCGCCGCCGAGGCGCTGCTACGCGCCGGTGGGGAGCGAGCCGGGAGGCGGCATTGACGGACCGCTTCGTCTCGAATTTCACCAATCGGCTGGATGCCAAGGGGCGCGTTTCGATCCCCGCGAGCTTTCGCGCCGTCCTGGCGAAGGACGGCTACGAAGGGCTCTACGTCCATCCCTCGCTCGATCTGGAAGCGCTCGATGCCGGCGGACACGCGCTGCGAGCGACGATCGACGACATTCTCTCTCGCTTTTCCCCCTTCTCGGACGAGTGGGAATCTCTCTCGACAGCGCTGAACGGCACCTCGGAGGTGCTGAAGGTCGATCCGGAAGGGCGTATCATGCTCAGCGAGACCCTGAGGGCGCATGCCGGCATCGCCGATGCGGTGACCTTCGTGGGCCACGGCCACAAGTTTCAGCTCTGGGAGCCGGCTCGCTTCCAGGCGCATCTGGAGGCGGCGCGCAGCCGCTTGCGCGACGTCAAGCGCACGCTGGGTTCGCACATGACCATGACACCGGGAGCGACAGGGGTATGACGGGGCACGGCAGCCGGGATCACGGGGCCGCTGGTGGGTCGACCCGACATGTTCCGGTCCTCATGGCGGAAGCCCTCGACGCGCTCGCGATCAGGCCGGGCGGACGCTATCTCGACGGCACCTTCGGCGCCGGCGGTTATTCTCGCGAGCTGCTGGCGCGAGAGCTGAATGTGACCCTGCTCGCGCTTGACCGCGACCCGACGGCAATCACCGGTGGGGCAGGGCTGGTTGCCGAAGCGAACGGGCGGCTGACCTTGTCGCAGGCCTGCTTTGGAGATCTCGCCAAGGAAGCGCGGCTGTTCAAGATGATCCCGCTGGACGGCGTCGTGCTCGATATCGGCGTCTCCTCGATGCAGATCGACGAGGCGGAGCGCGGTTTCTCCTTTCGCTTCGATGGCCCGCTCGACATGCGCATGGGCCGGGATGGGCAGAGCGCCGCCGACCTCGTCAATGAGGCGGAGGAGGGACTGCTCGCCAATATTTTCTATCACTACGGCGAGGAGCGTCGTTCGCGAGGCGTCGCACGCGCGATCGTCGAGGCTCGGCGCAAGGCACCGCTGACGACGACGAAGCAACTGGCTGAACTCGTGGCCAGCATCGTCTGGGCTGAGCCCGGCGGTGCGCATCCGGCGACCCGCGTATTCCAGGCCTTGCGCATCGCGGTCAATGACGAGCTCGGCGAATTGGTGCGGGCCCTGCACGCTGCCGAAGAGGCGCTGGGCGAGGGCGGACGCCTGGCTGTCGTGACCTTTCATTCGCTCGAGGACCGCATCGTCAAGCAGTTCCTGGCGACCCGCTCTGGGCGTGCACCGGCGGCTTCGCGCCATGCGCCGGCCACGACAGCGCCTGTCGCGACCTTCTCGCTGGTGACCAGGGGAGCCGTCGCGCCTTCCGAGGAGGAGATGCGGAGTAATCCGCGGGCTCGTTCCGCCAAGTTGCGTGCAGCGCAGCGCACTGCCGCTCCGGCTCGCGCGCCGGAGCCCGAGCTCACTGCGCTTGCAGGCGTGCCGTCACCGCAGCCTCGCCGGAGATCCTAGGGATGATCAAGCTCCTGCATGTGGTTGCGATCTGCGCTCTGGTCTCCTCGGCGCTCTATGCCTACACGATCAAATACGAGACGACGCTCGAATCCGAGCAGTTGCAAAAGCTCAAGGCCAAGGCGCAGCGCGAGCGCGATGCGATCGCCGTGCTCAAGGCGGAATGGCAGTTCCTGAACCGGCCCGATCGGTTGCAGACACTGAGCGAGCGCCATCTCGACCTCCAGCTATTCTCGGTGACGCAGGTCGTGCGCGCCTCGGATATCCCGAACCGCGGTCCGAAGGTGGATTCCATCGGCCGCAAGCTTGAGGATCTCGGCCTCGGTCTGCCGACCGAAACACCGAGGGATCGCAAGACGAGTGGCGTCACCACGCCGGGAGCCCGCCCATGACCGAGCCGAAGCTCTCTGCTACCGACCACCAGCGTCCGGACGATATCGAGGAGGGGCAGCCGGTGCCGCGCGGGCGGCTGCATTTCCTGCGCGACGTCTTCCGGATGAGCGGCGAGAAGAGCCAGCCGCGCGTCGGTCTCGTGATCCTGGGCTTCTCCGCCCTGTTCCTGGCCATTACCGGCCGTCTGGTGATGCTCGCCACCTTGCCGAACGAGCAGGTCGGACTGCGCCGCGCGACCTCCAACGCGATCTCGGCCGCACGGCCCGATATCGTCGACCGCAACGGAACCGTTCTCGCGACTGACATCAGGACCGTCTCGGTCTTCGCCGAGCCGCGCAAGATCCTCGACAAGGACGAGGCAACCGAGCTGCTGACTGCCGTCCTTCCTGATCTCGATGCAAAGGATCTGCGCGACCGGCTCGGCACCAAGCGCGGCTTCATCTGGGTCAAGCGCGAGATCACGCCGCGCCAGCAAGCCGAGGTTCATCGCCTCGGCATTCCCGGCGTCGGCTTCGTGCCCGAGAACAAGCGCGTCTACCCGAATGGGCCGGCGGCGGCGCATGTGCTCGGCTTTGCCAATGTCGACAATGTCGGCATTGCGGGAATGGAGAAATATATCGACTCGCAGGGGCTGCAGGATCTGAACGGCGCCGGTCTCGCAACCCAGGCGTCGGACCTCAAGCCCGTGGCCCTGTCGATCGACCTGCGCGTGCAGCACCTGCTGCGCGACGAGTTGGTCAAGGGCATGGAGAAGTACCGGGCCATTGCGGCGGCCGGTGCGATCATGGATGTGACGACAGGCGAGATGATCGCCTCGGTGTCCCTGCCCGACTATGACCCGAGCAACCCGGTCGATGCGCAGGAGAAGGACCGTATCAACCGGATCAATGTCGGCGTCTACGAAATGGGCTCGACCTTCAAGGCGCTGACGGTTGCGATGGCGCTGGACTCCGGCAAGGCAAACATCAACTCCACCTATTCGACTGCAGGCGGCATGATGCGCTTCGGCCGCCATGTCATTCGCGAGTACCATGGCACGGGCCGGACACTGACCGTGCCGGAAGTGTTCGTGCATTCGTCGAATATGGGCTCGGTCAAGATGGCGCTGTCCGTCGGCGTGGAAGGCCACAAGGCCTTCCTGCGCAAGATGGCCCAGCTCGATCGCATGCGGACCGAGTTGCCCGAGAGCGCCGAGCCGCTCATCCCGCCGCGCTGGGGCGAGCTCAACACCGCGACCATCGCCTTCGGTCACGGCCTCGCGGTTGCGCCGATCCAGGCCCTGGCTGCTGTCGGGGCGCTGGTCAATGGCGGCAACCTGATCACTCCGACGTTCATCAAGCGCTCGGAGGAGGACGCCAAGCGCCTCGGGGTTCGCGTCATCAAGCTGGAAACCTCGGAGGCGATGCGCTACATCATGCGCATCAATGGCGAGCGTGGCTCAGCCCGCAAGGCGGACGTCCCGGGCTATTTCGTCGGCGGCAAGACCGGCACGGCCGAAAAGGTCATCGGTGGGCGCTACGCCAAGAACCGCAACTTCACGACCTTCATGGCGATCGTGCCGGCAGACAAGCCGCGCTATCTCTTCCTCTCGATCTATGACGAGCCCAAGGGCTATGCCGAGAGCGGGGGCTATTCGACCGCCGCCTGGAATGCCGGTATCACGACCGGCAAGGTCATCGAACGCGCCGCGCCGATCCTCGGCTTGCCGCCGCGTTTCGAACCGCCGGTCGCCCCGTTCCCGCTGATGGCGAAGCTCGGCGCCTGGGGAACGCGCTGAAGCAACGAAACTGACAGGCGAGATCATGGGCAGCAGCGAATTCAGTCTCGGTGAACTTTTCCCCGGGGCATTCGCCGAAGGTGCGTCCCGCCGTGTCGGCGGGGTCGCGATGGACAGTCGCAAGGTCAAGCCGGGGGACGTCTTCGTCGCCTATGCCGGCGCCAGGACAGACGGCGCACGCTTCGTTGCAGATGCCGTTGCGCGCGGTGCTGCCGCCATCGTCACGGATCATGCGCGTCCAGCAGAGCTCGACCCCTCGGTGGCCTTCGCGCGTGTCGTCGACCCGCGCCGGGCTCTGGCGCTTGCGGCTGCGCGGGTGCATCCGCGCCAGCCCGGTACGATCGTGGCGGTAACCGGGACCAGCGGCAAATCCTCGGTTGCCGACTTCACCCGACAGATCTTCTCGGCATTGGGCCATGAAGCAGCCAGCCTCGGCACGATCGGCGTCGTGACGTCGCGGGGCGCTGATTACGGCTCTCTGACTACGCCGGACCCGATTTCGCTGCACGCCTCGCTCGACAAGCTCGCAGGGGAGGGCATCAGTCATCTCGCGATGGAAGCGTCCTCTCACGGGCTCGACCAGCGCCGCCTGGACGGAGTGAGATTGAAGGCTGGCGCCTTCCTCAATCTCGGGCACGACCATCTCGATTATCATCCGAGCGTGGCAGACTATCTCGCAGCCAAGCTCAGGCTCTGGGAGCTTCTGCCCGAGGGAGCGCCGGTCGTGATCAACCGCGACGAGCCTTACGCCGGCGAGGCAGCCCAGGCCGCGCTCGCCAAGGGGCATCCGATCATCGGCATCGGCAAGGCGGGTGAAACGCTGACCCTGCTCGGCGCAGCGCGCGAAGGCTTTTTGCAACGGCTCAGGATTCGGGTGAAGCAGCGCGAGCTCGAGGTCGTGCTGCCCCTGGTCGGCGACTTCATGGCCGGCAATGCGCTGGTCGCCGCAGGCCTGGCCATCGCAACGGGGGAAAACGAAGACGCTTCACTCCAGGCGATCGCGGGGCTGCGTGGCGTGGCCGGACGGCTCGAGCGTGTCGGAGAGATCAATGGTGGTCTCGTCGTCGTCGATTATGCCCATAAGCCGGATGCGCTGGCGGCGGTGCTCGCGACCTTGCGGCCCTATGCGCCCGGCCGGCTGATCTGCGTTTTCGGCTGCGGCGGCGATCGTGATCGCGGCAAGCGTCCGATCATGGGTCGTATCGCGGCCGAGTGCTCCGATATCGCGATCGTCACCGACGACAACCCACGCAGCGAGAGCCCTGCTGCAATCCGCGCCGAGATCCTCGCGGCTGCTCCGGGGCTGCGCGAGATCGGCGACAGGGCCGAGGCCATTCGCACCGCCGTCGGCCTGATCGCTCCCGGGGATCTCCTCGTGGTGGCGGGAAAAGGCCATGAAACCGGCCAGATCATAGGCGATCGGACCCTGCCTTTTTCCGATCACGACGTGGTGCGGACGGCCATCGCGGAGATCGAAGCATGAGCGGCATGCCTTTGTGGTCGGGAGAGCGCCTGATCGGCGCCATGGGAGCCAGGCTGCGCGGCGAGATGCCGGCCGCTGTGACCGGCGCTTCGATCGATACCCGGACGCTGCAGCCCGGCGACGTCTTCTTCGCGATCAAGGGCGGGGAACGCGACGGACATGAGTTCGTCGAGGCCGCCCTGGCAAAGGGGGCGGCGCTTGCCGTCATCGATGAAGCCCATGCCGCGAGCTTTATCGGGGCAGGGCCCTGCGCCGTTGTCTCCGACGTGCTGCACGCGATGGAATTGGCCGGCATGGCTCGCCGGGCCGAACTCACGGCCGCGGTCATCGCGGTGACCGGCTCGGTCGGCAAGACCGGCACCAAGGAGGCGTTGCGACTTGTCCTGTCCCGTCAGGGCGAGACCCATGCTCCGGTCGCCTCCTACAACAATCACTGGGGTGTGCCGCTGACGCTGACCCGCACGCCGGCTTCCGTGCGCTATGGCGTCTATGAGATCGGCATGAGCAATCCGGGCGAGATCCTGCCACTCGCCAGGATGGTTTCGCCGGACGTCGCGATCGTCACGACGGTCCAGCCCGTCCATCTCGCCGCCTTCGAGTCGGTCGAGGGGATTGCGGAGGAGAAGGCTGCGATCTTCACAGGGCTGAAGCCGGGCGGCACTGCTATCGTCAATGCCGACATCGCTCAGGCCGCGCTGCTGAGGCGCCTGGCCGAGGAGAGCCCTGCCGGGCGGATCATCAGCTTCGGCGAGAGTGCCGATGCCGATGTCAGGCTCCTGTCCTGCTCGCTCAAGCCGGATGTCTCGACGGTGGATGCAGTGGTGCTCGGCAAGCCTGTGACCTACCGGCTCGGCAGCCCGGGCAAGCATATCGTGCTGAATTCGCTCGCGGTTCTCGCTGCGGTCGAGGCTGTCGGCGCTGATCTGGCACTGGCGGTGCTCGCACTCGGCGACCTTACGCCGCCTGCCGGTCGTGGCGCACGCCAGATGCTGAGCACGCCATCGGGCCCGTTCACGCTGATCGACGAGAGCTATAACGGCAACCCGGCTTCGGTCCGGGCCGCAATCGAGAACCTGGGTCGCATTCCCGTGACGGGACGAGGCCGCCGCGTCGCGGTGCTGGGCGACATGCGGGAACTCGGCCCGAGCGCTCCGGAGCTGCACGCGGGGCTCGCGGACCCCATCACCGGAAACGCGATCGACCGGGTTTTTGCCTGTGGGCCGCTGATGCGCGGACTTTACGACATATTGCCATCGGGCATGCGCGGTGCTTATGCGGCGCAGTCGAGCGAGCTTGCGCCGCTTGTCCTGGACGCCATCCGGGCCGGGGACGTCGTCACCGTCAAGGGGTCGCTCGGCTCCCATATGGGCTTGGTCGTCAAGGCCATCGCCGCCCGGTTTCCTGCCGTGCCTGCCGACGACTGAGACAAGAGGAACATAGCCGATGCTCGTCTGGCTTGCCGACTTCGCCGGGGCCTTCCCGATTCTGAACGTGTTCCGCTACATCACGTTCCGCGCCGGTGGCGCCACCGCGACGGCGCTGCTTTTCGTCTTTTTCTTCGGGCCTGCTGCGATTTCCTGGTTGCGGATCAAGCAGGGCAAGGGCCAGCCGATCCGCACCGACGGTCCGGAGACGCATCTTGCCAAGCGCGGCACGCCGACCATGGGCGGCCTGATGATCCTGTCGGGACTGTTCGCCGCGGTCCTGCTCTGGGGCAATCTGCGCAACTCCTATGTCTGGATCGTGCTTGCCGTGACCGCTGCCTATGGCGCCATCGGCTTCTATGACGACTATCTCAAGGTCACGAAGCAGTCGCATAAGGGTTTTTCCGGCAAGGCGCGGCTCTCGATCGAGGTCGTGATCGCACTCATCGCCTGCTACTTCATCATGCGGCTCGGTCCGCCGGCGATTTCGTCCGGCTTCGCGATGCCGTTCCTAAAGGAACTGGTCATTCCGCTCGGCCTGCTCTTCCCCTTCGTGACCGCCTTCGTCGTGGTTGGAGCCGGCAATGCGGTGAATCTCACCGACGGCCTCGACGGGCTCGCGATCGTGCCCGTGATGATCGCCGCCGCGACATTCGGCTTCATCTCCTATCTCGCCGGCAACGCGATCTTCGCCAATTACCTGCAGATCCACCATGTGCCGGGCGCCGGCGAACTTGCCGTGATCTGCGGCGCCGTGATCGGCGCCGGCTTGGGCTTCCTCTGGTTCAACGCGCCGCCGGCCCAGATCTTCATGGGTGATACCGGCTCGCTCGGCCTCGGCGGCCTGCTTGGCGTGATCGCGGTTGCGACCAAGCATGAGATCGTGCTGGCGATCGTCGGCGGCCTCTTCGTGGTCGAGGCGCTCTCGGTCATCATCCAGGTCTTCGTCTTCAAGCGCACGGGCAAGCGGGTCTTCCTGATGGCGCCGATCCATCACCACTTCGAGAAACTGGGCTGGACCGAGCCGCAGGTCGTGATCCGCTTCTGGATCATTTCCGTCGTGCTGGCTCTGGTCGGCCTCGCCACGCTGAAGCTGCGCTGATCATGACGCCGGTGACCGTATTTGCTGGCCGCAAGGTCGCGTTGTTCGGCCTTGGCGGCTCGGGGCTGGCGACGGCGCGCGCCTTAATCGCGGGCGGTGCCGAGGTCGCGGCCTGGGACGACAAGACCGAAAGCCGTGACAAGGCGGCGGGCGAGGGCATCGGCATCGTCGATCTCGCAACGGCCGACTGGGCGGATTTCGCGAGCTTCATCCTCTCGCCGGGCGTGCCTCTGACCCATCCGCAGCCGCATTGGACGGTCGGAAAGGCGCAAGGCGCCGGCGTCGAGATCATCGGCGATATCGAACTCTTCTTCCGTGAGCGGGCGACGATCGCCCCCGATGCGCCTGTGATCTGCATCACCGGCACCAACGGCAAGTCGACCACGACCGCACTGATCAGCCATGTGCTGCACCAGGCCGGCCGGGACGTGCAGATGGGCGGCAATATCGGCACTGCGGTTCTCGCCCTCGAGCCGCCCGCCGCGCGGCGTGTCCATGTCATCGAGTGCTCGACCTTCCAGATCGACCTGACTCCGTCGCTGGCGCCAAGCGTCGGAATCCAGATGAACCTGACGCCGGACCATCTCGACCGGCATGGCACGCTGGAGGCCTACGCCGCGATCAAGGAACGCATGGTCGAAGCCGCCGACATTGCCATCGTCGGCGTCGATGACGAGGCCTCCAAGCAGATGGCGCGCCGGCGCSCCGCTTCCGGGGGCCCGCTGGTCAAGATCAGCGGAGAGCAGCCGCTCGACGAGGGCGTCTTCGCCGGCGTCACCGCCAATGCCGGCAAGCTCGATACCCGCATCGTCGAAGTCCGCGACGGCAAGCCGCGCGTGGTCGCCAATCTCGCCGGCATCGGCTCGTTGCGAGGCTCGCACAATGCGCAGAACGCGGCGGCTGCCTTTGCCGCCTGCGTGGCGGTCGGCCTCTCCGCCGAGGAGGTCGCTGCCGGCTTCAAGACCTATCCCGGGCTCGCACACCGCATGGAGGAGATCGGCCGTGTCGGCCGCGTCGTCTTCATCAACGATTCCAAGGCGACCAATGCGGATTCCACCGAGAAGGCGCTGACCTCGTTCCGCGACATCTTCTGGATCCTCGGCGGCAAGGCCAAGGAGGGCGGTATCGAGAGCCTGAGGCGCTACTTCCCGAACATCGCGAGGGCCTATCTGATCGGCGCGGCAACGGATGCCTTCGCCGCGACCTTCGATGACGATGGCCGAGTGGATTATCTCCGCAGCGGCACGCTCGATGATGCGGTCGCCGCGGCCGCCAGCGACGCGGCGACGCATCCGGGGGAGGCCGAGCTTGCCGTTCTGCTCTCGCCGGCCTGCGCGTCCTACGATCAGTACCCGAATTTCGAGGTGCGGGGCGATGCGTTCCGCGCACTCGTGAAGGCACTGCCGGGCTTCAAGGCAGGTTGAAAACGGGCGTTCGCATCAAGTCGGAATCAATCGGTTAACCAATCGTTGCCAATGTGATTCGCTGAAACGGGCGGCTGAATTTCGCCCGTCTGGTTGATGGAGCCAGAGCATGGTCTCACGCGCGGAACCCAGTCTCAGCGGTCGCTGGTGGTGGTCGATCGACCGCATCATCCTGTCGACCCTGGTGACGCTGATGGTCTCCGGTGTCGTGCTGCTGATGGCGGGCGGGCCGCCGGTGGCCGAGCGGCTCGGTCTTTCGACCTTCCACTTCGTCAACCGACAGGTGTTCTACCTGCTGGCTGCCTTTGCCATCTTCCTCGCGGCCTCGTTCCTGACGCCCCGGCAGGTCCGGCGCGCGGCGCTTTTGATTTATGTGGTCGCGCTCGCGATGGTGGTGGCGACGCTGTATTTCGGCGTCGAGGTGAAGGGCGCGCGTCGCTGGCTGACGCTCGGCCCGCTCGGCTCCGTCCAGCCGTCTGAATTCCTGAAGCCTGCATTCGTCGTGCTCGCTGCCTGGGCCTTTTCGGAGGGCATGCGCCGGCCGGACCTGCCGGGTACGCTGATGGCGTTCGCGCTGTTGCCGCTGACGATCACGCCTCTGGTCCTGCAGCCGGATTTCGGCCAGACGGTGCTGGTCAGCCTCGTCTGGGGCGGGCTGTTCTTCGTTGCCGGCCTGCACTGGTTCTGGGTGGCGGGTCTCGGTGGCGCCGGCATGTTCGGCCTGCTCATCGCCTATCAGCTCGTTCCACATGTGCGCGCCCGCATCGAGCGCTTCATGGACAAGGGCTCTGGCGACACCTTCCAGGTCGATACCGCGCTCGAGAGCTTTGCTCAGGGCGGCTGGCTCGGCAAAGGGCCGGGCGAGGGCACCGTGAAGCGCATCCTGCCCGACGCGCATACCGATTTCATCTTCGCCGTGACGGCGGAGGAGTTCGGCATCGTCGTCTGTATCCTGCTGGTGGCACTCTTCGCCTTGATCGTGCTGCGCGCACTCTTCGTGGCCCAGAAGGCAGAGGATCCCTTCATCCGTCTCGCGGTGACGGGGCTGGCGCTGCTGTTCGGCATCCAGGCTGCGATCAACATGATGGTCAACCTGCACATGATGCCGGCCAAGGGCATGACCTTGCCGTTCATTTCCTATGGTGGCTCCTCGCTGCTCTCGCTGGCGCTGGGTACAGGCTTCCTGCTGGCCCTGACCCGCAAACGCCCGCGTGCCGAGGGCTTTGGTGAATTCGGGCGTTGACGGACATGGCACAGCGTCCGCTCGTCGTTCTCGCCGCAGGTGGCACCGGCGGCCACCTCTTTCCCGCCGAGGCGCTGAGCCACGCGCTGCACCGCCATGACGTGCGCGTCGCGCTCGTCACCGACGCGCGCGCGGTCGAGTATGCCGGCGGCTTCCCGGCCGGGTCCGTTCACCCGGTCCCGGCGGCGACGCCGTCCGGTCGCTCGCCGCTCAAGATGGCGGGCGCGGCGCTCGAGCTGATGAAGGGCGTCCTCGTCGCGCGTCGCGTCATCAAGACGCTGCAGCCTGCGGTCGTTGTCGGCTTTGGCGGTTATCCGACAGTTCCGCCGGTGCTCGCCGCCTCATTCGCCGGCGTTAAAACGATGGTGCATGAGCAGAACGCCGTCATCGGCCGCGCCAATCGCTTCCTGTCTGGTCGGGTCGACATCATTGCGACGGGCTTTGCCGAGGTCGGTGGCCTCGATGCCGCTCGCGCCGCAAAATGCAGGCAGGTCGGCAACCCCGTTCGCCCCGCGGTCATTGCCGCCGTCTCTCCCTATGCCGATCCGTCGACAGGGCCGCTGAGGCTGCTCGTTTTCGGGGGCAGCCAGGGTGCCCGGATCATGGCCGATATCGTGCCGCCGGCGATTCAACTGCTGACGCCTGCGGAACGAGGCCGTCTCCACATCGTGCAGCAGGCCCGCGCGGAGGATGGCGAGCGCGTCAGGCGGATCTATTCCGAACTCGGCGTCGCAGCCGAGATCGCGCCCTTCTTCAAGGACCTGCCGACGCGCATGGGTGCAGCGCATCTCGTGATCGGCCGGGCGGGCGCCTCGACCGTCGCCGAGCTCACCGTGATCGGGCGGCCGTCGCTGCTGGTGCCCTTGCCGGGCTCGCTCGATCAGGACCAGGCCGCCAATGCCGCGGTGCTCGAGCGGGCGGGCGGCACCATCCGCATCCTGCAGCCGGAATTCACGCCGCGCCGGCTGGCGGGCGAGCTCTCGGCCCTGATCGCAGACCCGTCGCGCTTGACTGCCATGGCCGACAGCGCCAAGAGCGCGGGAATTCCCGATGCGGCCGACCGGCTTGCCCGCCTGGTTCTGCAGGTCGCAGGGATCACGTTCTGAGGCATGTCTTGACGGAAAGCTGGTTCCCACCTTTTCGCGACATGCCGTAATCCGCAGGAGACACCTGACCCATGAAGCTGCCGCCCAAGCTCGGCTCCATTCATTTCGTCGGCATCGGCGGCATCGGCATGTCCGGTATCGCCGAGGTGCTGCATAATCTCGGCTACAAGGTCCAGGGTTCGGACGCGTCCGACAATGCCAATGTCCGCCGGCTCGCCGACAAGGGCATCAGGACCTTCGTCGGCCATGCCGCCGTGAACATCGAGGGGGCGGAGGTCGTCGTCGTCTCCACGGCGATCAAGCGCGACAATCCCGAACTCACGGCCGCGCGCGAGCAGCGCCTGCCGGTGGTGCGCCGCGCCGAAATGCTGGCCGAACTGATGCGGCTGAAATCCTGCGTCGCCGTCGCCGGCACGCATGGCAAGACGACCACGACCTCGCTGGTTGCGACCCTGCTCGAGAAGGGTGGGCTCGACCCGACGGTGATCAATGGCGGCATCATCAACGCCTATGGCACCAATGCGCGCATGGGCGAGAGCGACTGGATGGTGGTCGAGGCCGACGAGTCGGACGGCACCTTCCTGAAGCTCCCTGCCGACGTGGCGATCGTCACCAATATCGATCCCGAGCATCTCGACCACTTCAAGACCTTCGATGCGATCAAGGAGGCCTTCCGCTCCTTCGTCGAGAACCTGCCCTTCTACGGCTTCGCGGTGATGTGCATCGATCATCCCACGGTGCAGGGCCTCGTCGGGCAGATCGAAGACCGGCGCGTCGTGACCTATGGCGAGAACCCGCAGGCGGATTTCCGGTTGATCGACATCGATCTCTCCGGCGGACAGGCCCGGTTCACGCTGCTGATCCGCGACCGCAAGCGTGGGCGCGACGAGGTCGTGCGCGATCTCGTGATGCCGATGCCCGGTCACCACAATGCGCTCAATGCCACCGCCGCGATCGCGGTCGCCTATGACCTTGGCATTCCGGTCGAGAAGATCCGCGAGGCCCTTGCCGGTTTCGGCGGCGTCAAGCGCCGCTTCACCAAGACCGGCGAGTGGAACGGCGCGCTGATCTTCGACGATTACGGCCACCATCCCGTGGAGATCGCCGCCGTGCTCAAGGCGGCGCGCGCCTCGACCAGGAGCAAGGTCATCGCCGTGGTGCAGCCGCATCGCTATACGCGGCTTTCCAGCCTGTTCGACGATTTTGCGGCCTGCTTCAACGATGCCGATACGGTGATCGTCGCCGACACCTATGCCGCCGGCGAGGCTCCGATTCCCGGTGCCGATCGGGATAGCCTCGTCTCAGGTATCAAGGCGCGCGGCCACCGCCATGCGCTGGCCCTGGAGGCTCCCGAGAAACTCGCGGGCATGGTGGCGGAGTTCGCGGGGCCGGGCGACTATGTCGTGCTGCTGGGCGCCGGCAACATCACGCAATGGGCCTATGCGCTGCCAGGCGAACTCGCCGGGCTGGGTGGCAAGCAGTGAGCTTCCCCGACATCACCCCCGACCTTCGCGCGGCCGCGCCCGAATTGCGCGGCCGTCTCCTGGCCAATCAGGAGATGGCAGGGCTGACCTGGTTCCGTGTCGGTGGCCCGGCGCAGGTGCTGTTCACGCCGGCTGACGAGCAGGACCTGGCCTATCTGTTGTCCAGGCTCCCCGCCGAGATTCCTGTTACGGTCGTCGGGCTCGGCTCGAACCTGATCGTGCGCGACGGTGGCATTCCCGGCGTCGTCGTTCGACCCGGCGGCAAGGCTTTCGGCGAGATCTCGCTCGAAGACGGCAACCGGTTGCGCAGTGGCACGGCGGTGCCCGACGTCAAGGTGGCGCGGGCGGCCGCCGATGCCTCGCTCGAGGGCCTCGCCTTCTATCGCGGCATCCCCGGTTGCATCGGCGGCGCGCTGCGAATGAATGCCGGTGCTCACGGCGGCGAGACCACCGATGTGCTCGTCTCGGCGCGTGGCGTGACCCGCAAGGGCGAGATCGTCACGCTCACCCATGCGGAGATGGGCTTCACTTACCGCAATAGCGCGGCGGCGACGATGGACATCGTCTTCACGTCGGCCCTGTTCCAGGGGCGGCTAGGCGATCAGGCTGCGATCTTTGCGGAGATGGACCGGGTGACGGCGGCTCGCGAGGCCGCTCAGCCGATCAAGGAGCGCACCGGTGGCTCGACGTTCAAGAACCCGCCCGGCGGCAAGGCCTGGCAACTGATCGACGCCGCCGGCTGCCGCGGATTGCGGGTCGGCGGTGCCCAGGTCTCCGAGATGCATTGCAACTTCCTGATCAATGCCGGCGGCGCGACAGCCGCCGATATCGAAGGTCTGGGCGAGGAGGTTCGCCGCCGGGTCAAGCAGACCTCGGGCTTCGACCTGCACTGGGAGATCAAGCGGCTCGGCGTCGCGGCGTAGGCCGGATGCCGAATTGATCAGGCCACCTGGCGCGGTTGCGACACTCGCTCTCAACTGGGCCGGGCTCAGTCCGACGCGTCAGCCGGGAAAGATGCTGTCTACACCGGCGATGACCAACCGCCTGGATCGGCTGGAGCGGCGCGACGGCGTGCGCTCAGGATCCGGCCGACATCTGGGGCGCGCAGGCCGAGGAACTGGTGGCCTCGCTTGTCGCCGCCGAGGCGCGAATGCTGGATGCTCTCACCCCCGAGGAATGCGCATAGCTGCGCCTTCTGCTGAATCGGGTTGCGGTCGGGCGGAGCGCCTGACGCGAGCAGCCTTCGTCCGGGCGGTGCCTCTGCGGGGTATGCCGTTGGAAGCGATACGGCGTTTCGATCGCCTCGTCGTCGCTGCGTTAACGCGTCGTTAACCATGCTCCCCCGAGGGTCTCGGAGAAGCGGAGTAGCGATTCAATGACCAAACACGTCGCAGTCTTGATGGGCGGATGGTCCGTCGAGCGGGAGGTCAGCCTCAATACCGGCGACGGCTGCGCGAGGGCCTTGGAGAGCGTCGGCTACCGCGTGACGCGAATCGATGTGCAGCACGATATTGCCGATGTGCTGGATCGGCTGCGCCCGGACGTCGCCTTCAACGCGCTTCATGGCCGTTTTGGCGAGGACGGCACCATCCAGGGCCTGCTCGAGATTCTGCGCATTCCCTACACCCATTCCGGGGTGCTCGCCTCGGCGCTCGCACTGCGCAAGGACAGGGCGAAGACGGTCGTTGCGGCTGCCGGGGTTCCGGTCGCGCGCGGCGTTACCCTGTCGCGCTTCGAGGCCGCCAAGAAGCACCCCTTGCCGCCGCCCTATGTGCTGAAACCCGTCAATGAGGGGTCCTCGGTCGGGGTCATCATCGTGAAAAAGGGGCGCGAACACCCTCCGCAGGAAGTGGCGCGGGAGGACTGGCCGTGCGGAGACATGTTGCTGGCCGAGAGCTTCGTCGCCGGGCGGGAGCTGACCTGCGCGATCATGGGCGACAAATCCCTCGGTGTGACCGAGATCCGGGCCGCGACAGGTGAGTTCTACGACTACGATGCGAAATACACGAAAGGTGGTTCGATCCACATCTGCCCGGCTCAAATTTTACCAAAAATTTACCAGCAGATCGAAGAGTGTGCGTTAACGGCGCATCAAGCAATCGGGTGCCGGGGCGTCAGCCGTTCTGACTTCCGCTACGACGACGAGACCGACACTCTCGTCTGGCTGGAGGTCAATACGCAGCCCGGGATGACCGAAACCAGCCTGGTGCCCGAGTTGGCTGCCCACGCGGGCCTGAACTTCGGTGAGCTCGTCAAATGGATGGTGGAGGACGCCTCCCTCGATCGATGAAAGCGGCGGCGGTGCCCGCCCGACGTTCATCGATGCCGGCCGCAGGGCCGCAACTTCTGGTCGGCGAGCGTTCGCGTCGCTGGTTCCGGTCGTCGCGGCGCAGTGCGGTGGCCCTCCCGCTGTGGCAGCGCCTGCCGCAGCGGATCGGGACCTGGCTGGCTCTTGGGTTTCTTGGATTGAGTATCGGGACAGGCTTCGTGCAGGGCGGACATGTCGAAACGATGCAGGAGAACTACGGCGAGCCGCGCCATATGCTGGCGCGCCTGGTCGGGCTCGGCGTCGACAGGGTGACGATCTCTGGAATCTCGGAGCTGTCCGAGATCGAGGTCCTGATCGCTGCAGGAATCGATTCGAAGACCTCGGTCGCCTTCTTCGATGCCGACGAGGCGCGCCGTCGCCTCGAGGCGACGCCGCTGATTCGCCAGGCAACGGTTCGCAAGCTCTATCCCAGCGAGATCGCGATCACACTGACGGAGCGTGAACCCTTCGCCCTCTGGCAGGTGAAGGGCGACCTTTTTCTGATCGCAGCCGATGGCACGGTCATCGACAAGATGGATGATGGCCGCTTCGCCCATCTGCCGCTCGTCGTCGGCCCCGACGCCAATACCCGCGCCCGCGAGTATGTCGCGCTGCTCGCCGACGCTGGACCGTTGGCGCCGCGCATCCGTGCGGCCAGCCTGATTGCCGGCCGGCGCTGGAACCTCAAGCTCGACAACGGCATGGATATTCGCCTGCCAGAGATCGCGCCGGGGGAGGCCGTCAAGCGTCTCGCCGGCCTCGAAACGGATTTCAGGCTGCTGGACAAGGACCTGCTCGCCATCGACCTGCGCCAGCCCGACCGGGTGGTGATGCGGTTGACGGAAGAGGGGGCGGCGACCCGCGCCGAGCAGCTCAAGAGCAAGACCAAGAAGAAGGGAGGCGAGGCGTGAACTTCACCTCTCAGGGCCTGACACCACGGATGCGTCCGCTTTCGTCGCGCAAGAGCGCGACCTTGTCGATTCTGGACGTCGGAACGAGCAAGGTGGTCTGCCTGATCGCCGAGCTGAACCCGGCCGAGGCGAACGAGCGGTTGCGCGGGCGCACCCATGTCGCGCGCATCATCGGCATCGGCCATCAGCGTTCGCTCGGCGTGAAGGGCGGCGCCATCATCGATCTCGAAAACGCCGAACGCGCGATCCGGGCCGCTGTCGATGCGGCCGAGCGCATGGCCAAGGTCGAGGTCCAGTCCGTCATCGTCAACCTGACCGGTGGGCGCATCGGCTCGCAGCATTATGCCGCCAGCGTCGACCTGCGTAGCGGCTCGGTCAGCGATTCCGATGTGAAGCGGGTTCTCGCGGTCGCCGCGACGCATGCGATCAAGCCCGGCAAGGCGGTGATGCACGCATTGCCGACCGGATATGCGCTCGACGGCGTGCCGGGCGTGCTTGATCCGCGCGGCCTCGTCGGCGGCAAGCTCTCCGTCGACATGCATGTCGTCGCCAGCGAGGCGGCTGCTGCCCGCAACGTCATGCTGGCGGTCGAGCGTTGCCATCTCGAGGTCGAGGCGGTCGTCGCGTCTCCCTATGCTTCCGGTCTCTCGGTTCTCGTCGACGACGAGGCCGAAATGGGCGTCGTCGTCGTCGACCTGGGCGGCGGCACCACCAGCCTCGGTGTTTTCTCGGGCGG
This sequence comes from Allobosea sp. 2RAB26, assembly GCF_052115465.1. Classification (NCBI taxonomy): domain Bacteria; kingdom Pseudomonadati; phylum Pseudomonadota; class Alphaproteobacteria; order Hyphomicrobiales; family Alloboseaceae; genus Allobosea; species Allobosea sp. 2RAB26. The sequence continues at coordinate 84,807 of NZ_JBFRGS010000004.1, read as the reverse complement.
CCATCTGGTCCATGCCGACGCCATTGCGGTCGGTGGCAATCACATCACCATGGACGTGGCGCGTGGGTTGTCGACCCGTGTCTCGGCCGCCGAGCGGCTGAAGACGCTGCACGGATCGGCGATCTCCAGCGCTTCGGACGAACGCGACATGATCTCGGTGCCGCAGGTCGACGATGACGAGCGCGACACCCCGAACCATCTGGCGAAATCGCATCTGATCCGCATCATCAAGCCGCGGGTCGAGGAAATCCTCGAGCTCGTGCGTGACCGGCTCAACGCTGCCGGCTTTTCGGCCCAGGCCGGCCGCCGCGTCGTGCTGACGGGCGGTGCCTGCCAGTTGACCGGTTTGCCGGAGACGGCGCGCCGGCTGCTCGGCGGCCAGGTCCGCACCGGCCGGCCGCTCGGGATCAAGGGCTTGCCGGAGGCTGGCAAGGGACCAGCTTTTGCGACCGCGGTCGGCCTGCTGGTCTACCCGCAGGTCGCTCATGTCGAACATTTCGAGCCTCGCGCGAGCGGCGCTTACTTCGCGACGGGGACGGACGGGTATTTCTCGCGTGTCGGGCGTTGGCTGAAAGACAGTTTCTAAGGGTATCGGGCCGGGCGGCGCGGCGCCGTTCCGACCCAAGAGTAAAATCGTAGCAATCGGGACGGCTCCCGCCAGGCGCCGGACAAGAAATCGAAAGAGGCAACCATGGCGATGAATCTGCAAGCCCCTGACATCCGGGAGCTAAAGCCCCGGATCACCGTGTTCGGTGTCGGCGGAGCCGGCGGCAACGCGGTCAACAACATGATCGAAGCCGGCCTCGATGGGGTCGATTTCGTCGTTGCCAATACCGATGCGCAGGCTCTGGCGCTCTCGCGGGCTTCGCGCATCGTGCAGATGGGCCTGCAGGTCACCGAAGGCCTCGGCGCCGGCTCGCAGCCGGAAGTCGGGCGTGCGGCGGCGGAAGAGGTGATCGACGAGATCCGTGATCACCTTGCCGGCGCGCACATGGTCTTCATCACCGCCGGCATGGGCGGCGGCACCGGCACCGGTGCGGCCCCTGCGATCGCCCGCGTCGCCCGCGACATGGGTATACTGACTGTCGGCGTCGTCACGAAGCCGTTCCAGTTCGAGGGCCATCGCCGCATGCGCATGGCGGAGGCTGGCATCTCGGAGCTGAACGAGGCGGTCGATACGCTGATCGTCATCCCGAACCAGAACCTGTTCCGCGTCGCCAACGAGACCACCGGCTTCGCCGATGCCTTCGGCATGGCCGACCAGGTGCTCTATTCCGGCGTCGCCTGCATCACCGACCTGATGGTCCGCCCCGGCCTGATCAATCTCGACTTCGCCGACGTTCGCGCCGTGATGCGCGGCATGGGCAAGGCGATGATGGGCACCGGCGAGGCGCAGGGCGAGAAGCGTGCGCTGACCGCGGCCCAGGCTGCGATCAACAATCCGCTGCTCGACGATGTCTCGATGAAGGGCGCGCGTGGCCTGCTGATCTCGATCACCGGCGGGCGCGACATGAAGCTCTATGAGGTCGACGAAGCTGCCACCCGCATCCGCGAAGAGGTTGATTCCGAGGCCAATATCATCGTCGGTGCGACATTCGACGAATCGCTCGAGGGCGTCGTGCGCGTCTCCGTCGTGGCCACCGGTATCGACAAGCCGATCAGCACCCAGGCGGAAATGGATGATACCGAAGCCCGTATCGCCCAGGTTGCCGAGCGTCTGAAGGCCGAAGCGCGTCTGCGCAACACCGCAGCCGCACCGCGCGCCGCGGCTCCGGTTCATGCCGAGCCGATGCTGGAGATGCGTGCGCCTGTGAATGTCGAGACCGTGCGCCAGTCGGCTCCGGTGCAGCCGAGCGTTGCGGAAGACATCCGCATCGAACCGGTGCAGCCGCGTCCGGTGATCGCGGCCGCTCCGGTGAGCCAGCCGATGATGCATGAAGAGCCGATGATGCGTCACGAGGACAGCTTCATCGCCCCGGCCCCGGAGCGTGCGGTCGTCCGCCCGACGCGGATGCCGCGGATCGAGGACCTGCCGATGCCGGCGCAGAACCAGATCGCGGCGAGCCGCGGTGCGCAGTCCGTTCCGCAGCCTCCGGCCCAGGCCGACCAGAAGCGCATGTCGCTGATGCAGCGTCTCGCCTCGGTTGGTTTCGGTCGCAAGGATGAGGACGAGGCCCAGCCGCAGGCGCCGGTGCGCCACGCGCCGCCGCCGATGCAGCCTGCCGCTCCGGCGCCGAGCGCTGCCCATGCCGAATACATGCGCCGGCCGGCTGTGCCGGCCTCGCGCCCGGCGCAAGGCCAGCTCGACCAGCTGGGCCGTGCTGCGCCGAATCGCAGCAGCGAAGAGGATCAGCTGGAGATTCCCGCGTTCCTGCGCCGCCAGGCGAACTGAGCGCCACAGCGCCTGCGACAGTTGTAACAGAGCCCGGAGCGAACCCTCGCTCCGGGCTCTGTTTACGTTTGAAAAACCATATACTTCAATGGGATGGTTATTTTTCTCTGATTGAGTTCGCTTGTTACAGAGCGAAAGAAAGCGTGATTTTGTCGGCATCCACCTAAGGCGTATGTTGCGCTTGCCCCAAAGGGGGATGACGGCACCGGCAACCGCCAGGCGCCGCCCAACTGAAGGACCGCAGACGACCGTCAGGCAGCCCGTAGCGTTGTGCAGCCGAGATCGTTAGCGTTCGAGATTGGATACCGGAATGAATTTTGATCGGCAGACCACACTCCGCGCTCCCGTGTCCTTGAAGGGAATCGGTGTTCATTCCGGAGCCCCCGCCGGAATCTGCCTCAAGCCGTCCAACGCGAACTCCGGCATCGTCTTCCTCCGCAAGGAGTCCGAGGGCGGCCCCTCGCACCTGATCCATGCCCGCTACAACAAGGTGAGCGCCGCTGAGCTCTGCACCGTGATCGGCGATCGCGGTGCCGCCTCCGTCGCGACCATCGAGCACCTGATGTCGGCCTGCGCCGGCCTTGGGCTCGACAATGTCCTGATCGAGATCGACGGCCCCGAAATGCCGATCATGGACGGCAGCGCGGCGGAATTCGTCACGGCGATCGAAGATGTCGGCATCGTCACGCTCGGTGCGAACCGCCGTTATCTCAAGGTCCTGCAGCCGGTCCGCGTCGAGAAGGGGCGCGGCTTTGCCGAGCTCGCGCCGTTCGACAGCGGCTTCCGCCTTGATGTCGAGATCGATTTCGACACCCCGGCGATCGGCCGTCAGCGCAAGATCTTCGACCTCGAGCCGGTCGCCTATGCCCGCGAGATTTCGCGTGCCCGCACCTTCGGTTTCATGCGCGAAGTCGAACAGCTCTGGAAGGCGGGTTTCGCGCTTGGCGCCTCGCTCGACAACACTGTCGCGATCGGCGACGACAAGGTGGTCAACCCCGAAGGCCTGCGCTACGCCGACGAGTTCGTGCGCCACAAGGTGCTGGACGCAGTGGGCGATCTTGCGCTGGCCGGCTATCCGATTCTCGGCGAGTTTCGCTCCTATTGCGGCGGTCACCGCATGAATGTGACCGTTCTGGAAGCCTTGTTTGCGGATCGCGCGAATTACGCGATCGTCGAGGCCGAGCCGGTCTATGCGCACCGTGCCGTGCAGATGGCCGTTGCGGCCCCCGCGGCCTTCGCGCCCGATCTGCACTGAGCAGTCGAACAGTTTCGCGCGCGCCTTGCATTCGCCTGCTTTTTATCGAATGCAGCATGGGCCCCGCATGTTCGTAACCTGCCTTTCCCCGGTAGCGTGAGCGCTGCGTCTGAGGTAAAGGCATCCTTCGCCATCTTGCGGTGACGAGCGAAAGAGGACGGACGACGTGAGCGTCATGCGGCTGAATAACCCGACTTCCCAAAGCGCCCGACCGATGCGGATGGGCGTTGCCCTGACGCTCGGCGCCGCCTTGCTGCTCGGCGGCTGCGACACGATGTCGTCGCTCAATCCGTTCGACAAGCCTGAGGTCTACAAGCCGGAAATCATCGCGGATGTGCCGGCCGACAAGCTCTATAACGAGGGGCTGGCTCGCTCTCAGAATGGCGACAGCGAAGGCGCGGTCAAGAAGTTCGAAGAGATCGACAAGCAGGCGCCGTTCTCGCCCTACGCGAAAAAGGGCTTGATCATGGTTGCCTATACGAATTTCCAGGCAGCCAAGTACGAGGACGCGATCACGGCGTCCAAGCGCTTTCTGGCGCAGAACCCCGCCAGCCCTGATGCTGCCTATGCGCAGTACATCATGGCGATGTCGTATTATAACCAGATCCCGGACGCGACGCGTGACCAGGAGCGCACCGAGCGCGCGCTTGCCGCGATGCAGGAGCTGCTCGATCGCTATCCGAAGTCCGAATATGTGATCGACACCCGCGAGAAGATGCTGGTTGCGCGCGATCAGCTCGCGGGCAAGGAGATGAATGTCGGGCGCTACTATCTTGAGAAGCGCAACTATACCGGTGCCGTGAACCGCTTCCGCGACGTCATCACCAAATACCAGACCACGCGCCATGTCGAGGAGGCGCTGATGCGCCTGACCGAGGCCTATATGGCGATGGGCATCACCAATGAGGCGCAGACTGCCGCTGCCGTGCTCGGGCATAACTTCCCCGACAGCCCCTGGTACAAGGACGCCTATACCCTGCTTCAGAGTGGCGGCCTCGAGCCCCGCGAGGATCGCGGCTCCTATATCAGCCGGTTGTTCAACGGCTTCACCCGTTCGGTCGTCGGCCTCGTCCGCTGAGGCCGGGCAGGTGCACGGCCGGGTGACGGACCGCATGCCACTCCCTTCAATCACGCGCTGAGCGTCATGCTGGCGCAGCTTTCGATCCGCGACATCGTCCTGATCGACCGGCTCGATCTGGCGTTTGGCGCCGGGCTGAGCGTGCTGACCGGTGAGACCGGTGCAGGCAAGTCGATCCTGCTCGACGGCTTTGCGCTGGCGCTCGGTGGTCGCGGCGACGGCGGGCTCGTGCGCCATGGCGAGGCGCAAGGCCAGGTCAGTGCCGTCTTCGACCTGCCGCTCGCCCATCCGGCTCGCAAGCTGGCGCAGGCCCAGGAGATCGACACAGACGGCGATCTGATCCTGCGACGCGTGCAATATGCGGATGGCCGGACACGCGCCTTCGTCAATGACCAGCCGGTCAGCGTCCAGATCCTGCGGCTGATCGGCAGCGCCATCGTCGAAATCCACGGTCAGCATGATGACCGGGCCCTGACCGATGCGGCCCAGCACCGCGCCATACTTGATGGTTTTGCCGGCCTCGAAGGACAGGCCGAGATCACGGCGACGGCCAGCGATGTGCTGAAGCGCGCGCGACAGGCGCTGCAGACGCAGCGCATCCGTGTCGAGGCCGCGCGCAAGGAGGCCGACTTCCTGCGCCACGCGGTGGCCGAACTTGGCAAGCTTGCGCCGGAACCGGGCGAGGAAGATGCTCTGGCCAGCCGGCGCCAGGGCATGATGCAGGCGGAAAAGGTGGCGCGGGATCTTTCCGATGCCTATGAGGCCGTCGGTGGCCAGGCTTCCCCTGTCCCCTCTCTTGCGGCGGTGCTCCGCCGGCTGGAGCGGCGGGCTGCGCAGGCACCAGAACTCGTCGATCCCTCGATGGCAGCGCTCAACACCGCGATCGTGGCGCTGGAAGAGGCGGGCGAAGCGCTCGCGGCGGCCATGCGTGCGGCGGAGTACGATCCGCGCGAGCAGGAGCGGGTCGAGGAACGGCTGTTCGCCTTGCGGGCAGCGGGCCGAAAGTTCGACGTTCCCGTCGAGGCGCTTGCCGATCTCGCGGCCAGGATGAGTGCCGACCTTGCCGATCTTGACGAGAGCGAGAGCTCCTTGGCCCGGCTCGAAGCGGAGCTCGCTCGGGCGGAAGCAGATTATCTCGCCAGGGCGCGGGAGCTCTCTGCTGCCCGCGGCGAGGCCGCGCTGCGTCTCGACACTGCGGTCAAGGCAGAACTGCCGCCGCTGAAGCTCGAGCGTGCGCGATTTATCACCCATATCGATCGCGACGAGGATGCGCGTGGTCCGGAAGGGTTCGACCGCGTCGAGTTCTGGGTCGAAACCAATCCCGGCACGCGGCCGGGCCCGATGATGAAGGTTGCGTCCGGGGGCGAGCTATCGCGCTTCATGCTCGCCCTGAAGGTCGTGCTTGCCGAGCGCGGGTCGGCGCCGACCCTTGTCTTCGACGAAATCGATAGCGGAGTCGGGGGCGCGGTCGCGGATGCGATCGGAGAGCGTCTGGCGCGTCTGGCGCGACAGGTGCAGGTCATCTCGGTGACGCATGCGCCGCAGGTCGCGGCCAAGGCCGGGCGTCATTTCCTGATCGCCAAATCGGCGCTGGACGATGACGCGGCCTCTCGTACGGTGACGCGCGTGACGCCGCTCGAGGACCGGACACGGCGCGAGGAGATCGCTCGCATGCTTGCCGGTGCCAGCATCACCGAGGAGGCGAGGGCTGCCGCCGCCCGTCTGCTCGACGCTGCTGGCCTGCATGGCGCGGCGGCGCCCGCCTGACCGCAGCGATCTGCATTCCCTTTCTGCGAATTCTGCTCTAAGAGCGGCACAGACTGGCTTATGGTGTTATGGCTGCGTTTCACGCGCCGCGATGCCTGCCTCACGATCTCCCGCGCCGCATCACGCCGCGCGCATGAACTCAAGGCCGATTAACGATGGCATTCCTTCCCACGAGCCCGCCGCTCGCGCGTGCGCTCGCCGAACGCAACTACAATGATCCGACGCCCGTCCAGAACGCCGTTCTGGAAGAGGCGGCCGCCGGACGCGACCTTCTGGTCTCGTCACAGACGGGCTCCGGCAAGACCGTCGCCTATGGGCTCGCCATCGGCGAGACCCTGCTGGAGGGCGCCGAGGTCCTGGGCCGTGCCGGGCAGCCCCTGGCGCTGATCATCGCGCCGACCCGCGAACTGGCATTGCAGGTCCAGCGCGAACTCGCCTGGCTCTACAAGCATGCCGGCGCCCGGGTGATCTCCTGTGTCGGCGGCATGGATCCGCGTCGCGAGGCCGCCTTGCTGGACGAGGGCGCACATATCGTCGTCGGCACACCCGGCCGCCTGCGTGATCACATCGAGCGACACAGGCTCGATGTCTCGGCGCTCCGAGCCGTCGTCCTCGACGAGGCCGACGAGATGCTCGATCTCGGTTTCCGCGACGATCTCGAATTCATTCTGAAGACGACCCCAGCGGAACGCCGCAGCCTGCTCTTCTCCGCGACCTTGCCCAAGGCGATCATCGCGCTGGCGAGGAGCTATCAACGTGATGCTCTGCGCATCGAGGTGGCCGGCTCGGCAACCGGGCATGCCGACATCGAGTATCGCGCGATCCGTGTTTTCCCGAAGGAAGCCGAGCTCGCTGTCGTCAACCTGCTGCGCTTCCACGATTCGCCCTGCGCGCTGGTCTTCTGCAACACCCGCAATGCAGTCCGCCATCTCGAGGCGATCCTGCTGGAGCGCGGCTTTTCGGCCGTGGCGCTCTCAGGCGAGCTCAGCCAGAGCGAGCGCAACTCGGCGCTGCAGGCCCTGCGCGACGGGCGCGCCCGCGTCTGCGTCGCGACCGACGTGGCTGCGCGCGGCATCGACCTGCCGGGCCTGACACTGGTCATCCACGCCGAGCTGCCGAACGATCCAGAGGTCATGCAGCACCGCAGCGGCCGGACGGGCCGTGCGGGCAAGAAGGGAACCAGCGTCCTGCTGGTGCCGCCCTCTCGGCGCCGCAAGGCCGACATGCTGCTCTCCGAGGCCAAGGTCGAAGCGGTCTGGGCCGGTGCTCCGACGCAGGAGGAAATCCGCGCGCTCGATCAGGAGCGGCTGCTGCAGGATCCGCTGCTAACCGGCGAGGCCAGCGAGGATGATGCCGGCATGGTCGAAGCCCTGCTTGCCGGTCGCTCGGCGCAGGAGATCGCGGCCGCCCTGGTCAGGGTCTATCGTTCGCGCCTGCCGGCGGCGGAGGAGGTCGGAGATCCCGGTTTCGGGCGCGACGAGCGCAGGCCGGTGCGCAGCACCGAGGATTACGCCCGTCCGCGCGAGCGTGACCGCGAGCAGGGGGAGAGGCCGCACAAGGCCGGGCCGCGTGGCGATACGGTCTGGTTCCGGCTGAATATCGGCCGCCGTGACGGCGCCGATCCCAGGCAGTTGCTGCCGATGCTCTGCCGTCGCGGCAAGATCACCCGTGACGAGGTCGGCGCCATCCGCATCTTCGACACGGAAACCAAGGTCGAGATCGATGCCGATGTCGCGGAACGCTTCGCGTCGCTGGCGAGCGCGACCGACCGGGACAAGATCGTGATCGAGCCCGTGACCGGTGAAGCCGAGCGGCGCCCGGCCAAACCCTTCGCGGAGAAGGCATCCCATACGCGTGCGCCACGGGCCGATGATGAACGGGCGAGCGCGCCATTCCCTGGCAAGAAGAAGCCTTACGAAGGCAAGGGCAAGCCCTTCGGCGCCAAGGCGCATGGCGGCAAGCCTTATGATCCCGTTCGGCGCGATCGCGAGCCCGTCTATGACGAGAACGCGGTGTTGCGCCCCAGCGAGCGGCCCTTCGACAAGAAGTCAGGTCCCTCGGACAAGCCCTTCGCCAAGGGCAAGCCCTTTGCCGGCGCCAAGCCCTTTTCCGCCAAGCCCAGCCATGGCGGTAAGAGCTTCGGCCATGGCAAGCCGGACGCCGGATTTGCAGGCGGTGAGCGCGGCAAGCCTGCCGGCAAGCCGTTCAAGAGCAAGAAGCCGCGTCGGGACGATCGCTGATCAGGGACGTCGTTCGCCAGCCCTGGCAACAGGGCTCGAGATCATTCAGAAACGCCCCCTCCCAGGCTGGGAGGGGGCGTTTCGCGTTTCGGTGACCCGTCCATCTTGAGCGGTGGGCAGGGAACTCTGTGTCATTCACGCGGCCGAGACCGTACGGGAGCAGCGCTCGCGAACGGAGATGCGACGCCATGGGATGCGGCTGACGCCAGGACGTGGTCGCGTCCCGGTACAAGGCAAGTCGGGATTGTGGTGAGCCGGCGGCGATCAAGCGCTGAGGGTGCTCCCCGGCGGCGAGCGTCGCTGACGTCCGTAATGTTCGCCAACTTGCCGCGATTGGCGCTCCTCGGGCCTGGGGTCAGCGCAAGCCCAGGAAGGACAGGATAGCGAGGACAACGACCACGAGGCCGACGATGTAAATGATGTTGTTCATGTGAAGCCCCCGGCTTTGATCGGGCTGCTGGCGCCCGCGTGATTCAGCGTCACTATTCTGTTGTGACGAGAACTGAACCGGTGCGGCGCGCAAAGGTTCCCAAACGGTGTTGGCGGCTGCAGGCGCGATGGAACCCCGAGGGGCGTGTGGGCTGGGCTGCAGAGCGATGTCGCCGCCGGGCAGCGTTGGGAGGGAGCCGGATCGCTCCGACACCCTCTTCAGGCGAATTCATCTGCGTTCAGCGGCAGATGGTGACCGGACGGATCACCGAGCCGACGCCCGGAACGAAACCGCGACGGAACACCTTGTAGCAGCCGCCATAATAGGCGCTGGCGTAGACCGGGCGGTATCCCCAGCCTGGGCGGCCCCAGCCCCAGGGGCGGGGATGATGAAAACCGCGGCCGAAATGGCCATGATGGCCAGGGCCGTGCCAGCCAGGCGCGGCTTGCGCGGAGGTGGCGGTGGCCAGCGAGCTGCCGATGAGGGCGCCGGCGCCGAGAATGAAGGCGGTGGCAAGGCCGGTGAGGATCGTGCGGGCGGTCATGAAATCTCTCCCTTGGCTTTGTGCGAGGCCGCGGGATGCAGCCTCATGACCTTTGGTCGCGCGAGACGCGAGACAGGTTCAAAGCTGCGGGAGATTTTCTGAGGAGCCCGGCGCAACCGGGCCGAACCGGCCCGGTTGCGGAAGACGGGCTATTTCTCCACGACCTTGCGGTAGAGATGCCAGGTGGCGTGGCCGAGGATCGGCATGACCAGGACGAGACCGACCAGCACCGGCAGGCAGCCGAGGATAAGCAGGCCGGTGACCATGAGGCCCCAGATCATCATGACGCGTGGGTTGGCTTCGACCGCGGCAACCGAGGTGCGGATCGCCGTTGCCACATCAACATGCTTGTCGAGCACCAGCGGGAAGGAGATCACGGTCATTGAAAAGGCGGCAATCGCGAAGAGCGCGCCGAGCGCGTTACCGACGATGATCATGGTCCAGCCGTTCGGTGTCGTCAGTACGTCGCCGAGGAAGTCGCCGATCGAGGTCACCGGCATGCCGCCAAGAAGCCAGCGATAGATCAGCCAGGCGGAGAGCAGCCAGGTGATGAAGAGCCCGGTCAGCAAGGCTCCGAGTGCAAGGATCGTCCCGATCGAGCGGGATTTCAGGATCGCGAAGGCGTGCGCCCATGAGGAGTTCATGCCGCGTTCCCGGCGTCGGCTGATCTCGTAGAGGCCGATGGCCGCGAAGGGGCCGAGCAGGGCAAAGCCGGACAGCAGCGGGAACAGCAATGGGAAGATGTTGTAGCTCACGGTGAGCTGAGCGATGACGACGCCCGCGATCGGATAGATCAGTGCGATGAAGACGAGATGGCTCGGCTGGGCCATGAAGTCCTCGTAACCGCGCCAGAGCGCGTCGCGCAGATCGGCCGTGGTGATGGTGCGCACGCGCGGCTCAATGACGGGCTTGGCAGGCGCATTCGTCTTGCGGTCAGCATTGGAGATCATGCTGTCGAGATTGGCCATTGGCAGTCCTCCCGGTTCTGGCCCGGTGCGCAATGGCGGTCCTGACGCGATCCTTGGGTCAAGTCGCCGAAGGCGTCGAGCATCCAATTCCAGCACCACCATTATACGCCTAATGACGGAACTTGTCGCAAGCCTGTGCGAACACGATGGTGAGACGCGCGCAGGCGATGGTCTTTCTCGACTCCAGCAACTCGCCTAAGACAACGGTCATGAGCGAAGCCGAACCCGTACCCGTCGAAGACCTGACGCCCCGCCAGGCGCGCGCCGAGCATAAGCTGCTGGCCGCCGAGATCGCCGAGGCCGACCGCGCCTATTTCCAGGAGGATGCTCCCATCCTCGACGATTCCGCCTATGACGCGAAGCGTCGGCGGCTGGTTGCGCTGGAAGAGGTGTTCGCGGAACTGAAGGGCAATGAGGCGCTCAGCGACAAGGTTGGCGCCAGGCCGTCCTCGAAATTCGCCAAGATCCGCCACCGCGTGCCGATGCTCTCGCTCGCCAATGCGTTCTCGGATGAGGACGTCGCGGATTTCGCGATGCGTATCCGCAGCTTCCTCGGGCGCAAGGATGATGCCGGGCTCGCCATCACGGCCGAACCCAAGATCGACGGGCTGTCGCTGTCGCTGCGATACGAGAAGGGCGAACTCGTTTCCGCGGCCACGCGTGGCGACGGAGAGGAGGGTGAGGATGTCACGCTCAATGCCCGCACCATCTCGGAGATCCCGCACAAGCTCGTCGGGGACGATGTGCCGGAGGTCGCGGAAGTCCGCGGCGAGGTCTATCTCGGCCATGCCGATTTTGCGGCCATCAATGATCGCCAGCGCGAGAAGGGCGAGCGCGAATTCGCCAATCCGCGCAATGCTGCAGCCGGATCGCTGCGCCAGCTCGACGTCTCGATAACCGCCGCGCGGCCGCTTCGTTTCTTTGCCTATGCCTGGGGCGAGATGTCGGAACTGCCAGCCGCGACCCAGTTCGGCGTGGTCGAAGCCTTCCGACGCTGGGGCTTCAAGACCAACCCGCTGATGCGCCGCTGCGAGCGTGTCAGCGAGCTCCTGGCGCATTACCGCGCGATCGAGGCCCAGCGCGCGACGCTGGGTTACGATATCGACGGCGTGGTCTACAAGGTCGACGATCTCGCGCTCCAGACCCGGCTCGGCTTCGTCGCGCGTGCGCCGCGTTGGGCGATCGCGCATAAATTCCCGGCGGAACTGGCGACCACCCTTCTCGAGGCGATCGACATCCAGGTCGGGCGCACCGGCGCGCTCAGCCCGGTTGCGCGGCTGCGCCCGGTTACTGTCGGTGGTGTCGTCGTCACCAACGCGACCCTGCATAACGAGGATTACATCCGGGGCTTCGATTCCAAGGGCCAGCCGATCCGCGACGGCGCCGATATCCGAGTCGGCGACACGGTGACGGTGAAGCGGGCCGGCGACGTGATCCCGCGCGTCGAATCCGTTGATCTCGGCAAACGGCCGGGGGATTCGCAGCCCTATGTCTTCCCGACGCTGTGTCCGGTCTGCGGCAGCCATGCGACGCGCGAAATCAACCCGCGCACGGGCAAGGAAGATGCGGTGCGCCGCTGTACCGGGGGGCTCATCTGCTCGGCGCAAGCTGTCGAGCGGCTGAAGCATTTCGTCTCCCGCGACGCGCTCGACATCGACGGGCTCGGCGACAAGCAGATCGAGTTCTTCCATGCCGATCCCGACCTGCCGGTACGGGAACCCGCCGACATCTATACGCTGGCGGCCCGCGACGCTGCCAATCTCAAGAAGCTGAAGGACAAGGAAGGCTTCGGCGCGCAAAGCGTGAAGAAGCTCTTTGATGCGATCGAGGACCGGCGCGCGCCACCGCTCAACCGCTTCGTCTTCGGACTTGGCATCCGCCATGTCGGTGAAACCACGGCACGGTTGCTGGCGCGGCATTACGGATCGTTCGAGGCCCTGCGCGAAGCAGCGACCGCTGCTGACCCGCAATCCCCCGAGCGGCAGGCGCTCGATGCCATCGACGGCATCGGCCCGACCGTCGTCGAGGCACTGGTCGAGTTCTTCGCCGAGGCCCACAATCAGGAAACGCTCGACCGGCTGCTGGCGCAGGTGACGCCGCAGCCGCTGGAGGCGGTCGCTTCGACGAGTCCGGTCGCCGGCAAGATCGTCGTCTTTACCGGCGCGCTGGAGCAGATGACCCGTGACGAGGCCAAGGCCATGGCCGAGCGGCTGGGCGCCAAGGTCGCGGGTTCGGTCTCGTCGAAGACCGACCTGCTGGTCGCCGGACCCGGAGCTGGTTCGAAGCTCAAGGACGCCGCGAAGCACGGGGTCAAGGTGATCGACGAGGCCGGCTGGTTTACCCTCGTGCGCACCTGAAGCTGCTTGCCATCGGCTTGTTTCGTCGCGGCGCTCCCGCCGTGACGAGACTGTCTAAGCGGGACACGAGCTAAGGCGATCAGCGGCGATGTTGGTGGCGATGACTGTTTGGGGTACCGGTGTTCTGCGGAATGCCGACGACGCCCTTTACACCGCCAACCACGCCTCCGGCGACTCCGCCAACGACCGCTCCTGCAACGCCGCCGACCGCTCCGGCCGCTCTGTTGCCGATATCGGCGCCTTGGGCAGCACCACGCGGCACGCCCTGAGCGCTCGCTGTCAGAGGTAAGGCGAAGATCGTGAGAGCCATTGCGCCGGCGAAAGCGAGACATCTGGTTGTCATGATAATGGTGTCCATTCGGATCACAGCGCCGCCCAGCGGGCACTCGGCGGTCGAAGGGAAAACCGCTTCCTCGGCACATAGTTCCGGCCGTCTTGCCGATTCCGTACCCATTTCATCGGGGCGATCTAGAGTGACGGCGAGGCCCGGTGTGCGCCAGGCCCTAACCCAAACTCACAGAGGCTTGCGTTACGTGCCGCCGAACTGCTGCGGCGGCGCCGAGCCCGGCCGCGGACCGCCGTCGAAGGCCGCCAACCCGTCCGTTTCCGCCGCTCGGAAGTGGCTTGGCGGCGCACCGATGACGCGCTTGAAGGCGCGGCTGAAGGCGGCCTCCGATTCATAGCCGAGCCGGCGCGCGACAATGGCGATTTTCATCCGGTCGCGGACGAGCCATTGCCGGGCCTGATGCATCCTGACCTGCACGACATAACGGGCCGGCGTCTCGCCAACGACGCTGGCGAAGCGCTCGGCGAACGCGGAGCGCGACGCGTGCATGACTCCGGCAAGCGCCTCGACGGTCCAGTCCTCGCTGGGATGGAGATGGATCGCGGCCAGGACCCGCCCGATATCGGGATCGCGCGCCGCGGCGACCCAGCCGGTCGAATCACCGCAACCCCGTTCGACCCAGGAGCGGATCAGCGCAGCGGCGACGACGTCGGCCAGGCGGGTGAGGATGCTGCCGGCACCGACCCGGTCCAGCGCGAGCTCGCAGGCCATGGTCGTGAGCAGGGGCGGGATGCCCGGTTCGTTGGCCGCGAGCTCGTGCAGCCGCATCAGTTCCGGCATCATCCGCAACAGCGGGTGCTGGCCATCGACGTTGAAGCTCATGCTGCCGCTGAAGAACATGGTCTGTTCACCGTCGCCACCACCGCGCGCCTCGGCGATGTCGCCGCAGACGGTCTGGAGCTGGCATTGTCCGAGCGGCTTGGTGCAGGCGCCGGGCGCGCTCGCCAAGGCGTGCTCGGCACCGCGCGGCAGCAGTACTGCATCTCCCTGCTCGAGGCGGATCCATTCGTTCTCCGGCGTTCGTAGCCAGCAGCCGCGCTCGGCGGCGAAGTGGAAGCGCGCCGCCTGCTGCGCCGGAAAGAGCAGGCCCCAAGGGGCGCTCATCTGGAAACGAGCATAGTCGACGCCCTCCAGCCGCAGGCCACGGAGCATTTCTGTCAGCGGATCGGTCATGGAATCCTGGACGAATAGTCAAGCATTCCAGATTTCCTAACATGGAAGCTCCAGAGCGTCATCTCTACTTGTCTGGTCCGACGTCCTGGAGACCGCCATGTCCGATTCCCTTTCCGCTACCGCGGACCCGCAATTCATCCCTGCCGAGATCGAGGAACGCACCGAAGCGGCGTGGCCGGCGATCTTCTCGCTCACCATGGGCGTGTTCGGGCTGGTCACGGCCGAGTTCCTGCCGGCAAGCCTGCTGACGCCGATCGCTGCCGACCTGGGCATCAGCGACGGGGCTGCTGGGCAGGCCGTAACGGCGACCGCCGTCATCGGCGCGGTCGCCGGTGTCGCGACTGCGATCATGACGAGAAGTATCGACAGGCGCATCGTGATGTGGGCGCTGACGTCGCTGCTGGTGGTGTCGAGCCTGCTGGCTGCGGTCGCCACGGGGCTGACGACGCTTCTGTTCGCGCGCCTGCTGCTCGGCATCGGCCTCGGCGGCTTCTGGTCGATGGCGGCGGCGACCGCGATGCGGCTCGTCCCGGCAAGGCTGCTGCCGCGGGCGATGTCGATCATCTTCACCGGCGTCTCGGTCGCGACGGTCAGCGCCGCGCCGATCGGCGCCTATCTCGGCGAGGCGATCGGCTGGCGCGCCGTCTTTGTCATTTCGGCCGGCATCGGGGCGGTGACGCTGCTCGCCCAGGTGTTGACGTTGCCGAAGCTGCCGCCGCTGGCGGCGCCAAGCATCGGCACTCTCTTCGAGCTGCTGGGGCGGCCGAGCATCCGGCTCGTCCTGTTCGCGGTGCTGGTGATCATCTCCGGGCACTTCGCCGGTTTCACCTATGTCCGTCCCTTCCTGGAGCAGGTACCGCTTCTGAAGGTCGAGGCGATCTCGCTGGTTCTGCTGGCCTATGGCGTCGGCGGTTTCTTCGGCAATTTCGCTGGCGGTGCCGTGGTCGCACGCAGCGTCAAGGCCGCCGTCGTGCTGGGCTCGCTCGCGATTGGCCTGGCGGCGCTCACGCTGCTCCTCTTCGGGGCTTCGACCCTCGTGTCGGGGTTCGCAATTGCGCTCTGGGGCTTCGCCTTCGGCTTCCTGCCGGTCGGCATCCAGACCTGGACGGTGCGCGTCGCTGCCGATCAGGCTGAAGCCGCGGGCGGCCTTCTCGTCGCTGCCTTCCAGGTCGCTATTGCGGGCGGGGCGATCTTCGGCGGATTGCTGGTCGACCATCTCGGCGCGTTGGGCGCCGTCGGCTATCTCGCCACCGCGACGCTGCTCGGTGCTGCCCTCGTCCTCGGTCTGGGCCGCGAGCCACCGGCTGCCAGCGGCGCGGCGTCGGCCATGGCCGGCTGAGATCGGATGGCGACGGTCCGCGTGATCGTCGCCATCACTTTTCTTCAAGACATCAGGGCCGGTATTCGCTGTATCCTGGCGGCATGGAATTGATCAGCCAAGGCGAAGCGCTGCTGGACACTCCGCTGCTGGCGGGGGAGCATGCCCGCATCTTCACGGCCTCACGTTTCGCGGGGCTGGAATGCCTGTCGGCGAAGTTCCAGACGCATTCCTATGCCCCGCACGCGCACGAGACCTATGCGATCGGCACGATCGAAGCGGGCTGCGAGATCTGGCATGCACGGGGCCAGCGGCTTTATGCCCATGCCGGCGACATGGTTTTCAACCATCCGCTCGATGTCCATGACGGCCTGCCGCATGCCGGCGGCTATCGCTACCGGATGACCTATCCGACCGTCGAACTGATGCAGGAGGTTGCGGCCTCGCTGACCGGATTCGAGGTGCTTGGCACGCCGTTCTTCGCCGAACCCTGCGTTCACGACCCGGAGGCTGCGGCGCTGTTTTCTGCCGCGCACCGTCTGCTGGAGGAAAGCGGCGATGCCCTGGCGGGTGAAGAAGGGCTCTTGCGCGCCTACGCCTTTTGCCTGGCGCGCCATGCCGATCTTTCGGTGCGTCCGCTCGGGCGCGAGCGCGGGCCGATCGCCGAGGCCCGTGCGCTGCTCGAGCAGCGCTATGACGAAGACCTTTCACTGGCTGAAATGGCGCGGCGTTGCGGGTTGCCACGACATCATCTGATCCGTGCCTTCCGCCGCGAGACCGGCCTGACGCCGCATGCCTATCTCGTCGACATCCGTGTCCGCCGCGCGCGGGATCGCCTGCGTCGCGGCGAGATGCCTGGCGACGTTGCGGCGGCGACCGGCTTTTGCGACCAGGCGCATCTGACCCGCGCCTTCAAGGCGCGGCTCGGCGTCACTCCGGGCGCCTTCCGCGCTGCCCATCTGGCCTGAAGGGCTGTTTGCATGTCCATCCTCGACGATGCCCGTCTGGGCTTCAGCGATATCTGGCCGGCCGCCCTGGCTGCGGTCCCGATCGGCCTGCTCTTTGGCGCGCTCGCGGCCGGCAAGGGCCTCTCGCCGCTGGAGGTCTTCGTCATGGGGGCGCTGGTCTTTGCCGGCGGGGCCCAGTTCGCTGCGGTCGAACTCTGGGCGAGCCCGGCGCCTGTCTTCGCCATCATTTTCTCGACCCTGCTGATCAATGCCCGCCACGTGCTGATGAGCGCGTCGATTGCACCAAAGCTTGGGCGTTTCAGCACGGCCCAGAAGCTGACGGGCCTGTACTACATGGCTGACGAGAACTGGGCGCTGGCGGAGAAGCGAGCCCGGGTGCGGCAGCTCACGCCGGCCTACTGGTTCGGCATGATCGTGCCCTTCGTCTCATGCTGGCTGACGACGACGACTGTGGGCGCAACGGTCGGCGCGGCAATGGGCGACCCGCGCAGGCTCGGAGCCGACTTTGCCTTCACCGCGCTGTTCATCGCGCTGGTCGCTTCGTTCTGGAAGGGCAGGGTGACGTTCTGGACGGTGGCGGCTGCCGGTATTGCATCGGCGCTGACCTACAAGTTCGTCGGGCCACCCTGGCATGTCGCGGCGGGGGCGCTGAGCGGTCTGCTGGCCGCCTGGCTGGCTGCGGGGACGGAGCCAGACGTGGTTGCGGAGGGCGTGAAGTCGTGACACTCGACACGCTGAATCTCATCGCCATCCTGGGCATGGCGGCCGTCACCTATCTGACGCGGATCGCCGGACTGGCGCTGGCGGGGCGGCTCGATCTGTCGCCACGCGCGCAGGCAGCCTTCGACGCCATTCCGCCGGCCGTGCTGGTGGCGGTCATCGCGCCGAGTGCGCTGGCGACCGGCTGGCCGGAGACCGGAGCCGCACTCCTCGCCGCACTCGCTGCAACGCGGCTGCCGCTGCTGGCTGTCGTTGCCGTTGGGGTGCTGGCCGTGGTCGGGCTGAGGATGGTGATCTAAGGACATGACCTGAAGCCGCCGTCATGGTCGGGACGAGCCCAGCGATGGCGGCGGCGTCACTGCAGTGGTCGGCGTCTATAGCGGCCTGCAGGCGGCTTCCAGCCAGGCCCTCGCTTCGCCCTCCAATTGCGGACTGAGCTTGGCCCAGACTTGCGCGTGATAGGCGTCGATCCAGGCGATCTCACCGGCATCGAGCAGCGAGCGCTCGATCAGCGCCCGCTCATAGGGGCACCAGGTGATGGTCTCGAAACCATAGATCGTGCGGTCGCCGCCGGCGATCTTCCGCTCCTCGACTACGATCAGGTTCTCGATGCGGATGCCGTACTCGCCCTGCTTGTAGTAGCCGGGTTCGTTGGAGAGGATCATGCCCGGCTCCAACGGCGTCGTGCCGAGCTTGGAGAGCCGCTGCGGCCCTTCATGCACCGAGAGATAGCTGCCGACGCCGTGGCCGGTGCCGTGATCGAAATCGAGACCGGCCTGCCAGAGCGGCAGGCGGGCCAGTGCGTCGAGCTGCGCGCCCGACGTTCCCTTGACGAAGACCACGCGCGAGATCGCCAGATGGCCCTTGAGCACGCGTGTATAGCGATCGCGCATCTCGGCGGTCGGGGTACCGACGGCAATGGTGCGGGTGATATCGGTGGTGCCGTCCTCGTACTGCGCTCCGGAATCGACCAGGAAGATGCCGGGTTCGAGCCGGCGATTGCTGGATTCCGTGACGCGATAATGGGGCAGGGCGGCGTTGGGGCCGGCGCCGGCGATGGTGGTGAAGGAGACGTCCTTGAGCAGGCCGGTTTTCAGGCGTTCGGATTCCAGTGCGGCGACCGCGTCGATCTCGGTGAGTTTGCCCTTCGGCGCCTCGCGCGCGAGCCATGACAGATAGCGCACCACGGCGGCGCCATCGCGCAGATGCGCGGCGCGGGTCCCGTTGAGCTCGGCTTCGTTCTTCCTTGCCTTCATCAATGCGATCGGGTCGGCGCCGGCATCGGGCGTGCCACCGGCATCGCGGATCAGGGTGGCGAGTGCGGAGGCGGCCGTCGCCTGATCGAGCCGGACCTTGGCCCTGGCCTTGCCTAGCGCCTCGAGTTGCCTTTCGAGTGCCGCCGGCGGGGCGATCTCACCGACCGCACCGATGGCGTCGCCCGCCTCGTTCGTGATCTTCTCGGGTGCAAGGAAGACGGTCGGGCGCCCCTCGCGCGGGACGATGCCATAGCCCAGCGGCAGGGGCGTGTGCTCGACGTCACCGCCGCGGATATTGAAGGTCCAGGCGAGGGCATGCGGGTCGGAAATGACCAATGCGTCCACCTTGCCCTTGGTCAGCGCTTCCTGGATGCGTGCAAGTTTGCTGGCGGTGGTCTCACCGGCATAGTCACCGCGATGGGCCTTGACCGCCGCGGCTGGAGGGGCCGGGCGATCGCTCCAGAGGGCGTCGACCGGGTTCCGCGAAACGGCGGTCAGTGTGCCGCCGGCAGCCGCGACCGCCTTCTCGAGCTTCGCGACGCCATCGACGGTGTGCAGCCAGGGATCGTAGCCCAGCCTCGCCCCTGCAGGCAGGTTCGTTTCGATCCAGCGTTCGAGCGGGGTCTCTTCCATCTTCACTGGCGCAACGACCTGCGTGTCGGTCTGCTCGGCCGATTGGATGGTGTAACGGCCGTCGACGATCAGGACTGCCTTGTCGGTCAGCACGACGGCATTGCCGGCCGAGCCGGTGAAGCCGGTGAGCCAGGCGAGCCGCGCCATATGGGCCGGAACATATTCACCCTGATGCTCGTCCGCGCGCGGCACGATGAACCCGTCCAGGCCTTGTGCAGCGAGCGCCTTGCGCAGGGCCGCGACGCGGGGCGCGACTTCGGCCGGATTGCTCGGTTCGGAAAAGGACTGGAAGCGGCAGGTCGGCAAATTGTGCGCGGGCGATTCGGTCATGGCGGGTCCAAACATGGCGATACCCGCCATCGTCGCGTCAGAACCGGCGGAAGGCCAGCGCAAATGCGACATCCTTGCCTGCTTTGTCGGCAGGCCCTCATAGCCGACGTTTTGGGCGTATTGCCTCTTCGCTATGCGGTGGGCGTCAAATGTTAATGAAAATTTGGGGCACGCATGCGTCATGCGCATATCTCGCATCTGCGAAATCATCTTCTCGCAAGTGCGAAGAAGTACCACTTTGGTTGCATAAGAGAACGAGGAAGCGACCGGGACTGTCCTTCGTTTGGAATGAGGAGATGGACCTGTGACCTATGTATTGAATGCGACCGAAGCCCTGCCTGCCGCCAAAGCCATGAACACGGCGGGTCTGAGCTTCTGGCAGCGCCTCTATGTCGCAATGATCGAAAGCCGTCGCCGCT
Organism: Allobosea sp. 2RAB26; assembly: GCF_052115465.1. Classification (NCBI taxonomy): domain Bacteria; kingdom Pseudomonadati; phylum Pseudomonadota; class Alphaproteobacteria; order Hyphomicrobiales; family Alloboseaceae; genus Allobosea; species Allobosea sp. 2RAB26. The sequence continues at coordinate 64,613 of NZ_JBFRGS010000004.1, read as the reverse complement.
CCGCCATCCGTGAGCTGCGCGCGCGCTCCTACCTCGTCAACGAGGCGGAGATCGTGCTCGGCGGCTTTCCGCAAACGGCGCTGAAGAACGACGCCGCGCTTCCGTTCAACCGCTGATCTTTAGCGCCGCGCCCGAAGAGGCCGCCCGCGCTCCAAAAAGGACCAAGACCATGATCGCCATCGTCAAGCACGTCTTCGAATGGGTCGTCGATACGGCCAAGTTCACCGCCGCCGTCTGGCATGACGCTCGCGCCCTGCAGGCCGAGGCGGAACAGAAGTACGGCCACATCGCCTTCTGAGCCTGAGCTCGAAGCGACAACACCCTCTTTGGGTGGCTGGCCTAGTAGGGGCGGCGCGGTCTTGGGGCCGCGCCGCCCTTTTTCATGACGAGGGTGGCCCAACCCTCGCGCAGGGACTGGCGCGCCAGGTACAGGCCCTGGTGCCGGTAGGTCGAGACGATCCCGGCGACATCCATCGCCAGAAGCCCGGAGAGGATCAGGGTTCCGTCCCGCGCCAGCACGCGCGCGAGCGACGGGGCGAGACGCTTCAGCGGGCCAGCCAGAATATTGGCGAACACCAGATCGAAATGGCCGGGCCGGTTTGCCTTGGCGTGGAGCAGGCCGGGCGCGACATAGAGATCGAGCGCCCCTGGCGCGTGGTTGACGCGGGCATTGCGCGCTGCGACCTCGACTGCGACGGCATCGATATCGCCGGCGACGACGCGGCGCTTCGTCTGCATCGCGAGCGCGAGCCCCAGAATCCCGGTGCCGGTGCCGACATCCAGGCCGCGCAGCGGGTGGCGCTTCTTGAGTTCGGCATCAAGCGCCAGCAGGCAGCCGGCGGTGGTGCCGTGATGGCCCGTGCCGAAGGCGAGCGCCGCCTCGATCTCGATCGCGACATCATTCACCCGCACCGTGCCGCGGTCATGCGCGCCATGGACGAGCACGCGCCCGGCCCGCACGGGCTTGAGCCCGTCGAGGCTGGTGGCGACCCAATCCTTCTGGTTGACGGTGGTGAAGGGGGTTGAATCGATGCTGTCCCCGACGATCGGGCGCAGCATGTCACGCACCGCGTCTTCATCGGGATGGGTCGCGAAATAAATCTCGACCTTCCACGGCGCGCTGAGCGAGAGCGTGGTGACGCCGTCCTCTATCTCAAAGGAGGAAATGGCTGTCTCGGTCGGATCGAAGATCTCGCCGAGTAGTTCCGTCAGCGCGCGCGCCTTGTCGCCGCTGGTTGAGAGTTCGAGCACGGTCGCGACCGTGGCTGGGAGAAGACCTTCACGCATGCGGGCGGGATAGCAGGGGCGGGGGCGGATGTCATGCGCCGTCGGCAGGGGCGGCGAGGTCCTTGGTCATGAAATAGCGGGTCGCTCCGGGCGGTTCGAGCGCGATCTCACCGAAGACGCTCCAGCCAAAGCGCTTGTAGAACTCCGGCGCCTGGAAGCTGAGCGTGTAGAGCACCGCCTTGCGGCAACCTCGGCGAAAACCCTCGGCCTCTGCCATCTGCAGAATGCGGGTGCCGAGGCCCGACCCGCGCTGGGTCTTGGGCACATAGAACAGGTCGATGAACAGCAGGCCGAGCGAGGTGCGACCGAGTAGTCCGCCAATCAGTTCATCACTCCTGCTGTCCTTGATGGTGATCGTCAGTGGCCTGTGGTCGCTGACGCCGCCCATCTCGACATTGTAGTCCCGCAGGCCCTGCGAGATCACCGCGTGGAGATCGGGATTGGCGGTGTCGGTCAGATTGACCGCGACGTCGGGCATCGTGCTGATCCTGCTGGCTTGGAGCCGGCATTCCTGCGGAACCGGCCTGGGGCAATCCGGGCCTGCATAACCGCTTCGGCGATGCTCCGCATCGGCGCGCCGGACATGACGGCTGCGCTTGCTCAGCCCGCCTTCTGCACGAACGAGTCCAGCACCATCTTCCGGCCGGCCTTGTCGAAATCGACGGTCAGCTTGTTACCGTCGACGCTCGCGACGGAGCCCGGGCCGAACTTGATATGGAAAACACGGGCGCCGGCATCGAATGCGGAGCTGCCGGTCGATTTCGCCGTCAACTCGCCCTCGATCAGCAGCGGGCCGCGCTGGCGGCCCGAGCCCGAGCCACCCTGGCCGAAACCACGGCCGCCGTTGTCCGAGAAGCCTGAGCCGCCGCCGTTCCGCGCACGATTCTCCTGAGCGCGCTGCCAGCCTGGTGTCTGGTATGAGGAGCCGAAGCTTTCCATGCGGTCGAAGCGCGAGGCGCCGTAGCCGCCCTGGCTATAGGTAGACGGCGCCTGCACGACCTCGACATGCTCCTCCGGCAACTCGTCGATGAAGCGGCTCGGCAGGCTCGATTGCCAGAGGCCGTGAATCCGGCGGTTCGAGGCGAAGAGGAGCTTCAGGCGCTTGCGGGCCCGGGTCAGGCCGACATGGGCGAGGCGGCGCTCTTCTTCCAGCCCGGCGCGGCCGCTTTCGTCGAGCGCGCGCTGGTTCGGGAACAGGCCTTCCTCCCAGCCGGGCAGGAAGACAGTATCGAATTCGAGCCCCTTGGCCGCGTGCAGTGTCATGATGCTGACGCGCGCCCCGGCCTCGCCACCATCGGCATCCATCACCAGCGAGACGTGCTCAAGGAAGGCCGGCAGGTCTGGGAACTCGTCCAGAGAGCGCACCAGTTCCTTGAGGTTCTCGAGGCGGCCGGCGGCATCGGCCGAGCGATCCTTCTGCCACATCTCGGTATAGCCGGATTCCTCCAGCACCTGCTCGGCAAGCTCGCCCTGCTTCATGTGTTCGGCCTTGGTCGACCAGCGGGCAAAGGCCTCGACCAGTTCGCGCAGCGCGGTGCGGGCCTTCGGCTTCAGTTCCTCGGTCTCGACCACGGCACGGGCCGATTGCAGCAGCGACAGGCCGGTTGCCCGGGCGTGGTTGTGCAGAAGCTGGACCGTCGCGTCGCCCAGCCCGCGCTTCGGCACATTGACGATGCGCTCGAAGGCGAGATCATCGGTCTGGCTCACCACGCAGCGCAGATAGGCCATGGCGTCGCGGATTTCGGCCCGCTCATAGAAGCGTGGGCCGCCGATGACGCGATAGGGCACGCCGACATGGACGAAGCGCTCCTCGATCTCGCGCATCTGGGCGGAGATGCGGACGAGGATGGCGACCTCGGCAAGGTTTTCGCCCTTGCTCTGCATCGCCTCGATCTCGTCGCTGATCAGGCGGGCTTCCTCCTGGCTGTCCCAGGCGCCGGTGATCGTGACCTTCTCCCCGGCTTCGTCCTCAGTGCGCAATGTCTTGCCGAGCCGGCCTTCGTTGCGGGCAATCAGTTTTGAGGCGGTGGCGAGGATATGCCCGGTCGAGCGGTAGTTCCGTTCCAGCCTGACCACGACCGCGCCGGGAAAATCGTGCTCGAAGCGCAGGATGTTGTCGACCTCGGCGCCGCGCCAGCCATAGATCGACTGGTCGTCGTCGCCGACGCAGGCGATGTTGCGCCGGCCCTGCGCCAGCAGGCGCAGCCAGAGATACTGGGCGGTGTTGGTGTCCTGATATTCGTCGACCAGGATGTAGCGGAAGCGCTCATGATAGGTCGCGAGCACATCGGCATGCTCCCGGAACAGCGTCAGGCAGTGCAGCAGCAGATCGCCGAAATCGACTGCGTTCAGCGTCTTCAGCCGCTCCTGATAGGCGGCATAAAGGGCGCCGCCCTTGCCTCCGGCGAAGACGCCGGCTTCACCCGGCGGCACGTCCTTGGGGGCAAGCCCGCGGTTCTTCCAGCTGTCGATGAAGCCCGCCAGCATGCGGCCGGGCCAGCGCTTCTCGTCAATCCCGGCGGCCGTGATGACCTGCTTCATAAGGCGAATCTGGTCGTCGGTATCGAGAATGGTGAAGTCCGAGCGCAGATCGAGGAGCTCGGCATGGCGGCGCAGGATCTTGGCCGAGATCGAGTGGAAGGTGCCGAGCCAGGGCATGCCTTCGGCCACGGGGCCGACGAGGCTTGCGATGCGCTCCTTCATCTCGCGCGCTGCCTTGTTGGTGAAGGTCACCGAGAGGATCTGGGACGGATAGGCGCGGTTGGTGGCGATCAGATGGGCGATGCGCGTGGTCAGCACACGGGTCTTGCCGGTGCCGGCGCCTGCCAGGACCAGAACAGGGCCATCCGTGGCCTCGACCGCTTGCCGCTGCTCCGGGTTGAGGCCTGCCAGATAGCCTGCCGCCGGCTGTGCGGCGGCGCGGGCGGCGAGGCCGCCGGGGCGGGGCAGAGGGGCGGACGTGGTGTGATCGGACAAGGCTTCAGGTCGCTTTGATCGTGATTCGTTCCAGAGGCAATATAGGCTGTCGCGCCGCAGATTGCTGGATAAGGCTGTTGGGCGTTGAATGCTCGCCCGATCGTCAGGACGCGCCGCGATGAATGTGGATATCGCCTCCCGCCATTCCACCCATGAAGTGACGAACCAGGTTCCCATACTGTGCGATTACGACGCCTTCGCGGCTGATCCCGTGTTGCAGGCGGCGGCCACCGCCTTCGATGCAGGCTGGGCCTCGGAGCGCCTGCACGCGGCAGGGCGCATTGTCGGCTCGGCGCAGGTGCAGGACCTGGCGCGACTGGCGAACAGGTTCCCGCCCGAACTCAGGACGCATGACCGGTTCGGCAACCGCATCGACCAGATCGAGTTCCATCCGGCCTGGCACGAATTGATGGGGCTTGCGATCGAGCAGGAGACCCATTCGCTCGCATGGAACAGGCCGGGCCCGGGCGCACAGGTGGCGCGTGCTGCGCTCTCCTATCTCTGGAGTCAGGGCGAAAGCGGCATCTGCTGCCCGATCAGCATGACCTATGCCGTGATCCCGGTCCTGAGGCAGGAACCCGACCTCTGGAGCAAGTGGGGCGCCCTGGTCAGCTCCAACCGCTATGACCGCCGCCAGACGACCGCCTTCGCCAAGACAGGGGCGACCGTCGGCACGGCAATGACCGAGAAGCAGGGAGGCTCTGACCTGCGCCAGACCCAGACCATCGCCGAGGACAATGGCGACGGGACATGGTCCCTGACCGGGCACAAGTGGTTCTTCTCGGTGCCGCATTCCGACCTGTTCCTGACCTTGGCCCGAACCGCCGAGGGCATTTCCTGCTTCGTCGTGCCGGGCTGGCTGCCGGACGGCTCGCGCAACGGCGTGGCGATCCAGCGGCTCAAGGACAAATGCGGCAATCGCTCGAATGCCTCGTCCGAGGTCGAATTCCGCGGTGCGATCGGCCAGATGATCGGCGAGCCAGGCCGGGGCCTGCGCACCGGCCTGGCCATGAACCAGGGCTCCCGGCTGGACATTGCGGCGGCGTCGGCCGGGCAGATGCGGCTCGCCGTTTCGCTGGCGGCGCATCACGCGGCCCATCGGCGCGCCTTCCAGCGCGGGCTGATCGATCAGCCGATCATGCAGAACGTGCTGGCCGATCTTGCGATCGAGGCCGAGGCTGCAGCCTGGCTCGCCTTTCGGCTGTTTGCGGCGCTCGACCGTCAGGAAACGAGCGAGAGCGACCGGTTGCTGGCGCGGATCGGCGCGCCGATTGCGAAATACTGGGTCTCGAAGCGCGCGCCGGCGGTGGTGGTCGAGGCACTGGAATGCCATGGCGGCAACGGCTTCATCGAGGAAAACCCCATGGCCCGGCTCTATCGGGAGGCGCCGCTCAACAGCGTCTGGGAGGGCTCGGGCAACGTCATTTGTCTCGATGTGTTGCGCTCGCTGGAGCGAGAGCCGGGCTCTCTCGTGGCGCTGATCGAGGAGATGCGACGCGCGGCCGGCGCCGACAATCGCTTCGATGCGCATTTGAGCGCGCTGGAGTCGGAGATACCCACTCTGGTGCGAAGCGAAGGACAGGCGCGGCGGCTGGTCGAGCGGCTGGCGCTGGCGCTGCAGGCCTCGTTGCTGCTGCGCCACGCACCTCACATGGTCGCAGACGCCTTCATCGCGACGCGGCTCGAGGGGCGCTGGTCGGGCCATTTCGGCGATCTGCCGGCGTCCGTGGATGCTGCCGCGCTGGCGCATCGGGCCGTCCCGGCGGTGGAATAGCACTCACGCGTTTGCGCGGCCGCCCTCCCGAAGGGGAGCGCGGCCGGCCGACTGGCTCAGGCCTCGGCCGGAGCGAAATCCATCGCCACGCCATTGATGCAGTAGCGCAGTCCGGTCGGTGGCGGGCCGTCAGGGAAGACATGGCCGAGATGGCCGCCGCAGCGGGCGCAATGCACCTCGGTGCGCTGCATCATGTAGCTATTGTCCTCGCTGATACCGACCGCACCCTCCAGTGGCTGGTCGAAGCTCGGCCAGCCCGTGCCGCTCTCGAATTTCTTGCCGGACTGGAACAAGGGGTTGCCGCAACCGGCGCAGGTGAACCGCCCGGCGCGCTTCTCGAAATTCAAGGCGCAGGAGCCGGCGCGCTCGGTGCCATGCCCGCGCAGCACGTGGTACTGCTCCGGGGTCAGGCGGCGGCGCCACTCCTCGTCGGTCAACTGGAATTCGAACTCACCGGCTTCCCTGACCTTGCCGCCGAACAGTCCGGACAGTCCCATCGTCATTCTCCCGTTCAAAGGTTTCGGGCGGAATATGGGGATGATTGCGCTCCACGTCAGCCCGCCCTCACGGATAGCTGATCCGCAAGGCGCGTCACCCAACCGTCACGCGACTCCTCTAGTCGGCTCGCCATCACAACGGACCGCGCGAGGAACGAAGAATGCAGACGGCGCGTACGGTTCGGCGGGAAACCACAATGGGCCTGACCACGGCGGTGCATCGCAGCAAGCCGCTGTCGCGGGCGGGGATGTTGGAGCGCCTGTTCACCTTGGCCTTTTCCGGGCTCGTCTATCCGCAGATCTGGGAAGACCCGGTCGTCGACATGGAGGCGCTGGACCTGCGCCCCGATGATCATGTCGTGGCAATCGCGTCCGGCTCCTGCAACATCCTGTCCTATCTCACCGCCAACCCGGCGAAGATCAGCGCTGTCGATCTGAATGGCGCCCATATCGCGCTCGGCAAGCTCAAGCTCGCCGCACTCGACAGCCTGGCAGGCCATGAGCAGTTCCTGCGCTTCTTCGGCGAGGCGCAATCGCAGGCGAATATCGCGCTCTATGACGCCGAGATCGCGCCACGCCTCGATGCCGTCTCTCGCAGCTACTGGGAAGGCCGCAGCCTGAGCGGGCGCCGGCGCATCCAGGTCTTTGCCCGCAATTTCTACCGGTACGGCCTGCTCGGCCGTTTCATCGGGGCTGGACATCTCCTTGGCCGTACGCTCGGCTGCGATCCGCGCGTGATGCTGCAGGCTCGCGACATGGCCGAGCAGCGCGCCCTGTTCGACAGGCATATCGCTCCCGTCTTCGACAAGCCCCTGGTGCGTTGGCTGGTGCGCCAGCCGGCCTCGCTCTATGGGCTGGGCATCCCGCCGGCCCAGTACAAGGCCCTCGCGGCTGACGGCGACGCCGGGATACGCGGCGTGCTCCGGCGCCGGCTTGAAAGGCTGGCCTGCGGCTTCGACCTGAAGTCGAACTATTTTGCCCGGCAGGCCTTTGGACGGGGCTATGCGACGGACGAGAACGCATCCTTGCCGCCCTATCTTGAAAGCCGGAATTTCGCGGCCGTTCGAGAGCGGGCGGGCCACGTCGCCTATCACCAGAGCGCGATCACGGCCTTTCTCGAGAGCCAGCCTGCGAAGAGCTGCGATGCCTATGTGCTGCTCGATGCTCAGGACTGGATGAATGATGCGGATCTCACGGCGCTCTGGACGCAGATCACGCGCACGGCGCGACCCGGCGCCCGCGTAATCTTCCGGACGGCTGCCGATGAGCGGCTGCTGCCGGGCCGGGTGCCGGCCTCGATTCTCGCGCAATGGCGCTATGAGGAGGCACGCAGCCGCGAGCTTGGAGCGCGCGATCGCTCGTCGATCTATGGCGCCTTCCATCTCCATGTGCTGCAGGGGGCGGTGGCATGAGCGCTGGCCGCGCCACGACCGAGGCCGCCGGCCTGATGGACCGGATGTATCGCCACCAGCGCCATATCTATGACGCCAGCCGCAAATTCTATCTGCTTGGCCGGGACCGGCTCATCGCCGAGCTCGATCCTGCGCCGGGCAGCGCGATCCTGGAAATCGGCTGCGGCACAGGGCGCAACCTGATCAAGCTCGCCCGGACCTATCCGGGCACGCAGTGCTACGGTCTCGACGTCTCGGCCGAGATGCTCGCGACGGCGGAGAGAAGCGTGGCACGATCGGGGCTCTCGGAGCGCATCCATCTGGCACAGGCAGACGCGACCTGCTTCGACGCGGCGGCCCTGTTCGGGCGCGACGGATTTGATCGCATCGTCATCTCCTATGCGCTCTCGATGATTCCCCCCTGGCGGGGCGTGATCGCTCAGGCGCTGCGGACGCTGACGGCCACCGGTTCACTGCATATCGTCGATTTCGGCGACCAGACCGGCTTGCCTGCGTCGTTCAGGGCCATGCTGAATCGCTGGCTGACATTGTTTCACGTCACGCCAAGGCTTGATCTGCCCGAGGCAATCGCCGAATTGTCGCGGATCGAGGGCGTCGAGAGCCGCACGACCCGACTCCTTCGCGGCTACGCCATCCATGCCGTGGCAACGCGGCGGGCCGCCTGAGCAGCGGGTGCTGGACGCGCCATCCTTTGGCCTGTAACGCCATGGAATGGCCGAGGATACGACTTCTGTTCGCAGGGAAGGGCAGGTCGAAAGACTGCGGGACGGCCTGCGCCAGCTCTACCATGGCCGCTCCCCCGGGGCGATGCGCTTTCAGCTTGCGACAGCGGTTGTCGACCTGCTGATCATCGCCTTCTTCATCGCGACACCGCTGATCCGCGAACGGCCGCTCTTCTACTGGCTCGATTACTCCGTCGCCGTGATCATGGTCATCGAGATCGGCGCGCGAATGCTGGCCTCCTCGAAGATTCCGCGCTTGCTGCGCCGGCCGAGCATGCTGCTCGATCTCTTCATCCTGGCAACGCTGCTCGCGCCGCAATGGCTGGAGAATTTCGGCTTCCTGCGCATCCTGCGGCTCTGGTCGCTGTCACAGCGTGGGCTGATCTGGGAACGGCTGCGCGCTGCGGGCTACCCCGAGTGGGAAAGTGCAGCGCGGGCGGTGGTCAACATCGTGACCTTCCTGTTCGTGGTGACGGGCTTCATCTACACCTTCTTCTTTCGCGAGACGGCGGGCTTCGCGGGTTATGTCGACGCTTTCTATTTCACGGTCGCGACCGTGACGACGACTGGCTTCGGCGACATCACCTTGCCCGGCACCGCCGGCAAGCTGACCTCGATCGTGGTGATGATCGTCGGGATCTCGCTGTTCGTGCGCCTGGCGCAAGCGATCTTCCGGCCCAACAAGGTCACCTTTCCCTGCCCGCAATGTGCGCTGCAGCGGCACGAGCCGGACGCCGTGCATTGCAAGGCCTGCGGGCATGTCCTGAAGATCCCCGATCACAACGACTGATCAGGAAATCTCCACACCCTTCCAGAAGGCGACGCGGTCCTTGATCTCGGCGGCAGCGGCCTTGGGCTCGGCATAATACCAGGCGGCGTCCCTGTTTTCAGCGCCAGCGACGACGATCGAATGGTAGTTGGCCGTGCCCTTCCACGGACAGATCGACGTCGTCTCGCTTGGTTTGAAGAATTCAGAGCGGATCGCGCTGCGTGGAAAATAGTGGTTGCCTTCGACCACGACGGTGTTGTCGGATTCAGCCAGAACGGCGCCGTTCCAGGTTGCCTTGACCATCTCCGCTCCTTTCGACCGCCGCTGATCGCCGAAGATGGGGCTGCGTCGGGCCCCGTGACAGGGGCAGGCAGCCTGTGCCGGCTCTGCCGCTCTCAGTGGCGCGTTTCGAGCTCGCGCTCGTCGTGCTGATCCTCGACCGTGATCGTCGTCTTCTTCGGCATGCCGATGATGCGCCCGATCGTGGCCGGCAGCGGCATGCGACAATGCGCCGCTTTCATCAAGGCGAGATTGGCCAGGATATCGGGCGGAAATGGCGAAACCTTGCGGGTCGCCATGTCGACATGCAGCGAGAGGTTTTCACTCGTCGCCGCGAGCCAGCCTTCGCTCGCATGCCGCATTTCGAGATAGTAGTGCAGGCGCTTTTCGTCGAAGGCGATCAGTTGTGCGGTGACCCGCACGAGATCGTCCTCGGTCAATTCGCGCTTGTAGAGGATATGGCATTCGGCCGCGAAATAGGACGCGTTGCGTGTGTCGACATAGTCCTGGTTCAGGCCGACGAGCGAGAAGACCTCGTCGACGGCCCGATCGAACAGCACGTGATAATAGGCCATGTTGAGATGGCCGTTATAGTCGATCCAGGGCGTTTCGACCCGCATTGCGGACGATACGAAGGGGGAGAAGAACAGCGCCGGAGCGCGGATCTCGTCTTTCATGGCCGCCTCCCGCAGAGTTGTTGCGTGCGGCGGAACGGAACTCCACTGACACGCTACCATCGTCTTGAAGACGCCGCCGGACGAGCTATGCCCTGCCTGATGCACCGCCTCCCATGCGCCCGGCGATCTTGCCGCCGGCGGCGACACGCAGGACAAACGCGCCTGCTATCGCTACGGTCTGCCTCGTCAGATTCAACCGCTTCAGAAGCCGACCAGTTCCAAGTTAAGCGCCAAGCCCGGAAAAAGACAATGAGCCTTTTTGCAACTGCTTCTCATGCCGCCTCTGCCGCAACCCTGCCGCCGTCGCCGGCTGCGATCGAGGCAGTGAGGCGGGCGCTCGCCGCCCGATTCGGCAACAGGCTGGTGACGAGCCTGGCGGTACGGGAACAGCACGGCCACACGCTGACCTGGATTCCGAACCAGCCGCCGGATGCGGTCGTCTATCCGCAGAGCACCGAAGAGGTGTCGGAGATCGTCAAGCTCTGCGCGAGCCACGGCGTCCCCGTGATCGCGTTCGGCACGGGCACCTCGCTCGAAGGCCATGTCAACGCGCCGTTCGGTGGCGTCTGCGTCGATCTCAGCCAGATGAAGCGCATCATTGCCRTTCATGCCGAGGATCTCGATTGCGTTGTCGAAGCCGGCGTGACCCGCAAGGAACTCAACGAGCATCTGCGCGACCAGGGGCTGTTTTTCCCGATCGACCCCGGCGCGGATGCGTCCATCGGCGGCATGGCGGCGACACGCGCCTCGGGCACGAATGCGGTGCGCTACGGCACGATGAAGGACAATGTCCTGTCTCTCACTGCGGTGATGGCCGATGGCTCGGTCGTGAAGACGTCCAGCCGGGCGCGGAAGACCTCCGCCGGCTATGATCTGACCCGCCTGCTCGTCGGCTCGGAGGGCACGCTCGGGATCATCACCGAGGTCACGCTCAAGCTGCACGGCATCCCGGAGGCGATTTCGGCCGGCGTCTGCCCGTTCCCTTCGGTGAAGGCAGCCTGCGACGCGACCATCGTGACGATCCAGTCCGGTCTGCCGGTCGCGCGCATCGAACTGCTCGATGATGTGATGATCCGTGGCGTGAACCTGCATTCCAAGCTCGGCTTGCCGGAGACGACGATGCTCTTCGTCGAGTTCCACGGCACGGAAGCCGGCGTGAAAGAGCAGGCGGAGCGCTTCGGCGAGATTGCCGCCGATTTCGGCGGTGGACCGTTCGACTGGGCGACCAAGGCCGAGGACCGGTCGAAGCTTTGGCAGGCTCGCCACGACGCCTATTGGGCTGCTCGCGCCTTGCGGCCGGGCGTTGAATCGGTCGCGACCGATGTCTGCGTGCCGATCTCCCAGCTTGCCGAATGCGTCGAGGAAACCAAGCGTGACATCGAGGCCAGCGGTCTGATCGCCCCGATCGCCGGCCATGTCGGAGACGGCAATTTCCATACCCAGCCACTCGTCGACCTCGCCGATGAGGACGAGATGGAGCGCTGCCGCGGTTTCATCGACCGGCTGGTGAAGCGCGCCCTCGCCATGGGCGGCACCTGCACAGGCGAGCACGGCGTTGGTCAGAAGAAGATCAAGTATCTCGAGATCGAGCACGGCCCGGCGACACTGGATGTGATGCGCCTGCTCAAGCGCTCGCTCGACCCGCAGAACATCCTCAATCCAGGCAAAATCCTGGTCTTGTGACATCCAGACAGCTTGCGCGGCGGTATCGGGAACTGGAATGTCGTGATCTCGCCGCGAGTTGGCGGCAAGATCGCATAACCGCCGACAAGAGGGATGATGCTAAAAGGTGCGTGAGACCCTGACCGTTCTGGCCGGTCTCCTGGTGCTGGCATTGCTGGCCGCCTTGATCGGACCGGGCTTTGTCGATTGGCGACTGTACCGACCGCAGATCGAGGAGCGCCTCAGCGCTACGCTCGGCGCAGAGACGCGCGTTGCCGGCGGCATCGGCCTGAGATTGCTGCCATCGCCGCGGCTGACCCTGGCCGATGTCCGTATCGGCGATCAGGGCGGACAGGCGAGCCACGCGACGATCGAGCATCTCACCGTCGAACTTGCACTGACCGCGCTTGCACGTGGCGAGTTCCGTTTCTCCGACGCTGATGTCGAAGGCGCGACGCTCTCGCTTGTCGCCAATGATGCAGGCGCGGTGCTGCTGCCGCATCCGATTGGTGCGGGCCTGCCTGTGCAGACCAGCCTCGACCATTTCAGCATCCGCCGCTCGGCACTGATCTGGCGGGAGGCCGGCAAGGATCCCGTCACAGTGTCGCCGATCGCTGCGGAACTCACCGCGGTGAGCCTTGCCGGCCCATGGCGCATGGAGGGCGAGGTCGGCGGCTCCTCGTTGCGCCTCGCGACAGGAACGATCGAGCCGGATGGTCGCCTGCGCGCCAAGGCCACCGTGACGGGCGAGGAGGGCCAGCTCAGCTTTGACGGCGCCCTTCTGCTGCCGACAGAGAAGGGCGGCGTCACACCAGGACTGGACGGTCTGTTCACGGCCGCGCCGGGTGGAGCAGTCAGCCTTTCGGGGCGGGTGAGGGGTGGCAGTCACCTGCTCGAGTTGAGCGGGCTTACGGTCGATCTTGCTGGCGGCGTTGCCCGGCTGGAGGGCGAGGGGCAGTTCCTCCCCATGCAAGGCACAGGCTCGGTTGCCTTGCGGGCGCGGCGCGTGGATGGCGACGCGCTGGCAACGGCTCTCGGCGAACGCGTTGGCTTTGCGCGGGCCCTGCGCGGGCTTCCAGGCGCGCTCGATCTCAGCCTCGATCTCGATCAATTCGCGTGGCGAGGCGAGGACTTCTCGGCTGTCGCGCTGCGTGGGCGGCTGAACGAGGTCGGTTTGGCCAATGCATCGGCCTCGGTGCGCGTCGCAGGCGCCCTGGTCGGTGCAACGGGCGCAGTCGACGGCACAGGATTCCGTGGCAAGCTCAACCTCAAGGCGGATGACGCGCGCCGCGTCGGGCTGGCGCTGGCGCGGGCCGGGCTCGATCCAGCCCTCTCCGACCTTATTGCAGATCTGAGGCAGATCGATGCGGAAGCGGTTGGCGATTGGAGCTCGGAACAGCTGCGCTTCGAGCGCCTGACCATCGCCGGGGCTTCCGGCGTCAGGCTGGACGGATCCGGAGAGATTGCCGCGGACCGGCTGGCGGCAAGGCTCGCGGTGCAGGGGCTCGATCTCAATACCCTGCCAGCGGGCGGCAGTTTCGCCGGGTTGATCGGGCCGCGCGACCTGGCGCTCGACCTGTCGCTGAGCGGAGCCCGTTTTCGCAATGCGCCGCCCGGTTCCGCCCAGCTTGCTCTCGCACGCGAGGGCAGCAACTGGCGGCTTAGCCGGCTTGCCGTCGACGGGTTCGGCGGAGTTTCAGTCAACGGCGCCGGTGCGCTGCTGCCGGAAGGGGGCGAAATCTCCGGTCGCATTCGTGCGCCACGCTTCGAGGCGCTTGCCGCCCTTGCCGGGCCACTTCTGCCGGAGGCGCTCCGTCAAGCGCTCGGGCGCGCCGGGGACGGGCTCTCACGGCTGGATTCAAGCTACCGCCTGACGCGCACGGTGGCCGGCGACACGGCCCTGCTGCTGGAAGGCGGCGCGCAAGCCGGAACGCTGACCCTGAATGCGCGGTTGGACCGGAGCGGGACATGGACCGGAGCCAATCTGCGCTTTGATCTTGCCGATCGTCGACAGCTCTTCGCCGCTCTCGGCCTGCCGGCACCGATGCAGGGTGGACCTGGCAGGCTCGTTCTCGACCGTCAGCAAGGGCGCCTCAGTGGCTCGCTGGCGGGGCCTGGATTGTCGATCGTGGTCGACGGCGAGGCGGGCGCCGATGTGCCGCGACTGACCGTGCAAGCGGATCGTCCCGGCCAGATCCTGCCGGAGGGGCTCGCGCGCGCCCTGCCCGATGCGGTGCTGGACGCGCATGGCATGGTTCGCTTCGCCAGCGACCAGATCGCGCTTGATGGTCTTGTCGCCAATCTTGGCGGAAGCAGTGCACGGGGGACGCTGGCCTTGCCGAGAGAGGGGCCAATCTCCGGCAAGCTCGCGCTGCCATATGTTGATCTGAGGAGCGTGATCGGCTCGTCCCTGGGAACCGCGGCGGCATCTCCGGGCAGCAACTGGTCGGCGGTCCGTTTCGGCATGGCCTCGGGCCTTGGCGAAATCAGCCTGTCGGTCGAAGCCAAATCCTTGCTCTTCAGTGATGATATCGCCCTGAACGATGCGGCTTTCGCCCTCCATGCCAGCCCCGGCGAAATCCAGATCGAGGCGCTCTCGGGAAGCTATGCCGGTGGCAAGGTCTCCGGGCGGCTTACGGCACGGCGCGAAGGCGGGCTTGCGCAGCTTTCCGGCCGGATCGCGCTGGCGCAGCTCGATCTCGCGATGCTCACCGGCAACGCACTTGCCGGGAAGCTGTCGGGTCAAGTGGAGGGTGGTGGTTCCGGAGAGAGTCCCGCGCGGCTGGTTGCGGGGTTGGGGGGAGCCGGTAGTTTCACCATCGCAGGCGCGAGTCTCACCCGGTTCGATCCCGGTGGCTATGCCCGCGTCATTGCCGGGACCGGAGAGGATGCATCCGAGAGCGAGACCGGCCGTTTGCAGACCCGGCTGGCGGATGCGCTCGACCGCGGCTCATGGCTTTTGGGTGATATCACGCTGCCCTTCACGCTCGCCGGTGGCCTCGTGCGGCTCGCCCCGTTGACGATCGAGCGCGGGGATCTCCAGGCCGAGGCAAGTGGAGTGATCGACCTCAGGGCGCTGACCGCCGATCTGAGGCTGGGGCTGCGCCCACTCGGCCCGTTGCCCAAGGGCTGGCCGATGGCGGCGCCGGCACTTGGCGTGGCGTGGCGCGGGCCGCTATCGGGACTGCGGCGCGAGACCGATGTCGCAGCTTTCGCGAATGCCGTGGCGGCGCGAGCGCTGGCCCGCGAGATGGAGCGGGTCGAAGCCTTCGAGGCGGATGCACGCGAGCGCGCAATGCATGCGCGCCGCCTGCGCGCCGAGCGTGAGATGCGTGAGAACGAACGCAAGCTTGCAGACTTCCTGAAAGCGGAGGAAGAACGCCGCCTTGCCGAGGAGAAGCGCGCCGAAGACGAGCGCCGTGCCGCGGAAGCGCGCGCCCTGGAAGAAGCCAGGCGCGCCCAGGAGGCGCAACGTCTCGAGGAGCAGCGCCGGGTGGAAGAGGCCAGGCGAGCAGACGAGGCGCGGCGCAGAGCGGAGATCGAGGCGCGCGCTGCGGCAACGCGTGCAGCTCAACCTCAGCATCCTGGCGGCCCGCTGATCCTGCCCGGCGCCCCCCGCGAGAATTTTCCCGAGCAGATTTTGCGACCGGTGACACCGGCTCCATCGCTGGGACCGCCCCTACAGATAGAGCCCGTGCCGCGTCCGCTCTCGCGGACTCCGTAGCCGGACTGACCGACGAGCTTCACGCCGTGATTCAGGTGCTTTCCGGCTTGGAGCAGCGGGGCCTCTACAGAGCCTTGAAACTGAACGGATCAGGCTCCGACGGTGAGGCGATGCCCGTCAGCTTCGTCCGGCCAGGCGCTGATAATGCGCCAGCACGTGCAGGCGCAGCGCGGAGGAAAGATTGGCCTCGCCGCGGCGGGAATCCACATCGGCGACGAGCGCAGCAAGTGTGCGGCGCTCCTGTCCTGCGATCTCCTTAAGTGCCGCCCAGAACGGCTCCTCAAGCGATACGCTGGTGCGGTGCCCGGCAATGGCGAGAGAGTGCTTGCGCTCGCGGCTCACCGCGGAATCTCGCCCTTGTCACCGGGCGGAAGCGCAAGCTTGTGGCCGTCGAGTTCGCGGATGGCCTTCTCGCGCCGCGCTTCAGTCAGGCTGCGCTCGGCTTTGCTCCGTCCGAAGTCGATACGGTTCTGGTCGGCCTTGGCTTCGGCCGCTACGCGCTGGCGCTGTTTGCGGGCGCGCCGGAAATTGATGATCTCTGCCATTCCGCCCGGCCTTGTTCAGGACGGGCCGAGCATGCGCTCGGGCCGCACCGTGCTGTCGAACAACTCGGCGTCGACACCGGCCCTCAAGGCTTCCTCGCGCAGGGTCGTGCCATTGTGATGGGCGGCCTTGGCGATGTTGGCAGCCTTGTCGTAGCCGATGGCCGGCGCCAGTGCCGTGACCAGCATCAGCGAGCGGGACAGTAACTCGGCGAGACGGTCCTCGTTGGCGACGATCCCTTCGACGCAGTGCACGCGGAAGCTGTCTGCGGCATCGGCGAGCAGCCTGACCGATTGCAGGAAGGCGGCAGCGATCACCGGCTTGAAGACGTTCAGTTCGAAATGGCCCTGGCTCGCGGCGAAGCCGATTGTCGCCTGGTTGCCGTGAACCTGCGTGGCCACCATGGTCAAGGCCTCGGCCTGGGTCGGATTGACCTTGCCGGGCATGATCGAGGAACCGGGCTCGTTCTCGGGCAGGCTGATCTCGCCGAGACCCGAGCGTGGGCCCGAACCCATCAGGCGTATGTCATTGGCGATCTTGAACAGATCCATGGCAAGCGCGGCGAGCGCGCCATGGGCGGCGGTCAGCGCGCCATGGCTCGCCAACGCCTCGAACGCATTGGCGGCGGGGCGGAAGGGCAGGCCGGTGAGCCCCGCCATTTCCTTGGCGAAGAAGGCGGCGAAGTCGCGATGGGTGTTCAGGCCGGTGCCGACCGCCGTGCCGCCCTGGGCCAGCGCATGCAGCCCGCCGAGCGAGGCCTCGATCCGCCCGATGCCGAGATGGATCTGCGTGGCGTAGCCCGAGAATTCCTGGCCGAGCGTGACGGGCGTCGCGTCCTGGAGATGCGTCCGGCCGATCTTGATCAGCGAAGCGAAGCGCTGTGCCTTGTCCTGCAGCGCCTGTTCGAGCTTGCGCAGGGACGGAAGCAGCAGGCGTGAAATCTCGAGCGCCGCGGCAATATGCATCGCGGTCGGGAAGCTGTCATTCGACGACTGGCCGCGGTTGACCTGATCGTTGGGATGAACCGGGCTCTTCGCGCCGAGGCCGGCGCCGAGGATCTCGTTGGCGCGGTTGGAGAGGACCTCGTTGACATTCATGTTGGTCTGGGTGCCGGAGCCGGTCTGCCAGACGACAAGCGGGAAGTGGTCGTCGAAGCGACCGCCCAATGCTTCATCAGCCGCCTGGCCGATGGCGCCGGCGACACGCTGGTCGATCAATCCCAGCCGGGCATTGACGTGCGCGGCAGCCTTCTTGACCAGCACGAGAGCATGGATCAGCGGGAGCGGCATGCGTTCGCTCGGTCCGCCAATGCGGAAATTCTCGAGCGAGCGCTGGGTCTGAGCACCCCAGTAGCGATCTGTAGGAACGGCGATGGGGCCGAAGGAGTCAGTCTCTGTGCGGGTGTCCGGCATAGGCTCTGATCAGGTCTTCTTGCGGAAGGAATCGAGACTGACGACCTGCGCGCCGCCGCCCTCGTCACCATCCGCGCCCGCGCCGGCCTTCGCCGGGTCCGCTTCGTCGTCGGTGGCTGCCTTGTTCTTCGCAGTGGCACTTGCGGATTGTGGCTTTACCGGGAGCGCAAGCGGTGTCGGGGCGGCTACGCTGGGCTCGGACCCGGCTCCGCGTGGTGCCTTTGCGGCTCCCACGGTCTGATCACTCGCCGAGGCTTCTTCAGGAGCCTCCTGGGTTTCGAACTTCAGGCCGAACTGGACCGAGGGATCGAAGAAGGTGGTGATCGAATCGAAGGGCACCAGCAGCCTTTCGGGCACGCCGGAGAACGAGAGACCGACCTCGAAGGCGTGGTCGCTGACGTTGAGGTCCCAGAACTGATGCTGGAGCACGACCGTCATCTCGTCCGGGTGCTTTTCGCGCAGTCGCTGCGAGAGGCGCACGCCAGGGGCCGTCGTGCGGAACGTGATGTAGAAATGGTGCTCGCCCGGCAGGCCATCGCGGCTCGCCTCGGCCAGGATCTTCCGTACGACACCCTTCAGCGCGTCCTGCACCATGAGATCGTAGCGAAGAATATCCTGTACCATCGTATCGACTATCCGTGTCCGCTTCCGAGCAAGGCCGAAAGTCGCCGGCCCTCGCATAAAAAAGTGGAGGCTTCTGTTGCCAGGCGCCTCCGAGCCCCGCCTTACGCGGCTAAGCGCAAGGGCTTTGGTTTGGGAACCAGCACCGCTTACGCGGCGACAGCAACCCGAGCATTGTTGTCGTTGGCAACTATGCAATGGCCCGATAACGGCGGAACCATGCCGAGCAAAAGAACGACCTTTACACCCTCGTCGATCCTATTTCGCCCCCGCCGGAGCCCGTCTCGCGAATCGCGGACGGGCTCTGGTGGAGGCGCCGGGTACCGCCCCCGGGTCCGAAAGGCTTATTTCGACGTTCGTTTATCGCCATAGCCGCTCTTGCGAGTGGCAAACTGAATATAGGGACTCGGAGCGCGCGGGGAAAGAGAGCATCGTCACTCCATCCGAAGCAATTTCGCCGGCTCTCACCGGGACGGAATATCGAGATTTGGCTCATCCCGGATGATCCTGAGGACCTTGCCGTCACTGACGCTGACATCGATCGCGATCTCGGCGCCGTTACTGTCGACCCCGCCGAGCTCCCAGCGACCGCCATGGCGCTCGATATCCTCGATCCAGACCATGCCGTGATCAATAGCGATCTCGCGGGCTTCCGTAATCGAGATTTCACGGGTGCTCGGAGCGGGGGACGGCATGGTGTTGGCGGCCACGGCAGGGAAGGAGAGCAGGACGGCGACCGGCAGGAACCACATTGCGCTGCGAATCGACATTTTGGTTCTCCCTAGCCTGAACAGAGGCAGGGAGCGGCTCAATCATGGCTTTGTTTCGGCTGGTCTGAGGCGCTTCCTTGCGGCTTATCGCATTGCCGTGAGCGCATGTGTGCAGTGCAATGCGATGGCTCCAGACGATGCGATACCGCCTCCAGGACGTGCGTTGCCGGAGAAGGCCCAGTGGGAGGTTCGCAACACCGTTTGGACGCGGCGATGCATTCGAACGGAGCCGGCGAGTGAGGCCGCTGCCTATGCATGCTGCACGGGCGGCAAACCTGCCGATGCCTGGTGACCTCGAAGCCTGTCAGTATATATGTTGCACGCACGGATCGTGCCGCTAACACACATGTTCAGGGCCAACGAGCCTGGGAGTGGCAAGAGCTCCCGGACTCTTCGCGGAGGCGGCTAGTGATCAGAAGGCATCCAGAATTCCAGTATCTCGACCTGCTTTCCGACGTCCTGGAGCGCGGAGACGAGCGGTTGGACCGTACTGGTGTAGGCACTCGCTCGCTGTTTGGCGCCATGGTGCGATTCGATTTGTCGGATGGCACTGCGCCTATCCTCACGACGAAACGCGTCTATTGGAAAACCGCGGTCAAGGAGATGCTCTGGTTCTTGACCGGGGGCACCAATATCCAACCCCTGCTTCGCGAGAACGTCCGAATCTGGACCGACTGGCCGCTTGCGCATTATCGCCGCGAGACAGGCGAGACCATCTCGCAGGACGAGTTCGAGCAGCGTGTTGTCGAGGACGACGCCTTTGCTGCTCGCTGGGGCGAACTTGGCCCTGTCTATGGCAAGCAATGGCGCCGCTGGCTGGGCGCCGACGGCCGCGAGCATGATCAGATCGCGGCACTGGTCGAGGCGCTCCGGACGAATCCAACGAGCCGCCGAATGCTCTTCCATGGATGGAACGTGCCGGAACTCGGTGCGATGGCGCTTCCGCCTTGCCACATGGTGTATCAGTACCACGTGACCTCGGATGGGCGGCTGAACTGCCTCTTGTTCCAGAGATCGGTTGATCTGCTCCTCGGAGCTCCGTTCAACTTTGTCGGCGCCGCTGCACTGCAACTCATGCTGGCCCAGCAGGCGGACCTCCGTCCTGGCGAACTGATCTGGGTGGGCGGGGACGTCCATCTCTACCTTAATCACCTGGGGCAGGCCCGGGAGCAGGTTTCGCGTGAGCCTCGGCCATTTCCCACGATGCGGCTCACCCGACGGGCGGCGACGATAGACGAGTACCGCATCAACGATTTTGACGTCGAAGGCTACGCGCCTCACGCGGCGATCAAGGCCGACGTGGCGGTCTGAGCGCAGCCGTTGCGACTGTGGTCGCCCCTCACGAAATGGGGCTCCACGGCAAGGAAGGAGAGGCGCATTTGCGCCCCTTGCCCGCCGCTGACCGCGATGGCATCGGCCTCGCGCAGGGGCAATGACCAGCCGCGCCCGCGCTGATCGCTTCCCCATCGACTGGCTCAATCGGGGGGACTGCGCCGCTGACCGCAGCAAGTGGCACGGTGGAATGAGGCATCAGGGAGCGCCATCCTGCCTGCGCAGGGTGAACTGCGGGTGCCGATCTTGGGATGGCTGCTATCGGAGTTCGAGATCGGCGATCCGGCCTATTGCAGACCTCCGGCTCTGAGCGCGATGTGCTTCGTCTCCTGGAAATCGTGAAGAGAGGCGAGGCCATTCAGTCGGCCGATGCCGCTTTGCTTGAAGCCGCCTTCCTCGAACTCGTCGTGGATGGCGGCCCAATCATTGATCCAAACCGTGCCGACCTGCAGTTCGCGCGCGACACGGAGAGGCCGATCGACATCGCGGCTCCAGACGCTGGCGGCCAAGCCGAAATCGCTGTTGTTGGCGAGGGCGATGGCCTCCGCTTCGCCTTCGAAAACCTGGAAGGTCGCGACCGGTCCGAACACCTCTTCCTGGACGATCGCCAGATTCGCATCGGAGACCTCGAGCAGTGTCGGTCGATAGAATGCCCCCGCCGCGAGCGCAGGCTCGCGCGGGATGCCGCCGCGGACGATGGCCTGAGCGCCCTCCGCCAGAGCTTTCTCCACCATCGCATCGACGCGGGCCACGCTTCGCCTGTCGATCAACGGGCCCATTTCGCTCCTCGGATCGGATGCCGGGCCGACTCTGACCTGATCCAGCCGCGCGCCAAGGGCCTGCCGCAGACGGTCGGCGATGCCGCGCTCCGCCAGGATCCGGCTTCCGGCCATGCAGAACTGGCCAGCGAAGACTGTGATGGCCTTCTCGAGTTGCGGGAGCGCTGCCGCGAGATCGGCATCGTTGAACACGATCATCGGCGTCTTGCCGCCGAGCTCGAGGCCGAAGCGCTTCAAGCGCGATGCGCCGGCTGCCGCGATCGCCCGGCCCGTGCGGGTGCTGCCCGTGAAACTGATCACCGGCACGTCGGGCGACTCGACCAGGAATGCCGAGCCGGAAATGCCGCTCTCGGAAAAGATGTTCACGACGCCAGGTGGCAACTCCGCAATCTCCGAAAGGATCTGCGCGACGAGAGCATTCACCTGCGCGGTCTGACCAGGCATTTTGGCGACGACCGTCGTGCCGGCGGCGAGGGCCGGGCCCAGGGAGCGCATCAGCAGGACGACCGGGCTGTTCCACGGCACGATGAGTCCGGCGACGCCGATCGGTTCGCGCAAGGCCATGGAATAAGCGCCCGGTCGAACCTCCAGAGCCCGGCCATGCTGGGAGAGCGCCAAGGCTGAGCAGTAGCGCAACTTGGGCGCGACCGTGGAGACTTCGAACCGGGCCTCGGGCAGGATCTTGCCATTCTCTGTTGCGAGCATCTGCGCCAGTTCTTCGGCGCGTGCTTCAAAGCGATCGGCGATCACATTGAGGGCGCGGGCGCGCAAGCTCCGGTCATCGCGCCAGGGGCTGTGCAGGAAGGCGTTTCGAGCGGCAGCCACGGCGCGCTTCGCATCGGCTTGCGTCGCGTCCGCGAAAGACCCGATGAGCTCGCCGGTGGCAGGATTGATGCTGGGGACGCGGTTCGCGCTGTCGCACCAGGTCCCGTT
Organism: Allobosea sp. 2RAB26; assembly: GCF_052115465.1. Classification (NCBI taxonomy): domain Bacteria; kingdom Pseudomonadati; phylum Pseudomonadota; class Alphaproteobacteria; order Hyphomicrobiales; family Alloboseaceae; genus Allobosea; species Allobosea sp. 2RAB26. Next base: position 42,444 of record NZ_JBFRGS010000004.1, on the reverse strand, counting down.
GATCCAGTTCATCGCATTCGGCAAATGTTTCACGACGATATCCTCCTGGCTCAACGGCGCGGGGCCGTGGCCGCAAACGCCTCAATCCAGTCCGTAGAGGCCAGGCACGGCCCGATCGACCAACACTTCGACGAGCCGCGGCTTCGCGCTGGCGAAGGCTTCCGAAAGAGCCGGCGCGAGGTCATCGGCGCGCTCGACGCGCACGCCCGCGCAGCCATGCCCGGCGGCGAGTGCCGGGAAGTCCAGGCCGGGCAGGTCGATGCCCGGTGGTGCGGCCTTTTTCATGAGTTGGCTGAAGGCGCGCATCGCGCCGTAGCCACCGTTGTTCAGAACCACCACCGTGATCGGGAGGCGGTGCTGTGCGGCGGTCCACAAGGCCTGGATGGAATACATCGCCGATCCATCACCAATCACGCAGATGACGGCTTGGGTTGGTCTGGCGAGGGCGATCCCAACCGATGCCGGCAGCGCGAAGCCCAAGCCGCCGCTCGCCATGCAGTAGAAGCCGTTATCCCGAACCGGCAGATGCCGCTGGAGCGCTTCCTTGTGCGAGGGCGCCTCCTCCACGATCACGCTGCCGGGGTGACGCAGATCTGCGATCGTCTGCATGACGAAGCTCGCCAGGATCGGTTCGGTCGGGACGATCCGCGGTGCCGGGGCGCGAACGGTGGCGGGTGGGCGATCGCGGAGCGGCACGGTCGCGAGCAGACTGGAGATCGCGGGACGCATCGTCGAGAGCAAGCTCACTCCACCAATGGCGGCCGCTGCGGCATCTGCATCGTCTGTGATGTGGAAGATGGGTGGCCCTGACCTGAGGCCTGCGAGATCGCCGGGAACGTGAAAGGTGAAGGCCGGGGCGCCAAGGACCAGCACCAGGTCGTGCCGTCCCAGTATCTTGGCAAGCGGTTCGGGGGCGGCGGGCAGAAAGCCGTTGAAGAGCCGGTGATCCTCCGGAAACGAGGCTCTGCTTGCCACCGGTGCGGCCCAGACTGCGGCGCCCAGACGTTCTGCGAGTGCAACGGCAAGTGCCGACGCTTCGTCCCGTGCGACCGCAGCACCGACGACGATGGCCGGGCGTTCGCTGGCATCGATCGCGTTGGCGAATGCCCGAAGACCTTCAGGATCGGGCCCGAAATCCCCGCTGGTTGGCCGTGCCTCGACGGGCTCGCAGGGAACTTGCCAGTCATCGGCAGGAATCGAGACGAAGGTAGGGCCGCAGGGCTTCTGCATGGCGATGGCGTAAGCTTGGGCGATCGCCAGCGGCACATCCTGCGGGCGCGCCGGTTCGCAGCTCCATTTCACATAGGGTTTGGGAAACTCCGCAGCCGAGGCGGCGCCGAGAAATGGGCGCAGCGGCAGCAGCGAACGTGCTTGTTGCCCGGCTGTGATGACCAGCGGCGTTTGATTTCGGTAGGCTGTGTAGATGCTCCCAAGCGCATGGCCGACGCCGGCCGCGGAATGGAGATTGACGAAGGCCGCCGAGCCGGTTGCCTGGGCATGGCCGTCGGCCATCCCGACGGCACTGCTTTCCTGCAGGGCGAGCACATAGCGGAAATCGCTTGGCCAGTCGTGCAGGAAGGCAAGCTCGGTCGAGCCGGGATTGCCGAACACCGTCGTCATCCCGAGCGACCGGAGAAGGGCGATCGTTGCATCGCGCACAGTGCCGGCCGGTTTTGTGAGAGCTGGGGGCAGGGCCGCGGGCTTTTCTGCTGTCTGCATGCCAATTCCATTGGTTTGCTGCGGCCGCGTCACGCGCCGATGCGAGCAAGCGTTGATGAACGCAGCGGCTTCGGCTCTTGCTCAGATCGCGCGAAGCCTGGTCTCTTCGGCAGCCATCACGGCGCCGATGGCGATGACCGAGACCAGGCTGAAGTACATCAGGATGGGAAGAAGGCTGCCGCCGCTCCATGCGAGCAGGCTCGCTGCGATGACGGGCATGGCGCCGCCGCCGAAGATCGTGCCGAACTGCCGCCCAAGTGATACCCCGCTGAAGCGAACGCGCGTGTCCGGGAACAGCTCCGGATAGAAGCTCGAGGTGACGCCGATATGCATCGGCTGGATGAGCGCCCCGGGAATGGCCATGGCCAGTACGACCAGCAGGGTGTCGCGGGTCTGCAGCAGCGGAAAGAAGAGGAAGGCCACATAGAGCCCGGCCAGGACGAAGCCGGTGCCCAGCACCAACCGCCGCCCGATACGGTCCGACAGCGCGCCGAACAGCGGCACCATCGCGATGGCAATGACATTGCCGAGCAGAACGCCGCGCAGCAGCGTGGCCTGATCGATGCCGAGCGTTTTCACCCCGTATGAAAGGCCGAAGATGGATGTGAGATAGAACACACCGGACTCCGCCAGGGCGCAGCAGAACACGATCAGTGCCGGCCGCTTGTAATTGTCGAGCACCTGCAACAGCGGTACCCGCGCAGGAGGCGTCCGCGTCGCTTCGAAAACGGGCGACTCTTCGACCTTGAGCCGAACGTAGAAGCCGAGGCCCACGAGCACGATGCTCAACAGGAAGGGCACGCGCCAGCCCCATGTCAGCAGGACGTCGCTCGGCAGCGCGGCGGCAAAGGATACGACCAGTGTCGCAATCACGACGCCGGCGAAATTGCCGGATTGCGCGATCGAGGCGAAGACGCCGCGTTTGCCTTCAGGCGCGCTCTCCAGCATCAGCACCGGCGCTCCGGTCGACTCACCGCCAAGGGCGAAGCCCTGCAGGAAACGCAGGGCCAGCAGGAAGCCCGCCGCCCAGATTCCAATGGAATCATAGGTCGGCAATAGGCCGATGGCCGTCGTCGATAGACCCATCAAGATCAGCGTCGCCGCCATGACTGGCTTTCGGCCGAGACGATCGCCGAAGTGACCGAAGAACAGGCCGCCGAGAGGTCGTGCGACAAAGCCGACGGCAAAGATGCCGAGCACGGCAATCATGCCTGCGACCGGGTCCGCGTGCGGGAAGAACAGTTTATCGAAGACGAGAGGCGCCAGGAACCCGTACAGCATGAAATCATACCATTCGATCGCTGACCCAAGGAAACAGGAGAGCGCGACCTTCGTGCGATCCTTGTTGCGAAGCGCAGATTGACCGTTCAGTGCTGCGACCGACATGGCGTTCCTCTCTTGCATAGATTTTATTCTTCGCAATGCTGTCTGCCTGCGAAGGATCTATCGTTGCAATGAGAATGGGTGCGGGCCTCGCTCCGGGTCGAGCGGTATTTCGTCAAGCCTCGTTCGCATTCGGGAAACTGCCGCCGGGGTGGAGCGGAGCGGGCTTCGCCGACAATGGAACGCCCGGAGAGCGGGCGCCGGGGAGGGGCGTCTCAGGATTTCGGGAGGCGGCTGGAGGTCGCGCCGGTCTGTCTCACTCGATCGCGAGCATATCGACGAGAGCAGTCAATGCCGGAGTAAGAACGGCGTTGCGCTGGGTCGCCAGATGCAGGTTGCAAGGCGCCCAGTCTTCGGCAAGCGGGATGTCGACAAGGCCCCGGCTTGCAATCTCGCGCGCCGCGCTGCGCATCGGCAGCACCGTAATGCCGAGACCGCCCTGGACCACCCGGCAGATCGACGCGATGCCATGGACGCGGACGCGCGTAGACAATTCCGCGCCATGGCTTGCGGCCTCGCGGGCCAGCAAATGCCCGATTGCCGAGTCCGGTGGCAGAACCCAATCCTGGTCGAGCAGATCGGCAAGGCGAACAGCAGCCGCGCCCGCAAGAGGATGCTCGGGGCTGACGACGATCCCGAGTGCGTCGCGACGATAGGGTCTCAGACGCAGGCCTGGGCTGGATTCCGCACCCAGCAGGATACCGAGCTCGGCCCGCCCATTGAGGACGCTCTCGGCAACTGCATTGCTGGTGAGTTCCTCGACTGAGAGCCGGACATGGGGGAAGGCGCCGAGAAACCTCCGCAACTGCTCCGGGAGGTCATGGAATAGCGCGGGCCCCGAGACGGACAGTCTGATCTGCTCCAGGACGCCGTCCGTGATGTCACGCAACTCGTCTTCAAGCTCGTCGACATCGGCAAGGATCCTGTGCGCATGCGCCGCGATCGCCCGGCCGGGCGCCGTCAGCCCGATCCCGCGGCCTGTCCGCTCGATCAGGCGGAAGCCGAGCGAGTCCTCGAGGAAGCGAATCCGACGGCTTGCGGCCGAAACCACAATGTGAAGTTCCTCGGCGGCCAGCGACAGGTTGCCATGGCGCTCCACGCCCATGATCAGTTTCAGGGTCTTGAGGCTAAGCCGGTCATTGAGTTTCACCGAAGCGACGTCCCTCGAAGCTGGCAACGAGCCGACGGCCGTTGCCATTAGGTGGAGATATCTTGTCAAAATCTCAAAATATGGGAAATTGACTCATATATTATCTTAATAATATCGCTATTCCAAGAATGGAGTAGCAAAATGATGCTCACCGCCTTGCAAGCCAGCGCCTATCTGCACCACCTCAATCTGAGAACGCCGGATGTGAAGCGGCTCGCCACCTTTTATGCGGAGGTCATGGACATGGAGTTGATCCGGCTGGATGGGGAAGAGGCGCTGCTGGTGGGTCCACAGCGTCGCGTGCTGCTGACACAGGGGCCGGCCAAGACACTCCAGCATGCAGGCTTTGCTGTACGCGACAGCGAAGGGCTGGAAGGGCTGCGTGCCCGGGCGGTCGAGCAAGGGCTCGAGCCTGCCGACGCTTCCGTGTCGCTGTTCGAGAGCGACGCCTTCTCCGTACGTGACCCCGATGGCAACGAGGTGATCTTCGGCCGCGCCATCGCCGATACGGCCCGGCCGCGCGGACGTATCCGCGGACCGATCCAGCATCTGACGCTGGCAACCCGGGACGTTGAAGCGATCGAAGGGTTCTATGCCGGCAAGCTCGGCTTCGGCGTCTCCGACAGGGTGGTCGATGACGCCGGTCGCGTCATGACGTGCTTCATGCGCGGCAATCACGAGCATCACAACCTGGCCTGCTTCCGGCAGGACCGGCAGGGCATCGATCATCATTCCTACGAAGCCGGCGAATGGAACACGATCCGCGACTGGTCGGATCATTTCGCCGCGCGCGGCGTGTCGCTGATGTGGGGCCCCGGGCGGCATGGGCCCGGGAACAACCTGTTCATTTTCATCGAGGATCCGGACGGGAACTGGATCGAGGTCTCAGCCGAGCTGGAGGTCGTCCACGATCGCCCGGTCATGCAGTGGCCCCATGCCGAGCGGACGCTCAACCTATGGGGGCGCGCGATCCTGCGCGCTTGAGGAGCACACCATGAGATTCGTTTCGTTCAGAGCCGAGAACCGCGCCAGCTACGGCGTTGCGGGCGCCAACGGCATTTTCGATCTTGGAGCGCGCTTCGGCGCGGTGCTTCCCGACCTGCGGACCTATCTGGAGGCCGCCGCGCTAGGGCTCGTCGAGCCGCTGCGCGAGCCGATCCAGGCCGATTATGCCGAGGGCCAGTTTCGCTACGACCCGATTCTGCCCAATCCCGGCAAGATCCTGTGTGTCGGCCTCAACTACGAAGAGCACCGTCGCGAGACGGGGCGGCCGGAGGCCGCGCATCCCGCGATCTTCACGCGGTTTGCCGATACGCTCATCGGGCATGGGGCGCCGATCCTGCTGCCGCGGCTATCCAAGGCGCTCGATTACGAGGGGGAGCTGGCCGTGGTGATCGGCCGACCCGGTTTCCGGGTGCCAAAGGCTTCGGCTCTCGACCTGATAGCGGGCTACGCGCCATTCAACGACGCCACGTTGCGGGATTGGCAGCGCCATACCCACCAGTTCACGCCGGGCAAGAACTTCCCCGGCACGGGGGCGTTCGGCCCAGAACTGGTGACGCCGGACGAGATCGCGGAGTTCGCGCGGGCCCGGATCGAGACTCGCCTCAACGGATCGATCGTTCAGTCTGCCACGCTGGGAGAGATGATCTTCCCCGTCGCCGACATCATCGCCTATGTCTCGGACTTCACGCCGCTGGCCCCCGGGGACGTCATCATCACCGGCACGCCTGGCGGGGTCGGCTTCAAGCGCGAGCCCCAACTGTTCATGCAAGCGGGCGACATCGTCGAGGTCTCGATCGAAGGGATCGGTCGGCTGACGAATCCGATCGTCTCCGAAACCGATCCGGACCGGACATGAACGCGCTCGGCCGCTTCGTCAGTCTGCTTCGGCTGTTCCGGGAAACAAAGGGAAGCTGGACGGTTCAGGATATGTCGGAGGCGCTCGGCGTGCCGGCGAGCACCGTCTATCGCACCGTGCGGGAGCTGGTCGGCGAGGGGTTTCTCGAACCGGCCTACGAGGCGCATTATCGTCTCGGCCCCGCCTTCGTCGAATTCGATCGGCTGGTGCGCCTGACCGATCCGCTGGTGCGCGCCGGGCAGTCCCGCCTGCATGATCTGATCGCGCAGGCGGGTGTTCCCTGTGTGGCGTTGCTGGCGCGTCTCTATGGCGACACCGTGCTGTGCGTCGCCGACGAAGCCGTCGGAAATCTACCGGCGCGGCCATCCTATGAACGCGGTCGGCCCATGCCGCTGACGCGAGGCGCCACGTCCAAGACGATCCTGTCATTGGTCCCGCCCCGACGGCTGGCCCGGCTTGTGGCGGGGAGTTTCGGCGGGCAGCCCGGCACCGACCAGGCCGATGTGCCCATGAAGATCGCCCAACTGCGCGATCTGCTGGCCGGCATCCGCAAGCGCGGCTACTGCATCACGCGCGGCGAGATCGACGAGGGACTCGTCGGCATTGCCGTCCCGGTCGCGGTGCCGGAGCTCGGCATCGCCGCCAGCATCAGCCTCGTTCTCGATGCTGCCAGCCTGGACGAAAAGCTCGAGCATCGACTCGTGCTCCTGCTCGTCTCTTCAGCCAGCCTGCTGGGCGATCGGTTGTCCGGATCTCGGCTCGACGCAGCGGATGTGTCGCAATGATTCAGGAATGCGATGTCGCGATCGTTGGAGCCGGTCCCACCGGACTGACGCTGGCCAATCTGCTGGGACAGGCCGGCCTCGACGTCATCCTGGTCGAGCGCAATTCCAGCACGGTGCAGGAGCCACGGGCGGTCTCCATCGACGACGAGTCGCTGCGTACCATGCAGGCAACCGGCCTGCTCGATTCGGTCCTGCAGGATGTGGCCCTGGACTACGGTTCACATTATTTCACCCGGGACGGACGTTGCTTTGCCAAGGTCGAGCCGGCCACCCGGGAATATGGCTTTCCGCGGCGCAACGCCTTCACCCAGCCGAAGCTGGAAGCCGCGCTACGCCGGGGGCTCGACCGTTTCCCCAATGTGGTGACGCTGTTCGGCCATTTCTGCGAGACGGTGGCGGAAGATGGTTCCGGCGTGTCGCTGTCCCTTCGTTCTGGAAGCGGCGGCGGCATCGCCATTCGCGGCCGCTATCTGGCGGCCTGCGACGGTGCCAGCAGCACCTTGCGCAAGGTCGTTGGTGCAACGCTCAGCGGCTCGACCTATCGCCAGCGCTGGCTCATCGTCGATCTGGCCTCGACCCGGGAGCAGCTGCGCCAGACGCGGGTCGTGTGCGATCCCGACCGCCCCCTGATCACATTGCCCGGCCCGGACGGAATCCGCCGCTACGAATTCATGCTGCGCGACGGCGAAGACGAGGAGCGCGCGGCTCACCCCGACCATGTGCGTGCGCTGCTCGAAGCCCACGGGCCCGATGCCGACGCACGAATCGTCCGTCGCCAAGTCTACGCCTTCCATGCCCGCGTCGCCGATCGCTGGAACACGCAACGCATCTTCCTGGCCGGCGATGCGGCGCATCTGTCGCCGCCATTTGCCGGCCAGGGTATGAACAGCGGTGTCCGCGATGCGCATAATCTTGCCTGGAAGTTCGCCGAGGTGATTTCGGGACGCCTCGGGCCGGAGCTTCTGGCAACCTATCAGCGCGAGCGGGCACCGCATGCATGGGCCCTGATCCAGCTCGCCATCAAGATGGGGCGGGTGATGATGCCGACCTCCCGGCGGCAGGCGGCCATGATCCAACTCGGCTTTCGGCTTGCCCAACTGGCGCCCGGGATCCACGCGCATTTCACGCAGATGAAATACAAGCCCAAACCCTTCTATGAGAAAGGCTTTGTCGTTCCCGACGATGGTGGAATGCGTCTTGCCGGACGGATGCTCCCGCAACCGCTGCTCCAGATGACGGACCGCCGCTATCAGCGGCTGGACGATGTCATGGGCGGCCAGTTCGCGCTCGTCGCCTATGGTCCGGATGCACAGCGCATGGCGGCGACGGCCGAAGGCTTCGGGCTTCGCTCGCTCCGTCGCGTCGCGGTGCTGCCGACCACCTTCAATCCCTCTCAAGACCGCCCTGACGTTTCCGCCGGACGCGACACTGACGGGCATATGAGCTCGCTGTCGCCGGCTGGGCGCAACATCCTGATGCTGGTCCGGCCGGATCGTTATGTCGCCGCGGCCAGCGTCGCGGAAAGCGCATCGATCGCCCGGATGGCGCGATCGATGCGCGATCTTGCTGGCCAAACCTGGAATGCGACCACGTCCGCCACTGGTCCGGCTCCTGCAGAACCCGAGGTTTCCACCCGATGAGCACCGCCGACACGCACGCAGGACCACGGATGACCGCCTTCGAGCGGCGCTTTTCGCGCTATGCCAACCGCATCGTACCATCTGCCATTCGTGGCCTTGCGACCATGCCGAAGGCGGCCGATTGCGTGTCGTTCGGACCTGGTGAACCCGATTCCACGCTCTTTCCCGTTGCCGAGATCCGCGACAGCCTGGCCAGGATCCTGTCGAAACCGGAAACGGCGCGGGCTGCGCTGCAATATGGCGCTAGCGAGGGCGATCCTGGCTTGCGCGACCGGATCAGCGCCTACATGCGCGCCAAGGGCGTGCAATGCGACAGGCATAACATTCTCCTCACCAATGGCGCGCAACAGGCGCTCGATCTCGTCGCCGAGCTGCTGGTCGAGCCCGGGGCGACCGTGCTCGTCCAGACGCCGACCTATCCCGGGGCGCTGCAGGTCTTTGCCGCGCACGGCGCGCGGATGCGCGAGCTGGAAGCGGCACGGGCCGGGACTCACGATCGGCCGGCGCTGATCTACGCGATGTCGAATTTCCACAACCCGACAGGAGCGACCTTGTCGCTCGCCCAACGGCGCGAACTGGTCGCCTTGGCCGGTGAGCTCGATACGATCCTCGTCGAGGACGACCCTTACGAGATGCTGCGTTATGAGGGCGAGGCGTTGCCGCCGCTGCTGGCGGTCGACACGGAGGCCCGCTCGATCGAGGACGCGCGGACGATCTATCTCGGCACATTCTCCAAGGCGGTCGTGCCGGGCTTTCGTGTCGGTTGGCTGGTCGCGCCCCGTGCGGTGGTCGCGAAACTTGCTCTCATGAAACAAAGCGAGGATCTGCAGGCGGGTACCCTTGCCCAGGCCTGTCTCCTCGATCTTTTCGACAGCATCCTCGACACACATGCTGGCCGGCTTCGCGACGCCTATCGCATTCGGCGCGACACGATGCTGGCGGCGCTCAAGTCGGAGCTCGGCAACCGCGCCAGCTGGATCGTTCCCCAGGGAGGCCTGTTCATCTGGCTGAACCTGGAAGCGCATATCGACACGCATGCCTTGCTGAGCCGTGCAGCTGAAGTCGGAGTGACCTATGTCCCCGGCTCTGCGTTCCAGCCCGATGGGCCGGGTGCGGCAGCGTTACGCCTCAGCTTTTCAGCTGCACCTCTCGATCGGATGCAGGACGGCGTGCGGCGCTTGGCGCAGGTGCTGGGGGACAGCGCGCCGGGGGCCGATCGGGGCTGACGCGATGAGGTCCGGCCTGGCGTTTCGGGACGTGTTCGCGGCGTGCTCGATCCTCGACGGCACTTGAATCACGCAGCTGCTCTCCGCCTGCGCGTGCCGCGCCCTATCGCGGGCGGCACGCTTGACCAACAGGTTCAGGGAAGGGGGAGAGGGCGTGTTTCCCTCTGTCTCAAACGAAGGTCGCATTTTGTGGCCAGCGCCCCTGGCCGCCAGGGTATCCTGGCTGGCTGACGGGGGCGCTAGATGCTCTCCGCCCCAGACTGGTTGGGCACGATGACAGCCTCATGGGTGGGATCAACCAGGTCGCGCATCCTCTGCATGGCCAGGTCGCACATGGTCAGGAGGCGTTGCTCTGGCACGCCATCCCGCGCTTGCACGGAAAGGCCGTGCATCAGCGCAGTGACATAGTCGCCCATCGCGTCGGTGTCGGTATCCTGTCTCAGCTCGCCGGCGCGTACGGCTTGCACCAACCTGTCGACGATGGTCGCCGTTTGCTTCAGGCGGCGTTCGGCTAGCCATTCCCGCACGCGGTCATTCTCGACGGCGCAGTTGGTCGCGGCCGATACGACCATGCAACCCCATGGGCGTCCGGGCTTCGTGTAGGTCTCGACGGCGTCGCGTAGCATCCTTTCGACGGCTTTCACTGCGCTGGGCTCCTGGGCCAGCGCTCGTGCGACGAAGCTGCCGTCGCCTTCCTCGTAGAGCCCAACCGCCTCCCGGAACAAATCCTCCTTCGAGCCGAAGGCTGCGTAGATGCGTGCCGAGGCAAGACCCAGCGCCGCCACCAGATCAGCAATCGACGTTCCCTCGTAGCCGCGTGCCCAGAATGCGTCGCGAGCCCTTTCAAGCGCCAGATCTCGATCGAACTCCCGTGGTCGCGCCATCGATGCCTCTATTCTTTGATGATCGATAAATAATTCGCTTGACTCCGGTTGGCAAGCCTTCATTCTTTGTCGATCAACAAAGAATGAAGGTGGAGACACGCATGAGCGCATCGGAACTGGCATCGCTGCCCGACGGATCATCGGTCAGGGGAGGTCTTGGGGGAAAACGCGGCGCGACATTGGCGCTGCTCGCCTTCGCGCAACTGATCATCGCACTCGACCTCAACATCGTCTTCGTCGCGTTGCCGGAGATCGGCGCGGGCCTGGGCTTTTCGGGCCAGACCCTGCAATGGGTGGTCAGTGTCTACACGGTGTTCACCGGCGGCTTCCTGCTGTTCGGCGGCCGGGCAGCCGACCTGATCGGCCAGCGGCGAATGTTCGTCTTTGCCCTTTGGCTTTATGCGCTGTCGTCATTGATCGGTGGCTTGGCCTGGAGCCCCGAAGTCATCATCCTGGCGCGCGCGGTTCAGGGCATCGGAGGCGCATTCCTGTTTCCGGCGACATTGTCCCTGGTCAACCGCCTGTTCGCCGAGGGGCCGGAGCGCAACAGGGCACTCGCCGTCTGGGGTGGCGCCGGAGCAAGCGGCCTCACGATCGGTTCGATCGCCGGTGGCCTCCTCACCAGTGCCTTTGGCTGGCCCTCTGTGTTCTATGTCAATGTCGCGCTCGCCGGCATTGCCATCGTCGCGGCATTCCTCGTCATCCCGCGGGACCCGAAGCGGCATGAACGCCGCAGCTTCGACCTGCCGGGCGCGCTGACCGTCACGGCCGGGGCGACACTGCTCGTCTTCGCGCTTGTGCAGGGGCCGGAATATGGCTGGGGTTCGGGCAGCATCATCTGGAGTTTTGTCCTGGCGGCCGCCCTCATCACTGCTTTCGTGGTGATCGAAGCACGGAGTGCCGATCCGCTCATGCCCTTGCGCTTGTTCCGCAATCGCAGCCTCCTGACCGGAATGACAATCACATTCCTGTACATGGCGACATTCGGCACACTGCCCTATTTTCTGACGGTGTTGTTCCAGAACGTGCAGGGTTTCACAGCTCTTCAGACCGGGCTTGCGTTTCTGGTCCCCTCGATAGCGATTGCTGTGGGGACGCAGGTCGGCGAGCGGTTGGCTACGCGGCTTTCGATCCGCGCCACGCTGATTGGCGGCATGGCCGTGGGGGCTGTCGGAACGGCACTGATGGTCCCCGGCGCTACTGCGGAAAGCAGCTACCTCATCATCCTCCCAGGGCTGATCATTTCCGGCATAGGTCAGGGTGTTGTCTGGACCGGCATGTGGATTGCGGCCGCGTCCGGCGTTCATCATGACGAGCAGGGCGTCGCCTCGGGAATGGCGTCGACAACGCTGAATGTCGGCAACGCCATTGGCCTTGCGGTTCTCATCGCCGTTGCCAATTCCCAGATCGGCGGATTGGCAGGCGGTGCGTTGCGGATCGCCGTGGCCGAGGGCATCCAACGGGCGTTCTGGCTGGCGGCCGCAGGCATCGTCCTCAGCATTATCGTCGCCCTCGTTGCGCAACAGAAGCAGCCGAAGGCTGACAGCGTGTGAACCTCGGCCGTCGCGGTGCGAAGCGGAGATGGCCGTCGTGCGCCATCTCGAGCCTTCGGCACGATGCTGCATGGCGCCATCTTCGGTCCATCGCTTCGGTCATGAGGCGGTGGCCTCTTGGCTTCAGATGGGGGCGCCAGCCGTGCCTGCGGCGAACGGCGAAGCTAGCGCTCTCGTCTTCGGGGCTGCGGCATGCTGCTGACCGTGAGGGCGTGCTTGCGGACTGATCCGGGGAGCTGCCGGTTCGACTGATGGCGCGTTGTCTCGGTTCATCCTAAGGAGTAACGAAGCGATCGTAGCGATTCTGCGGATAATGCGCGTGCTCGGAAAGCCGTTTAACACCGTAAGCCACGCGTTGCCGACCCAGATCGCCGCCCGGGTGACGGAGTTCGGCTTCGGCGAAGCTGCGCACTTCTTCGGTGATCCACATCGCTATCTGGGCCGTCTCGACCAGTCCCGGCTGCAGCTCAATTCGGACGTGGCGCTCGAAGCCTCCGACGCGCACGCGGCGATCAAGGCACCGATCGCGGGATGATGGACCGCGCAGTTGTTCCGGCGTTCGGGCAGGTTCTGTTTGCGGTCGCGCTCGGGTATGCGGGGGTGGTTGGTGCCGCGGTTCTGGCCACAGCGCTCGTTGGCCGTCCCCTTGGTTTCGATGCTCGCGAGACTGCGTTCTTTCTGAGCGTTGGGCTTGGCACGGCGTTCGCAGTCGGGGCGATGAGCGATCTACCATGGCGGCGTGCATTGGCCCTTTCCTGGCCGGCGGATAGGCGCATCGTCATCCGGTTCGTGGCCGTGTTGCTGCTCGTACTGGCTATCGAGGCGACCGTCGCCGCATCGGGGCTGCTAGGGTCGCTCGAAGACATCAAGGCGATGTCCAGCTCGGAGCGCAGTTGGCTCGGTTTTCTGAATGCGGTGCTGCTCGCTCCCGTGGTCGAGGAAGCGTTGTTCCGTGGCCTGCTGTTCACGCGGTTGCGCCGGCGCTTCTCCGCATGGCCGGCCCTGGCGATCGTGACGCTGGCCTTCGGACTGCTGCATATCGAGAACGGACTGCTGCACGTCGTATCGGTTCTGCCGGCTGGCGCGTTCCTGAGCTATGCACGCGAGGTTTCCGGCGGAATCGGCCTACCCATTCTGCTGCATGCCTGCATGAATCTGGCGATCGTAGTCGCGGGGACCTTCCTATGACCCTTTCCATCCGTCCAGCCCGGCCCGACGAGGCTGGGCTCGTCCTGACCTTCATCAGGGAGCTCGCCGAATACGAAGAGCTTCTGCACGAGGTCGCGGCCAGCGAAGAGCAACTCGCGCAGGCCCTGTTCGGGCCAGATCCCAAGGTCGCCTGCGATATCGCCGAATGGGAAGGTGCGCCTGCGGGATTCGCCGTCTGGTTCTATACCTATTCGACCTTCTCGGGCCGCCATGGCATCTGGCTCGAGGATCTCTATGTCCGGCCTGAATTCCGCGGCAAAGGCATCGGCAAGGCCCTGATCGCAGGGCTGGCGAAGCGCTGCGTCGACGAGGGGCTGCCGCGCCTGGCCTGGTGGGTGCTGAACTGGAACGAGCCCTCACGCGTGTTCTACCGCTCTCTCGGCGCGAACGCGCAATCGGAATGGACGGTCAAACGCCTCGACGGCGACGCGCTGCGGCGGTTGGGAGAGAGCGTGTGAGCGGACCTCAAGCCCTTCCCATCGTGATCATCGCCGCCGTCGCCGATAATGGCGTGATTGGTGACGATAATCGCCTGATCTGGCGGCTGAAGACGGACCTCAGGCATTTTCGTGGCCTGACGCTCGGCCGGCCGGTGCTGATGGGGCGAAAGACCTTTCTCTCGATCGGAAAGCCGTTGCCGGGGCGCGAGACCATCGTCCTGACACGCGATCCCGGTTTTAATGCCGACGGCGTTCATGTCGCGCATGGCCTCGACGAGGCGATCGAGGCCGGTCAGCGGCTGGGCCTCGCGATGGGCGCGGATTCCGTCACTGTTGCGGGGGGCGCCGAGATCTACGCCCAGGCCTTGCCGTTGGCCGATCGGGTTGAACTGACCCAGGTTCACGCTGAGCCCGAAGGCGATGCCCTTTTTCCGGTCTGGGACAGGGCGGCGTTCGAGCGCGTGAAGCAGGAGAACCACCCTCGCAGTGCCGATGACGAGCATGCTTTCACCTTCGCGACCTTTCGCCGCCGGGCCTGAACGCTGTTTCCGTTGACGATGAAGGGCTTGCGTCGTTGACGAATCCGTGTCCGATGACCAAGTCACGGACACGCGTTCCCTAAGGGCGCTGACAAACAGCCGCCGTTCGCCTATGGCACGTGTGGTACAGATGTGAGGAACGGCACGAGTATGCCTTGGAGCAACCAGAGCGGCGGTAGCGGTGGCGGCGGGGGAGGACCCTGGGGCCAGCGCGGAAGTGGTGGCGGCGGCGGCGGCCCGTGGGGGCAGGGCCCCGGAGGCAGTGGCGGTGGTTCGCCACCGGATCTGGAAGAAATTTTGCGCCGTAGTCAGGATCGGTTGAAGGATTTACTGCCGGGCGGCAATCTCGGCGGACGTGGCCTGGTTCTCGGCATCCTGGCCCTGATCGTGATCTGGCTGATGACGGGCTGGTATATCGTCCGGCCGAACGAGGTTGGTCTCAACCTCCGCTTCGGCAAATATATCGGCAAGACCGGCGAAGGCCTGAACTACAACTGGCCCTACCCGATTGGTAGCGTGATCAAGCCCCAGGTCACCAATGTGATCACGACGGAAGTCGGCTTCCGCACCATCGAATCGGTCCGCACCTCACGCCAGACGGATGTCGGCGAAGAGAGCCTGATGCTGACCGGCGACGAGAACATCGTCGATATCGACGTGATCGTGCAGTGGCAGATCGATCCGGCCGCGCCGGAGAATTATGTCTTCAATATCCAGGATCCGCCGGGCACGGTGAAGGCTGTGGCCGAGAGCGCGATGCGCGAGGTGATCGGCCAGCGCAACATCCAGCCCGTGCTGACGACGGATCGTGCCGCAATCGAGACCGAAGTGCGCCAGTTGATGCAGGAGACGCTCGACAGCTACAAGGCTGGCGTGCAGATCCGCCTCGTCCAGCTGCAGAAGGTCGATCCGCCGCAGCAGGTCATCGACGCGTTCCGTGACGTTCAGGCGGCGCGCTCCGACCAGGAACGCCTGCGCAACGAAGCGCAGACCTATGCCAATCGGGTCGTGCCGGAATCGCGCGGTCGTGCGGCGCAACTGGTCCAGTCGGCGGAAGCCTTCAAGGAGCAGACCGTCGCGGAAGCCCGCGGCCAGGCCAGCCGCTTCAATGCTGTCTATCTGCAGTACAAGGCGGCGCCGGCCGTGACCCGCGAGCGTCTCTTCCTCGAGACGATGGAGCGTGTGCTCGGTGGCACCGACAAGATCATCCTCGACCAGAGGGGTAACGGGCAAAGTGTCGTGCCTTACCTGCCGCTGAACGAACTCCAGCAACGGCGCGCTGCGCCGGGTGCGCCGCAGGCGGGAGCGACCCGATGAACGGTTCCATCCTGCGCATTGGTGCGCTTGTCCTCCTCGCCGTCGCCGCGATCGTCTTCTATGCCGCGACCTTCGTGGTCCAGCAGACCCAGTCGGCCATCGTGTTGCGCTTCGGCGCGGTCCGCAGCGTCGTCACCGCTCCGGGCATCTACCTGAAGCTGCCGGCCCCCTTCGAGCAGGTGACTCTGCTCGACAACCGCATCCTCGATCTCGACCTTCCCGCCCAGGAAATCATCGCGTCGGATCAGAAGCGGCTCGTCGTCGACGCCTTCACGCGCTACCGGATCTCCGATCCGCTGCGCTTCTACCAGGCGGTGAACAACATCCCGCGGGCCAACTCGCAGCTTGCCTCGATCGTCAATGGTCAGGTTCGCGCGGTCCTCGCCGATGCCAGCTTCATCTCGGTGGTCCGGACCGACCGGTCGCGGCTGATGAGCCGTATCCGCGACGACGTGAACCGCGAGGCGGCCCGCTTCGGCATGACGGTCGTCGATGTCCGCCTGCGTCGGGTCGATCTGCCGCAAGCGAACTCGCAGGCGGTGTTCCAGCGCATGCAGACCGAGCGTCAGCGCGAGGCTGCCGAGGCGCGTGCGCTTGGCGCCCAGCAGGCGCAGGAGATCAGGGCCCGAGCCGAGCGTGACGCGACCGTGATCGTCGCCGAAGCCCAGCGTCGTTCCGACGAGATCCGAGGCGAGGGCGAGGGCGAGCGGAACAAGGTCTTCGCCGAGGCTTTCGGCAAGGATCCCGAGTTCTTCACCTTCTATCGCTCGATGCAGGCCTATGAGGCGAGCATCAAGCCGGGGGACACGCGGATGCTGCTTTCGCCGGATTCGCCGTTCTTCCGCTACTTCAACGACCCTACGGGACGTCCCCAGAGCTCGGCTGCAACGCCGGCCCCGGCGGCCAATCCCTGATCGATAGCGAGCGTCGCGTATGCTGGATTTCATCGCGGCGCTCGGCCTCGTCTTCGCCATCGAAGGCATCTTGTTCGCAGCGATTCCAAATCTGGCGAAGGATGCCTTGCGCAGCGCAGCGGAGACGCCAGCAGACCGAATGCGGCTGATCGGTATCGGTTCAGCCGTGTTCGGGGTACTCCTCGTCTGGCTCGTACGCATCGGGGTGTAGAAGCGGCGGTCGGAATGCCTGGTGACGTGATTGTGTGTCGCCCTTCCGCCGCAATTTGAGGTTCAATCTCTAGGCCAACATCCTGGCCGCACGATCGGCCTGCTTCTTCACGAGGACCCTGATTGATGGCACTGAAAATCGTTTCCGCTTCCGGGCTTGCGCGGGCCGCGCTCGTGGCCGGCGTCGCGGCGCTGCCGATGCTGGCGACGCCTGTGATCGCCCAGCCGCCGACGGGAGTGTCGCCGCTGGTCCAGGGGCAGATTTCGCTCGCCGACCTGGCCGAGCGGGTGATGCCGGCGGTGGTCAATATCTCGGCTGTCACGACGAGCGACACGCGCAGCCGCAACCTGCCGCAACTGCCGCAGCTCGGCCCCGATACGCCCTTCGGCGATCTGTTCGAGGAGTTCTTCAACCGCCGCGGTCAGGGCCAGCAGGGCCAGGGCCAGGGCCAGCCGCCGCAGCAGCGACGGTCGCAATCGGCCGGCTCGGGCTTCGTGATCGATTCCTCCGGCATCGTCGTCACCAACAACCACGTCATCGGTGACGCCAACGAAATCACGGTGATCTTCAACAGTGGCCTGCGCCTGAAGGCGGAGATCATCGGCAAGGACACCAAGGTCGATCTCGCGGTGCTGCGCGTGAAGCACGACAAGCCGCTCGATGCCGTCAAGTTCGGGGATTCCGACAAGATGCGGATCGGCGACCCTGTCATGGCGATCGGCAATCCGTTCGGCCTCGGCAGCTCCGTGTCGTCGGGCATCGTCTCGGCCCGCAACCGCGATATCCAGCAGGGCCCCTACGACACCTATATCCAGACCGATGCGGCCATCAACAAGGGCAATTCCGGCGGCCCGCTGTTCAACATGGCCGGTGAAGTCATTGGCATCAACACCGCGATCCTGTCGCCGACCGGCGGCTCCGTCGGCATCGGCTTTGCCGTTCCCTCGTCGCTGGCGGTCAATGTCGTCGATCAGCTCCGTGAGTTCGGCGAGACCCGCCGCGGCTGGCTCGGCGTCCGTATCCAGAGCGTCGACGACGCCACGGCCGAGGCGCTCGGTCTCGGCACGGCGCGCGGCGCGCTCGTTGCCGGCATCGATGACAAGGGCCCGGCCAAGCCGGCGGGGCTTGAAGTGGGCGATGTCATCGTCAAGTTCGACGGTAAGGAAGTGAAGGATTCGCGCGATCTGCCGCGGATTGTCGCCGGTACGGCGGTCGGCAAGGATGCGCCGATCACGGTGGTCCGCAAGGGCAAGGAAGTCGTCAAGACGGTCAAGCTCGGCCGGCTCGAGGATGGCGAGAAGGTCCAGCAGGCCTCTGCCAAGCCGAATGCCGAACCGGCCAAGCCCGCCGTGACCACGGCCTTGGGTCTGGAACTCTCGCAGCAGACGGACGAGCTCAGGAAGCGCTACTCCATCAAGGACGGCACCAAGGGCGTTGTGATCACCAAGGTCGATCCCAACTCCAATGCCGCGGACAAGCGCATCTCGATCGGTGAACTGATCGTCGAGGTTGGCCAGGAGGCGGTGAACTCGCCCGAGGACGTGACCAAGCGCCTGGATGCGCTGAAGAAGGAGGGCAAGAAGTCGGCTCTGCTTCTGGTCGCGAACGGGCAGGGTGAGGTTCGTTTCGTCGCGGTCACGATGAACTGACCAAGCTGGTCTTGGACAGGATCAAGGGCGGCCCTCGTGGCCGCCCTTTTCATTTCTCCGGATTGCGATCGGGCCGATGAGCAATTTGCATTGGTTGCGCTCCGTTCGGTGTGCGATCAGGGCGACGAGCAGCGGAGTGGATATGCGATGCGGATGAGCGAGATTCCTTTCGGAACGGTCGACTGGAGTTCAGTGGAGCCGGTGCGTCACCCAGGCGAGAAGGGCGAGGCGATCTGGCGCACGCGTTTCTTCGGACCGGCGGAAAATGCGATCAGGGTTCGCATGGTCGAGTACTCCGCGGGCTACGTCTCGGATCACTGGTGCTCGAAGGGGCACGTCCTGCTCTGCCTCGAGGGCGAACTGGAGACCGTGCTGGAAGACGGTCGCGCTTTCACGCTCCGGCCTGGCATGAGCTATCAGGTCGCCGATCAGGCCGAGGCGCATCGCTCACAGGCGCCCAGGGGCGCAAAGCTGTTCATCGTCGACTAAGGCATCGGCCCGAAAAGTGGATTGCGGTTTTCGGGAAAGCCGATGCAAACACAAAGATCATCGGCCGAAAGGCGGATTGCTGGGCGATGCAGACACCGAAGCCTGGATTATCGGGCGGGATTCGCGATCCGGTGCGATAATTCAGGCTTGGATGATCTCGTCGCCGCGATAGCCCTGAGCGTAGAGCAGCGCCGTCAGATCCGCGTGGTCGAGCCGGGCATCTGCCGCAGCCGCTACCGCCGGCTTTGCTCTGAAGGCGACGCCAAGCCCGGCCTCGCCGAGCATCGCGAGATCGTTGGCGCCGTCGCCGACCGCCAATGTCGCTGCCCTTGAAAGGCTGCGCTGCTCGCGCAGTTCGACAAGCGAGTCCAGCTTGGCCTGTTTGCCGAGGATCGGGGCTTCGACTTCGCCGGTCAGGACGCCGTTTGCGACAAGGAGCGTGTTGGAACGATCTTCGTCGAAGCCGATGGTCGCGCCGAGCGGGCCCGTGAACACGGTGAAGCCACCCGAGACCAGCGCCGTATAGGCGCCGTTGGCGCGCATGGTGCGCACCAGTTGCCGGCCTCCGGGCGTCAGCGTGATGTGCTCGCGGATGATCTCGTCCACGACCGATGCCGGGACGCCCTTCAGCAGCGCCACGCGCTCGCGCAGCGCCGGTTCAAAGGCAATCTCGCCGCGCATGGCGCGTTCGGTGATGCTTGCGACCTTGTCCTTGAGCCCGACATAGGCCGCGAGTTCGTCGATGCATTCCTGACCGATCATGGTCGAATCCATGTCGGCGAGGAACAGCGCCTTACGGCGTGTCGCTGCCGGCTGGACAATGATATCGACCGCGGTTCCGTCGAGCGCTGCACGAATGTCGGCTTCGAGCTTGCGTGCGTCCGCCCCATCCGCGAAGAGGTCTGCTGCGACCTCGTCATCCAGGCGGGCTTGCCGGGTTACGCCGGATACGGCATTGGCGAGACGCGTCAGCAGGGCGTCGCTCAGCAGCGCCTGGCCGTGAGCGGAAACAAGTGTCGCGACGAGCATGAGAAGGACCGATTGAGCGTGGCGTACAGGGCGGTGCTCATCGCAGGTCCTACGGCGAGCGGCAAGTCCGCGCTGGCGATCGAGATCGCGCGCCGCTTTGGCGGAACCGTCGTCAATGCGGATTCGATGCAGGTCTATGCCGATCTGCGGATCATCACCGCGCGGCCGACGATCGACGACGAGGCGATGGTTCCTCACCGTCTCTATGGCCATGTCGACGGCGCCATGAACCATTCGGCGATGCGCTATGTCGCTGATGTCAGCGCGCTCCTCGACGAGCTGGCGGGCAACGGGTCGCTTCCCGTGTTGGTCGGCGGGACGGGGCTCTACTTCAAGGCGCTGACCGAGGGCCTTTCGGAAATCCCGCCGGTGCCCGAGGCGGTTCGCTCGGCCTTTCGTGCCCATGCCGAGGCGCGCGAGACGGCGGCGCTCCATATCGAACTTCAACGCTGCGATCCGGTCATGGCCGAGCGGCTGCGTCCGAGTGACCGCATGCGGATCATGAGAGCGCTGGAAGTCTTTGCCGCGACCGGGCGGTCGCTGGCGAGTTTTCAGGGCGCACGCAAGCCGGGCCCGCTGGACGGGGGAGCGCTGCTCCAGCTTTTCGTCTCGCCCGAACGCGATCTGGTGCGTGCCCGCATCGATCGGCGCTTCGAGCAGATGATGGGGGAGGGCGCCCTGGAAGAAGTTGCGGCGCTGCGGGCGCGCGGGCTGGATCCCCTGCTGCCGGTCATGCGCGCGCATGGCGTGCCCGGCCTGATCGCCCATCTCGACGGGGCGCTCAGCCTCGACGAAGCCATTGCGAGGGGGCAGGCCGACACGCGTGCCTATGCGAAGCGCCAGGTCACGTGGTTTCGTCACCAGATGGCGGGCTGGCATGCTGTCGCACCCGAGGCCGCTCTCGGCCTTGCGCTCCGCGAGCTGGAGACAGGGGCCTGAGATCAGGCGGCTTCGGCGACGTCCGCCCCCGCGAAGCGGATGCAGTCGCGGCCTTCATGCTTGGCGCGGTACAAGGCGCTGTCGGCGCGCGCAAAGAACTCCGCGAAGCTCTCCGCACTCTCGCGGGTCGCGACCCCGAGGCTCGCAGTAACACGCAGGGACATCGTCTCGGAGGTCGGCAGTTCGCGCATCGTCAGCGCATCCTGGATACGATGGGCAATGCGCATCGCGGCTGCGGAGCCCGTGCGTGGCAGGAAGACGGCGAACTCCTCACCGCCGAAACGCCCTACCAGATCGCGCTCGGGCCTGACCAGGCCAAGCAGGAGATCGGCGAAGGCCCTGATC
The DNA here is from genome assembly GCF_052115465.1 of Allobosea sp. 2RAB26. Lineage (NCBI taxonomy): Bacteria > Pseudomonadati > Pseudomonadota > Alphaproteobacteria > Hyphomicrobiales > Alloboseaceae > Allobosea > Allobosea sp. 2RAB26. Next base: position 21,162 of record NZ_JBFRGS010000004.1, on the reverse strand, counting down.
ACGGCATCGCCGGCGACATGGCCATGCGTGTCGTTGACGCTCTTGAAGTGGTCGATGTCGACGATGATCAGGGACGCATCGTCACCGTCCGTTTCGCACGCGAGGATCTCGCGATTGGCCTTCTCGATGAAGGAGCGCCGGTTCAGGAGTGCGGTCAGCGGATCTGTCTCGGCAAGGCGGCGCAGTTCCTGCTCGCGTTCCTCGCGCTGGCCGATCTCATGTGACAGCGCCCGTCGGGTCGCGCGCTCCCGGCCGATCTCGAGCGCCAGCGTTGCGGCCCGGCTCTGCAGCGTCAGGTTCGCGATCATCAGCTCGGAGATGTCGGTGAGTGTGATCACCAGCCCGTCGCCGAGCGGCGCCAGTGCGAGCTGGAGCCAGATCTCACGGCCATTCACCGTAAAGCTGGATTCGAAGATGTCGTTGCGGCGCAGCTCGATGGCATAGAGGCAGCGGCGCCAGATCATGGCGTCAGAAAGGAAGGGCAGGCTCGTACGGGCGTCCGTGTCGAGCAGGTTCTCGTCGGGATGGCCCGCCATCAGTGCTGCGCGGCGATTGGCGGTGATGATGATCGTGCGCTCGATATTGCCGTCATCGTCGCGCACGGCCCGCAATGCGACAATGCCGCTGGGCGAGGTCTCCAGAACCGTGGTCAGCAGTTCCTCGCGGAATTGCAGCGGCCGGCTGAACACGACAAGGAAGCGATCGCCATTTGCGCCGGTGGTCGGCAGGACCAGTCTCTCCCACAGGCAGACCCGGACGGTCTTGAGGGAGCGATGTACCGTATACATCGGCTTGCCGTGCGTCAGGGCCTGATCATAGCATTGGATCGTGAACCGGGCGACCTGTGGGGTCATCTGCGAGATGCGTTCGCCCTGCCGGCTGCCGCCGACATAGCGTGTGATTTCGCGGCCGTAATGCTCATAGCGATAGTCGCCGTCTCCGGTCGGGACACACACCATGAGGTCGTCGCCGAAGCGGGGCATGAGGTCCTCGAGCAGCGCCTCGTAGGAGACGCCGCCTGCGCCAGGGGCATGCAGGGCAAAGCGCTGCAGAAGTTCGGCCACTTCCGGTGCATGGGCGCGTTCGACGATATTTTCGGTGTGCACTTCCTGATACATGGCGGCCCCGTTTCGCGCGCAAGGACCTTAGCAAGGCCGTTCTTGAAAAAGTGTTCCCTTTCGTCATGGGATTTTCGGAACTGAGGGCCATGAGTTTTTGCAGCTTGACCATGCCAAACCGGTCGTCTAGCGTGCCGCAATTATCGCAAAGGATGTCGGGCGCGATGCGCAAGCTTATTCTCGTACGGGTGCGCTGGTAGGGGGCGGTTGAACAAACCGCTTGGCCCCTGACGCCAGCGCACGCCCAGGCCCCTCCGAGGGCCTTTTTTATTGCCCGATTTTCCCTGAACTGACCCGAAGACCCCCGAGGAGAGCGACATGAGCGAGATGATGACCGGCGCGGAAATGGTCGTCCGTGCGCTTCAGGATCAAGGCGTCGAACATCTGTTCGGCTACCCCGGCGGCGCCGTGCTGCCGATCTATGACGCACTCTTCCTCCAGGACAAGGTGAAGCACATTCTGGTCCGGCACGAGCAGGGGGCCGTCCATTCAGCGGAGGGCTATGCGCGCTCCTCGGGCAAGGTTGGCTGCGTCCTAGTGACCTCCGGCCCCGGCGCGACCAACGCGGTCACCGGATTGACCGACGCGCTGCTCGACTCGATCCCGGTTGTCGTCATCACCGGGCAGGTCCCGACGCATCTGATCGGCTCCGACGCTTTCCAGGAATGCGATACGGTCGGCATCACGCGTTCCTGCACCAAGCATAATTATCTCGTGAAGAGCATCGCGGATCTGCCGCGCATCCTGCACGAGGCTTTCTATGTCGCCGCCAACGGCCGTCCCGGGCCGGTCGTCGTCGACATTCCGAAGGACATCCAGTTCGCCAAGGGCGAGTATACCCGCCCGCGGGACAACCAGCACAAGACCTACCGTCCGACGGTCAAGGGGGACCTGAACAAGATCAGGGCCGCAGTCGAACTGATGGCCAAGGCGAAGCGCCCGATCTTCTACACTGGCGGCGGTGTCATCAATTCCGGCACGCACGCCTCGGCGCTCCTGCGCGAACTGGCGCGGCTGACCGGCTATCCCGTCACCTCGACACTGATGGGGCTGGGCGCTTTCCCGGCGGCCGACAAGCAGTGGCTCGGCATGCTGGGCATGCACGGCACCTACGAAGCCAATCTTGCGATGCATGACTGCGACGTCATGATCAATATCGGCGCACGCTTCGACGACCGCATCACCGGTCGGCTCGACGCCTTCTCGCCGCACTCGAAGAAGATCCATGTCGATATCGACCCGTCCTCGATCAACAAGAACGTCAAGATCGACATCGGCATCGTCGGTGATTGCGCCCATGTCCTGGAGGACATGGTCCGGATCTGGCGCGAGACGAGCCCGCAGGTCGACAAGGAGGCCTTGAAGGGCTGGTGGGAGCAGATCAGCGGCTGGCGCGCGCGCAACAGCCTCGGCTACAAGCAGTCGGGTGCGGTCATCAAGCCGCAATACGCGATCGAGCGGCTCTATGAGCTGACCAAGGACCGCGACACCTACATCACCACCGAAGTCGGCCAGCACCAGATGTGGGCGGCGCAGTACTTCCACTTCCAGGAGCCGAACCGCTGGATGACCTCCGGCGGACTCGGCACCATGGGCTACGGCCTGCCGGCGGCAATCGGCGTGCAGATGGCCCATCCGAAGGCGCTTGTCGTCGACATCGCCGGCGAAGCCTCGATCCTGATGAACATGCAGGAGATGTCGACGGCGGTGCAGCACCGGCTGCCGGTCAAGATCTTCATCCTGAACAACGAATATATGGGCATGGTTCGTCAATGGCAGGAACTGCTGCATGGCGGGCGCTATTCGGAAAGCTATTCGGCTTCGTTGCCCGATTTCGTGAAGCTCGCGGAAGCCTATGGCGGCCACGGCATCCGCTGCTCGGATCCGGACCAACTCGATGACGCTATCCGCGAGATGATCGATACGCCAAAGCCGGTGATCTTCGACTGCCTTGTTGCGAAGGAAGAGAACTGCTTCCCGATGATCCCGTCGGGCAAGGCCCATAACGAGATGATCCTGCCCGATTTCGAGGGAAATACGGGCGATATCATCGATGCCAGGGGCAAGCAGCTTGTCTGACGATCGGCAAGCGGGCGAGGAGGCGCGGGCATGAGCACGATCGGCCTGATCGGCGGCATGAGCTGGGAATCGACAGCGGTTTATTACCGGCTGCTCAATGAGCGGGTGCGCGCCCTTCGGGGCGGGCTGCACTCGGCGGATGTGCTGCTGCATTCGCTCGATTTCGCGCCGATCGCCGAGATGCAGGCGAGCGGGGACTGGGCTGCGGCCGGCCATCTCCTGGCCGACAGCGCCATCCGGCTCGAGCGGGCGGGCGTGAACTGTATCCTGCTGTGCACCAATACCATGCACAAGCTGGCGGACCGGATCACGGCTGCGACTCGCGTGCCGTTCCTGCATCTGGCCGACGTGACCGCGACGGCGATCCGCAAAAGCCCGTCGCGGCGGCCGCTCTTGCTGGCGACGCGCTTCACGATGGAAGAGGCTTTCTATCGCGAGCGCCTCGCCGCGTTCGGCGTCGAGGCCATGGTTCCCGACGCCGAACAGCGCGACGATGTCCATCGCATCATCTACGAGGAACTCTGCCGTGGCCGGATCGATCCTGCCTCGAAGGCACGCTATCTCGACATCGTCGCAGCGGCCGTAAAGCAGGGCGCGGACGGGGTGATCCTTGGTTGCACCGAGATCACCCTCCTGGTCTCGCAAGCGGATTTCGACATCCCGGTCTTCGACACGACGGCGCTGCACGTCGAAGCGGCGCTCGATTTCGGCCTGGAAACGGCGAGCCGGGCGGCATGAAGCTCCTGATCGGAAACAAGTGCTACTCGTCCTGGTCGCTGCGGGCCTGGCTCGTGCTGCGCGCCAAGGGCATTGCCTTCGATGAGAAGCTCGTCCTGCTCGACGAGCCTGGCTTCAAGGAGGCGATCTTCGCCGAGGCTCCGGGCAGCGGCGGCACCGTGCCAACGCTGGTCGACGGGGACATTGCGGCGTGGGAGACGCTCGCGATCATGGAATACCTGCACGACAGCTGTCCCGATCTCGGGATCTGGCCAAGGGACCGGGCGGCGCGCGCCCATGCCCGTGCCATGTCGAGCGAGATGCATGCCGGCTTCTTTGCGTTGCGCCGGGCCTGTCCGATGAATCTCGGCAAGCGCTTTGCGGCACGCGATCGCGGGGGCGACGTCGCCAGGGATGTCGCCCGTATAACTGCACTCTGGCGCGAGGCTCGCTCCCGCTTCGGCGAGGCGGAGGGAGGGCCCTTCCTCTTCGGCGGCTTCTCGGCAGCCGACGCCATGTATGCGCCTGTCGTCACAAGGCTCGATACCTATTCGATCCCGGTCGACCCGGTCAGTGCGGCCTATATGGCCGCGGTGCTCGACCATCCCTCCTATCGGGATTGGCTGAAGGCCGCCCTGGCCGAGCCCTGGATCGTAACCCAGGACGAGGTCGACGAGCCCGCCATCGCCAATCTCCGTCACATCTAGTCCCGAATTCCGCTTCAGCTCCTGCAGGTGTCCGATGCCGACGTCAGCCACGCATTATCCGAACGCTCCCAAGATCCAGCCGGTCGCCCGCCACACGCTGGCGGTGATCGTCGACAATGAACCGGGCGTTCTTGCCCGCATCGCCGGGCTGTTCTCGGGCCGCGGCTACAATATTGAGAGCCTCACCGTCTCGGAAACCGAGCACGAGAAGCACATCTCGCGCATCACCGTGGTCACTTCGGGCACCGCTAACGTCATCGAGCAGATCAAGGCACATCTCGACCGGCTGGTGCCCGTGCACCGGGTCGTCGACCTGACGCTGCAGGGCGAGGCGCTGGAGCGCGAGCTTGCCTTGGTCAAGGTCGTCGGCAAGGGCGACCATCGGGTCGAGGCAATGCGGCTTGCGGCGGCTTTCGGCGCGCGCACACTCGATGCCTCCCTGACCTCCTTCGTCTTCGAGCTCACGGGCTCGACCGAGGAGATCGAGCGGTTCATCAAGCTGATGACCGTGGTCGGGCTCACCGAAGTCTCGCGCACCGGTATCGCGGCGATGAGCCGTGGCCCTGAGGCGATGTGATCTAGGGCGATGGATGCGGCTTCGCTTAATATGGTGGCGCTTGCGCTCGGGGGGGCCGGGTTCGGCTGCTTCGCCTGGCCGATCATCCAGCGGCTCAATGGCAAGGCGCCGGCGGAAGCTCCCGGCAGCGGCAAGAGCCTGCGTTCGCCGCTGTGGTGGGCGGGCTTCCTGCTGACGATTGCGGCGATCTTCCTGCAGCGCATCGCGAGCCAGCAGGCGGGAGGAGGCTAGCCTCCCGCGGCAGCCTCAGCCGCTGAAGCCGCCCGCGTCGAGAAATGCGCGCTCTTCGGTCGTAGTGTCGCGGCCGAGAATGGCGTTGCGATGCGGGAAGCGGCCGAAGTCGCGGATGATGTCGCGATGGATGATCGCGTATTTGGTGCTGTCCTCATCGCCGGAGGCACGGCTCAATTCGATGCAACGCTCCTGGTGTTCCAGCTCTTCGGAATGCATGAAGGGCATGTAGAAGAAGCGCCGCTCCGGATTGGTGAAGTGCTGGTCGAAGCCGCGGGCGATGGCGCGCTCGGCGACCTCGACAGCGAGATCGTCGCTGGCAAAAGCCTCGGGCGAGCCGCGATACAGGTTGCGTGGAAACTGGTCCAGCAAGATGAGCAGCCCATAGGCGCCTTCGGGGGTCTCTTCCCAGGCACTGAGCCCGCCTGCGGCTGCGGCGCGCTGGACCTCGAGAAAGCGATTGCGGATGTCGTGGTCGAAGGCGTCGTCCTTGGCGAACCACTTATCCGGTCCGGCTTGTCGCCAGAAGGCGACGGTCTCGGCAGCCGTAGGCAAGTTCATACGGTATCTCCAGATCTGGTAACGTGTTGGCGGTGAAGCGCAATTGCGCCAACCGGCGGGACGGATGGCGGCGCAGATTGACGCATTCCGGGCGGAAGCGAAACCCGGCCGGGCCCGTGCCGAGGATCTTCGCAGGCTGGCCCTTGCGCTCAGAAAAACCTTCCTGTAGAGACCGAACCGTAACGTACGGTACTGATCCTTGAGCGCCACTTCAGACACATCGAGCGAAGGACTGACAGCCCGGCAACAGGCCGTGCTGGATGCTGTCCTTAGCCTGATGGTCGAGAGGGGCGAGCACCTGACGATGACGGCTGTCGCCCGGCGTGCGAGCTGCTCGAAGGAAACCCTCTACAAGTGGTTCGGCGATCGTGACGGCCTGCTGACCGCGACCGTGCAGTGGCAGGCCTCGAAGGTGCGCGCCGGCAATTATGATCGCCAGAAACTCGATGCCCTGACGCTGCGCGATAGCCTGATACGTTTTGCCGCGAACTGGCTTAATGTGATCACCAGCGACACCTCGATTGCACTGAACCGGATTGCCATCAGCCAGGCGGGATCGAAGGCAGGCAATCTCGGCGGGATCGTGCTGGCGAATGGACGTGTCGCCATTGGCGAACGCCTGAAGCCGGTTCTCGACGCAGGCCGCGAGGCGGGGCTCCTGGCTTTCGATGATACGGAGACCGCCTTTCGCACATTCCTCGGCCTTGTCGGGCGCGATGTGCAGATCAGGCTGCTGCTGGGTGATGCGCTCGTGCTGAGCCCGGCGGAGAACGAGCGCGATGCAGCGCGCGCGACCGATCAATTCCTCACTCTGTACGGCGCGGTTGAAGCCGCTCCGGGCAAAGAAAAACCCTAACGCGAGACCAAGGAGCAACCTATGCGCGTTTATTACGACCGCGATGCGGACATCAATCTGATCAAGGGCAAGAAAGTCTGCATCGTCGGCTATGGCTCGCAGGGCCATGCCCACGCGCTCAACCTGCGCGATTCCGGCGTGAAGGACGTGATCATCGCCCTGAAGGCCGGCTCGGCCACCCGCAAGAAGGCCGAGGAAGCAGGCTTCAAGGTCATGACCCCGGCCGAGGCCGCCAAGACCGCCGACATCATGATGATGCTGACCCCTGACGAGCTGCAGGGCGACATCTATCGCGACGAACTGCATGGCAACATGAAGGAAGGCGCGGCGCTGCTCTTCGCGCACGGCCTCAACGTGCATTTCAACCTGATCGAGCCGCGCAAGGACCTCGACGTGCTGATGGTCGCGCCGAAGGGCCCCGGCCACACCGTGCGCTCGGAGTATCAGCGCGGCGGCGGCGTGCCGACCCTGATCGCGATCCACCAGGACGCCACCGGCAACGCCCATGATCTCGGCCTGTCCTACGCTTCGGCCAATGGCGGCGGTCGCGCCGGCATCATCGAGACCACCTTCAAGGAAGAGTGCGAGACCGACCTCTTCGGCGAGCAGGTCGTGCTCTGCGGCGGCCTGGTCGAGCTGATCAAGGCTGGCTACGAGACCCTCACCGAGGCCGGCTATGCACCCGAGATGGCCTATTTCGAGTGCCTGCATGAAGTGAAGCTGATCGTCGACCTCATCTATGAGGGCGGCATTGCCAACATGAACTATTCGATCTCGAACACCGCCGAGTTCGGCGAGTATGTCACCGGCCCGCGCATCATCACCGCCGAGACCAAGGCCGAGATGAAGCGCGTGCTGACCGACATCCAGTCGGGCAAGTTCACCCGCGACTGGATGCTCGAGAACAAGGTCAACCAGACCTCGTTCAAGGCGACCCGCGCCCGTATGGCCGCGCACCCGATCGAGGAAGTCGGCGCCAAGCTGCGCGACATGATGCCCTGGATCAAGGCCAAGGCGCTGGTCGACAAGACCAAGAACTGATCGGGCTCAGGCTCTGACTCACGGACTTGGCGAGCCGCTGCAATACCGCTCGCCAAGCGCCTGAGAGGGTTAACAAATCATTGATTCCGAGAGGGCGGATGCAGTAATGTGTCCGCCCTCTCGCCTTTCCGGGCGTGGAACCGGTTCCAGTCCGATGCGTTCGTCGAGGCAGTCGTACGTGGAGGCGGCCATGAGGACGATGAATCTGAACAGTGTCATTGACAGCCCTATCTGTGCGCGGGCCTTGCTTGCAGTGTCGCTCGTGATCGTATTCGCCGCGGTGTTCGGACTTTTCGGATACTGAAGGGCGTTTGCGTCAGGCGGCAGGATTTGGCGAAGAACGCGGTACCATCGAAAACGGAAAAGGCCTCCGGCGTTTTGCGCCGGAGGCCTTTCTCCTCGCAGGGATAGCGGGGTCAGAAGGTGATCTTGTCCTTGATGTCGGACTCGACGTTCGAGGGCAGGACGCTGCGCTTCACGAGATCATTGAAGTCTTTGAACTTCGCCTTGGAGCGCTCCTCGATGATTTTCTTGGAGCGCGCTTCGCCGATGCCCTTGAGACTGTCGAGTTCGGCGGCGGTCGCGGTGTTGATGTTGATCTTCTTGACCTGAGCGGCGGCTGCGGGCTGTGCAGGCTTGGCGGCTGTGCCAGCGGCGGGCACTGCGGGCGTCGTGACTGGGGCCGGGGCACGTGCGGGGGCGCTCGGCTGCGTGGCGGGCTGTTGTGCGAAGGCGAAGCCGGCGGTCAGCGCGAGGGCGACGATCGGCGAGATGATCCGCGAAAGGCTCATGGTTGGACTCCATAGTCCTGCCCCGGGAGGGTAGCATCGGACAGGCGCCGGGTCGCCCGCCTCGACAACGCCGGCAGCCTGGAGCCGTTCGGCGTGCCGCGTCAGATCCGCACTGGTGAGTGGCGATATCGCGACGCAACGCCGTCAATTCGCGCCTTCTGGCCTGAACCCGCCCTGAATGCGCCGTTCAGTGTTCGGACGGTTTTCGGGATCAGCGCGTGACGAACTCGGCCAGCCGTCCGGCACCATAGAGCAGGCCAAAGCCCCATGCGAAAGACGCGGCCCAGTTGGCGAGCTGGAACGGCAGGAACGGCATCTTCACGATGCCGGCGACGATGGCCATGACCGCCCGCAGCGGCCCGAAGAAGTGGCCAATGAGAATGCTGAAGATGCCCCATTTCTCGAAGAAGGCATGTCCCTTCTCGAGCAGTTCAGGGTTCTTCTTGAGCGGCCAGGTTTCTCCGATGCGCGGGCCGAGCACGATGCCGGCCCAATAGGAGATCCAGAAGCCGCAACCCGCGCCGAGCGAGGCCGCGAAAGCCAGCGGAACCAGGTCGAGACCGGAGGCTCCCGCCGCCGCGCCGAAGGCGGTGAAGAACACCGTGGCGGGTACGAGCCAGGACAGCACCGCCACACATTCGGCGAAGGCCACCAGAAAGACGATCGGGATCGCCCATTGCTGGTTGGTGCGCATGAACTCGACGAGTCCCTGCATCAGGCTTTCGAGTTGCTGCATGAGGGTCGAGATCTTTCAGGCCAAGGCGCTGGCTTATCGCTGCCTCGGGCCGTGGATGCAACAGCTGCGCGCTGCGGCGAATCTGCCGGACAAGACCAAGGTTGGGTTGCCTTCCGGAGGCGATCACCTAGAGTTTCGCCAAACGAACGCGATATTCGGCCAGGGCGCTTGGCGCAGCAGGCCGTTGGGGAACGCTTTATGGAGCTTCAAGACCGCCTGCACGCTGGTGCGGGCCCTGCTGGCGTGCCCGGGGCGGATACCGCGCCAGCTGTCAATCTCAGCGGCATCGACATCACCTTCCAGCTTGCAGGCGGGCATCGCTACAAGGCGGTGACCGGCATCGATCTCACCGTCTCGGCCGGGGAGTTCGTTTCGGTCGTGGGGCCGACCGGCTGTGGAAAGTCGACCTTGCTCAATGCTGCGGCTGGGCTGCTGACCCCGTCTGCCGGCAAGGTCGGGATATTCGGCAAGCCGCTCGCGGGGCTGAATGTGCGCGCGGGCTACCTGTTCCAGCAGGACGCGCTGATGCCGTGGAAGACGGCGCTGCAGAATGTCGCCGTGGCGCTGGAGCCGATGGGCGTGCCGGCTGCGGAGGCCGATGCCCGTGCGCGAGACTGGCTCGGCCGTGTCGGCCTGCGTGCCTTCGTCGATCGGTATCCGCATATGCTCTCGGGTGGCCAGCGCAAGCGCGTCAGCCTCGCGCAGATGCTGATCCGCAATCCCGAGATTTTGCTGATGGACGAGCCGTTCGGACCGCTCGATGCGCAGACCCGGCAGATCATGGGCAACTTGCTGCTGGATCTCTGGTCGAAGGATCGAAAGGCGTTGATCTTCGTCACCCATGATCTCGAGGAGGCGATCGCGCTCTCCGACCGCGTCGTGGTGATGTCGGCGGGGCCGGCCGCCGGAATCGTCGCCGATTACAGAGTCACCCTGCCGCGCCCGCGCGATATCGCCGAGATCCGGCTGGAAAAGGCCTTCCACGAGATCCATCGCGACATCTGGTCGTCGCTGCGCATCGAGGTGCAGAAGGCTTACGCCATGGGCGAAGGCAAGGAACTGGTGCAGGGAGACGCCTCGTGAACCGCCTGACGCTCCTTGCACTGCAGATTCTCGTCGCGGTCGTGTTCCTGCTGATCTGGCACGTCTTCACCGTCTATCCGCTGCTCGGCGACACCAAGACGATCCAGTTCTTCTTCTCGACGCCGCTGCAGGTCCTTGGTCGGACCTGGACTCAGCTCACTGGCGGCGACATCTATTTCCATCTCGGCATCACGCTGACCGAGACCGTGCTCGCCTTCGTCATCGGCTCGGCGGCGGGCGTCTTCTTCGGCTTCACCTTCGCGCGCCGGCAGCTGATGGCGGCGGTGTTCGACCCCTATATCAAGGCGGCCAATGCGCTGCCGCGCGTGGTGCTGGCGCCGATCTTCGCGCTCTGGTTCGGCCTCGGCATCTGGTCGAAGGTGGCGCTCGGCTTCACGCTGGTCTTCTTCATCGTCTTCTTCAACGTCTACCAGGGCGTCCGCGAGGTCTCGCCGACGGTGCTCGCCAATGCCCGCATGCTCGGCATGAACGAGCGCCAGCTCTTCCGCCATGTCTACTGGCCGTCGGCCCTGACCTGGATGTTCTCCTCGCTGCACACCTCTGTCGGCTTTGCGCTGGTCGGTGCGGTCGTCGGCGAATATCTCGGCTCGTCGGCCGGTCTCGGCTACAAGATCCACGAGGCCGAGAGCGTCTTCGATGTCACCGGCGTTTTCTCCGGCATGCTGATCCTGGCGCTCTTCGTCATCGTGATCGATTCGCTTGTCACCTTCGTCGAGAAGCGCCTGCTGGTCTGGCGGCCCGGACAGAGCGCGACCACGACGACTTAGATCATCAGACCGGATATCGTATCCAGTCTGRTGATCTATTCATCTGTATTTGCATCGGCCTTCCCGAAAACCGCAATCCACTTTTCGGGCCGATGCTTTAGGCTGGCGCTGCCGGTTCACCCCGCGCTTGCTGTCTTGGGGCGCTGCTGACGAGCCTTGAGCCCGACAGCGGCGCCGTTTTCGATCAGGGTCAGGAAGGCTGTCGCGACCGGGCGAAGCGTCTCCGCGGGCGGCGATACGGCGTGCAAGGTGCGACGGAGGTTCGGGCGGAGGGGGATCCCAACCACGCCGCGGCTGTCGTCGAGGGCCAGCTCGGGCATGATCGTCAGGCCGAGCCCTTCACGCACCATGCTGAGCAAGGTCGCGTTGTCGCGCACGAGGCAGGCGATCTCGGGATGGCTGGCTGCTGCTGTCAGGAGTTCCTGGATGAGCGTTTCGCAGCCGCCTCCCGAGAGCAGCATGCGTTGCCCGTCCAGGGCAGCGAGCGGGAGCGAGGCCCGGGATGCAAGCTCGTGGTCGGCGGGAACAACGACGAGGTAGTCGTCGGAATAGACCGGGCGGGCTGCCAGTTCGGGATGGGTGCGGCTGGTGATGCCGATCTCGACCACGCCGGCCTGGATCCAGGCGGTGACCTCCGGATCCGTCCCTTCATACAAGCTCACCGTGATGCCGGGATGCTCGGTGCGCAGGCGCCGCAGCCATGCGGGCAGCAGCCGGATGGCTGCGCTCTGTACGACGCCGATCCGCAAGGTGCCGCTCAACTTGCCGGCAAGTCCGCTGCAAGTGCCGAGCCGTTCGACGGCCGCGAGTACCGCACGCGTCTCGACAAGGGCCGCTTCGCCGGCTGCCGTCAGCACCAATCCATCGCGGCCGCGCAGCAGCAAGGCGGCGTCCAACGTCCGTTCCAGCCCCGCGACCGCCTGGCTCACGGCTGACTGCGACAGGCAGAGGCGGTCGGCCGCCACCGTGAAGCCGCCATGTTCGACGACGCCGGCGAAACAACGCAGCTGCACCAGAGTGACATTAGGTGGCATGATCGAGGGGTATTCCAAGGATTAATTGGACTGATCTTGTCCGCGTCCTTAACCCGGCCACCGCAACACACTCAAGGCCAGGGATGGGGCTCGATGACCGCCGTATCAGACAGATTGACCGTGGGCCTCGCCCAGATCGCTCCGGTATGGCTCGATCGCGATGCCACACTGCGGAAGGTGGCCGACTGGATAGCGCGCGCCGCCGCGGCAGGGTGCGGCTTCGTCGCGTTCGGGGAGGCGCTGGTGCCGGGTTATCCCTTCTGGATCGAACATACCGACGGGGCGCGCTTTGAATCGTCGCTGCAGAAGGAGATTCACGCGCATTATCTGGATCAGGCCGTTCAGATCGAGGCCGGCCATCTGGCGGCGGTCTGCGCTGCGGCGCAGCGCGGCGGCATCGCCGTCATGCTCGGCATCATCGAGCGGCCGGCAGATCGCGGCGGGCACAGCGTCTATTGCTCGCGCGTGCATATCGGTGCGGATGGCATGATCGCGTCGGTGCATCGCAAGCTGATGCCGACCTATGAAGAGAGGCTGAGCTGGGCGCCGGGCGACGGACATGGTCTTCAGGTGCACCGTGTCGGGGCCTTCACGGTTGGCGGGCTGAACTGCTTCGAGAACTGGATGCCGCTGTCGCGAGCAGCGCTGTACGCGCAGGGTGAGAATCTGCATGTGGCGCTTTGGCCGGGGAACCTCCGCAACACGGTGGATACGACCTGCTTCCTGGCGCGCGAGGGACGCAGCTACGTGCTGGCGGTCTCGGGACTGATGCGCAAGCAGGATGTGCCGGCCGGCAGTCCTGCTGCTGCCATGCTGGAAACCTGCCCCGAGATCCTCGCTGATGGCGGCTCCGGCATTGCCGGCCCTGACGGCAAATGGGTGATCGAGCCCGTGACGGGGCGCGAGGAGCTTCTCGTTGCGACGCTTGATCATCGCGAGGTCAGGCGCGAGCGCCAGAATTTCGATCAGGCCGGACACTATGCCCGCCCGGATGTGACACGCCTCGTCGTCAACCGGACCCGGCAGGGCGTTGCGTCCTTTCGGGATGAGGGGACGCTATAGCGACGCGGGCTCACCGGCGTTCGCCTGGGGGACTCAGACGAAAGTTGCGCTCCGGGCCTCGGGCTGATCGGGAGGCGAGGTTGCCCGTGCCGGGCAATCTCGCCTATCGTCGGGGCCGACTGCGCCAGTTCAGAAGCGCAAACCGATCCCATCAGGAGGAAACTCGATGAGCTTCACCCGTCGCGGCGCGCTGGCCGCGCTCGCCTTGTCCACCTCTCTCGGCTTCGTGCCGTTTGGCGCACAGGCCCAGACGGCCGAGAAGCCGAATGTCACGCTCGGCGTCGGCGGCAAGCAACTGCTCTATTATCTTCCGCTGACGGTCGCGGAGAAGAAGGGCTTCTTCAAGGAGCAGGGGCTCGACGTCACGATCAACGATTTCGGCGGTGGCGCGAAGTCTTTGCAGGCCCTCGTCGGCGGCTCGGTCGATGTCGTGACCGGCGCCTATGAGCATACCATCCGGATGCAGGCCAAGGGCCAGGACATCCGCGCCGTGGTTGAGCTCGGGCGTTTCCCGGCGATCACCATCGCCGTGCGCAAGGAGCTTGCCGACAAGGTCAAATCCGCGGCCGATTTCAAAGGCTTGAAGATCGGCGTCACCGCGCCCGGCTCCTCGACCTCGCTGACCGCGCAATATGCCATGGTCAAGGCTGGCCTGAAGGCGACCGACGCGCCGATCATCGGTGTCGGTGCCGGCGCCAGCGCCGTTGCCGCGATCAAGCAAGGCCAGGTCGACATCATCTCGCATCTCGATCCCGTGACCTCGAAGCTCGAAGCGGATGGCGATGTCGTGGCGCTGATCGACACCCGCACCGAGGCCGGCACCAAGGCGCTGTTCGGCGGTTCAAACCCTGCTGCCGTGCTCTATCTCAAGAATGATTTCGCCGAGAAGAACCCGGTCACGACGCAGAAACTCGTCAACGCGCTGGTCAAGTCCCTGAAATGGCTGGAGACGGCCAAGCCCGAGGATGTCGCCGATCTCGTCCCCGCCGAATACCATCTCGGCGACAAGCCGCTCTATCTGCGCGCCGTCAAGAATTCGCAGGAAAGTTATTCGCGCACCGGCATTTCCACGCCAGATGCGATGAAGAGCATGTATGACTCGCTGAAACTGCTCGATCCTGAGCTTGCGACCTCGAATGTCGACCTGAACAAGACCTTCATCGACAGCTTCGCGAAGAAGGCCGCCGCCGGATCGTAGTCTCTCGACTCCTTTCTGCAGGCCGGTCAAACTCGGCTCTTCCATTGGGAGAGCCGAGATGACCGAGCGCGCTGCGATCGAGACCTTGCTCCTGAGCGCCTATGAGGCGCGTGTGCAGGGGGATCTCGATGGAGTGATGGCCTTCTTCCATCCCGATTGCCGGTTCCATTTCATGGGAGCGGAGGATCTCGGGCCCATGTGCAACCCCCAGACGGGCTGTGCCGCGGTTCGGGAGCAGATGGCCGGGCTGATCGGCACGTTCGCCTTCTCGAAGTTCAGGACGCTGGGGCTGCTCGTCGAAGGCGCTCGCGCCTCGTTTCACTGGAGCGCCGATGTCACCCATGTGCCGACCGGTCGTACCCAGAGCTTCGAGGCGGTCGATCTGGTCACTGTGGAAGACGGCAAGGTGCGAAGCCTGACGCAGTTCACCGACACGGCCAGCGTGATGCGTCTCGGCTCTGCCTGATCGCCGTTTGTCATCGCCTGCATCAACGCTTTCGATTTGCTCCCGGCGCGGCAACCGCTAGGTTCGCCGCGTCGTTTCGTTGAAGGCCTGTGCTGCGCGCCATGAACATCCTCTCGATCCAGTCCCATGTCGCTTTTGGCCATGTCGGCAACGCCTCCGCCGTTTTCCCGATGCAGCGACTTGGGGTCGAGGTCTGGCCGATCCATACCGTGCAATTCTCGAATCACACGGGCTACGGGGACTGGAAGGGCCGGGTCTTCGAGGGCGGCATGATCGACGAGGTGATGGAAGGCATTGCCGAACGTGGCGTGCTGCTGGGCTGCGACGGCGTGCTCTCCGGCTATATGGGATCGGCCGATATCGGCCACGCCATCCTGTCTGCCGTCGAACGTGTCCGCGCGGCCAATCCCGATGCGCTCTATTGCTGCGATCCGGTGATCGGCGATGTCGGACGCGGCATTTTCGTGCGGCCGGGCATTCCCGAATTCATGCGCGAACAGGCGGTGCCGGCTGCCGATATCGTCACGCCGAACCAGTTCGAGCTCGAACTCCTGACCGATATCGAGGTGAAGACCATCGCCGACGCGCACCGCGCCGTCGGAACGCTGCGCGATGCCGGCCCGAAAGTCGTGCTGGTGACATCGCTGGTCACGGAAGAAACGCCGGCGGACGCGATCGACCTGATGGCGGCCGACGCCAAGGGCGCCTTCCGGGTGCGCACGCCGAAGATCGATATCAGCGTCAACGGTGCGGGCGATGCGATCGCCGCCCTCTTCTTTGTCCACTACATGCGCGAGGGATCGGCTGCCGCTGCCCTCAGCAAGGCCTCGTCCTCGATCTACGGCCTGCTGAAGCGGACGAAGGAGGCCGGCTCGCGCGAGATCCTGACGGTCGCCGCGCAGGACGAGTTCGTGACGCCTTCGCAGCTCTTCACGCCCGAAGCGATCTGAGCCGCAGGCTGAATTCGATGAAACTGCGCGTCGGCACCTTCAATGTCGAAAACCTGCTGACGCGCCACCGCTTCGAGAATGGCGGACGCATCGACACCTCTGCGGCGATGTCGCTGTTTCATTTTCCGCGCGCCGACCAGCGCGATGCCGTCGAGCGCTCGCTCGCGGTGGCGCTTGAGGACGACAAGCGCCAGATGACGGCGCTCGCCATCGCCGAGGCGCAAGCCGATATCTGGATGCTGCAGGAAGTGGATTCGCTCGCGAGCCTGCAGGCGTTCTTTGCCAATTACGTCCATCGCATCGCCGATTACCGCTACGGCCATTTCGCCCTGATCGACGGCAATGACAGGCGCGACATCGATATCGGCTTTGGCGCCCGGCGCGATCTGCTGGCGCCCCAGGCGGTCCGTGTCGTCTCGCACAAGGACCTCAGCTTCGGCCAGGCCGGCGCTTATGATCCTTCGCTCGCGCGGTTCGGCATCAGGCCTGGCGACAGGGTCTTTGCCCGCGATTGCCTCGCTGTCGAGCTGAGCTTCGGTGACCGTTCGCTGACGCTCTTCGGTTGCCATTTCAAGTCGATGAACAACGGCCGCGACGATGGCCGGCAGGAGACCCTGCCGATCCGGCGGGCGGAGGCCCTGGCCGTCAGGCACATCGTCAAGACCTGGTTCGGGGCGTCTTGGCGCGAAGCCAACTGGATCGTGCTGGGTGATCTCAACGGTTATCGCCATGGCCTTGGCCCACTTGGCGAGCTGGTCGACGAAGGGGATAGCGGCATCGAGCCGTTGCTCGAGGATTTCGCTGTCGACCCGATCATGCATCTGCCCCAGCATGAGCGCTGGACGCATTTCCGGCGCTACTGGTCGGAGGCCGAACAGCGGCTCATCGACAGCCATATGCCGCTGGACCATATCCTGCTGTCGCCGGCGCTGGCGGCTGCGAACCCCAATCCGGCCATGCAGATGATCCGGCGCGGTTTGCCCTATCGCGTGCCGCTCGATCCGCGCGAGCCCGATCGTTCGATGGCGCGGCTGGCGACCTGCAGCGACCGCTATCCGCGCGTCGGCTGGGACAGGCCAAAGGCGTCGGATCATTGCCCGCTGACCATCGATCTGGTCGTGCCTGCCACCAAGGGAGGGTTGCCGTGAAACGCCGCTTCGTCACGCTCGATGTCTTCACCGGGGCTCGTCACGCCGGCAACCCTTTGGCGGTGGTGCTGGACGCAGAGGGCCTCGACACCGAGGCGATGCAGGCGATCACGCGCGAATTCAACCTGTCCGAGACGGTCTTCGTCGCGCCGCCCGCCCACCCGGCCAACCGTGCCGCCATTCGGATTTTCACGCCGGGCCGGGAGCTGCCATTCGCCGGCCATCCAACCGTCGGCACAGCCATCCTGCTCGCTCTCCACGATGCCCAGGCGGGCAGGGAAAACGACAAGCTCGTCCTGGAGGAGCGGATCGGTGCCGTCTCCTGCGACGTCTCGGTCGGGAATGATCAGGGCAGGGCGACCTTCACCTTGCCGCGCTTGCCGGAGCGGATCGGAGAAGCGGCATCGCCAGTGGAGCTTGCAACTGCGCTCGGGCTCGATCCTGCCGAGATCGGCTTCGATGCCCATGAGCCAGGCGTATTCTCCGGTGGAGTCGGCTTTACGCTGGTTCCGGTGGCGAGCCTTGAGGCGATGGGCCGCATCACGCTCGACATGATGCGGTGGAATACGGTGATGAAGCCGGCCGAGCATCCCAACGCCTTCGTCTATTGCCGGCAGACCCGCGATGCGGGCCATCACTTCCATGCCCGCATGTTCGCGCCAGGGATGGGCATCGGCGAAGACCCCGCGACCGGTGGCGCAGCCGCCGCCTTCGCCGCCGCCGTGATGGCCTTCGATCGTCCCGGCGACGGCGAGCACCGCCTCGTCATCGAGCAAGGGTACGAGATGGGACGGCCGTCGCAAATCGAGCTCACTCTGCGGGTCGAGCGCGGTGGACTCGTTTCGGCCAGCATTGGCGGCGAAGCAGTGCTGGTGAGCGAGGGCGTGCTGCTGTGAGTGGGACCGAATGATGAATGGTGTTGTCGACGGGACGATCGTTCCGCTTGCGCGGGTCGAGGCCGTGGTCGAACCGCATGACTGGGTCTTCGCGCGGGAGAACCACACTGCCATTGCCGCGCATTGGGCCAGGATCAGCGCCGGCAAGCCAGCGATGTTCAATGGCCGGATCATGCTGCAGCATCGCGGCGCGATCGCGGATGGCGTGTTCAGCGCACGCTATTTCGAGACGGATTACGCCGCCTTCATGACCTGGCGCGATCTTGGCCATCCCGGCCCGGTGGTCCGCAACGGCTATGCGATGGCGGCCCTGAGGGCGGCGGATGGCGCCTTTCTCTGCGGCGTGATGGGCGACCACACCGCCAATGCGGGCAAAGTCTATTTCGCCGCCGGTACGCCGGATCGCGAAGATCTCAGGGACGACGGCATGCTCGACCTTGCCGGCAGCGTCACCCGCGAACTCTGCGAGGAGACCGGACTGACCTTGGGCGAAATCGACGTCGATGAAAGCTGGACGGCGGTGATCCTGACGGGGCGCGTCGCCTTCATGCGGCCGGTGGCGCTGTCCTGGTCGGCCGAGGAGGCGCGCGAGATCATGCTGTCACGCATCAAGCAGCAGGCGGAGCCGGAACTCTCCGACATCGTGATCGTGCGCAATCTTGCCGAGAGCGACCATCTCGACATGCCGCCCTTCATGCGGCGCTATCTCGCCCATATCTACGCTCAAGACTGACCTTCCCCTGTTTTTTCCGGAACGGAACGAGATGACCGCGCCAGAAGCCTTGCCGCTACCCGTCGACAATCCCTTCGCCGCCGTCTGGGAGACACCCTTCGGCCTGCCACCCTTCGCGGTGATCAAGCCTGAACACATCACGCCGGCTTTCGAGGCGGCTCTGGCCAAGCACAAGTCGGAGATCGCGGCGATCTCCGACGATCCGGCAGTGCCTGAATTCGCCAACGTGATCGAAGCGCTGGAACGGTCGGGCCGCGCGCTCAGCCGCGTCGGCGGTGTCTTCTACAATCTCGCCGGGGCTGACACTAACGAGGCGCTGCAGGCGATCGAACGCGAGATGTCACCGGTCACCTCGCGGCACTGGTCGGCAATCATGATGGACCCGGCCCTGTTCGCCCGCGTCGATGCGGTCTTCGCGAAGCGCGAGAATCTGGGACTGGACGCCGAACAGAAGCGCCTGCTGGAGCGGACCTATCGCGGCTTCGTTCGCTCGGGTGCGCAGCTTGGTCCCGAGGAAAAGAAACGCCTTGCCGCGATCAACGAGCGGCTGGCGGGGCTCGGCACGCAGTTCAGCCAGAACGTGCTCAAGGATGAGGCCTCTTATGCGCTTGTCCTCGATGACGAGGCCAAGCTCGCGGGCGTGCCGCCCTTCCTGCGGGCGGCGATGGCCCATGCCGCTGGCGACCGGGGCCATGACGGCAAGCATGCGGTTACACTTTCACGTTCGATCATCGAGCCCTTCCTGACTTTCTCCACCCGCCGCGAGCTCCGCGAGGAGGCCTTCGTGGCCTGGAGCAAGCGCGGCGAGAATGGCGGCGAGACGGATAACCGCGCCATCGTCTCGGAGATGGTGGCTTTGCGTGCCGAGAAGGCGAAGCTGCTCGGCTTCGAGACCTTCGCGCATTTCAAGCTCGACGATTCCATGGCCAAGACGCCAGAGAATGTCCGGGGGCTGCTCGAACTGGTCTGGAAGCCGGCCAAGGCGCGGGCTGCGAAGGAAGCGGCTGACCTTGCCCTGCTCGCGCAGGAGGAGGGCGAGAACGGCCCGATCCGGCCGTGGGACTGGCGCCACTATGCCGAGAAGGTGCGCCAGAAGACCTATGCGCTCGATGAGGCGGTGCTGAAGCCCTATCTCCAGCTCGACCGCATCATCGCTGCAGCCTTCGACACCGCGGGCAAGCTCTTCGGCCTGACCTTCGAGGAGAAGCGCGATCTCGCTGGCTATCATCCCGATGTCCGCGTCTTCGAGGTCCGCGACGCGGGCGGCCGGCATATCGGGCTCTTCCTCGGTGATTATTTCGCCCGCGCATCGAAACGTTCGGGCGCCTGGATGAGCGCCTATCGCGGCCAGCGGAAGCTCGGCGGCGAGGTTCGCCCGATCATCGTCAATGTCTGCAATTTCGCGAAACCCGCAGCCGGAAAGCCGGCGCTGCTTTCGATCGACGATGCGCGCACCCTGTTCCATGAATTCGGCCACGCCCTGCATGGGCTGTTGTCCGACGTGACCTATGGCTCGCTCGCCGGCACCTCGGTCTCGCGCGATTTCGTCGAGTTGCCCTCCCAGCTTTACGAGCACTGGTTCCTGACGCGCGAGGTGATGCAGGCCTATTGCTTGCATGCCGAGACCGGCGAGCCGATCCCCGAGGGGCTGATCGACAAGATCAAGAAGGCGCAGACCTTCAATCAGGGCTTTGCGACGGTGGAATACACCTCCTCGGCGCTGGTCGACCTCGCCTTCCATTCGCTGAAGGATCCAGCAACGGTCGATCCGCTTGCCTTCGAGGCGGCAGAGCTGGAGCGTATCGGCATGCCGGCCGAGATCATCATGCGTCACCGCACGCCGCATTTCACCCATGTCTTCTCGGGCGACGGCTATTCGGCCGGCTATTACAGCTATCTCTGGTCCGAGGTGATGGATGCCGACGCCTTCAATGCCTTCATCGAGGCTGGAGACGTCTTCGCTGCCGATGTCGCCGCCAAGCTGCAGCGTTTCATCTATTCGGCGGGCGATACGCGTGATCCGGCAGAGGCCTACACGCTCTTCAGGGGCAGGCTGCCCACGCCTGATGCGCTGCTGGAGAAGCGAGGCCTGGCGGCGTAGGCGAAGCGCAGGCTATCCCTGTCACGCGGTCCATCCGCGTCTTGAACCGCCGGGGGCGAAGCGTGGAGCTTGGAGGGAAGTACAGGTGGTCGGGGGGACAAGCCCGACCACGACGCGTGCTGCAGACTAGACTAGATGCCGTAATGGGCCGGCGCTTCGAATAGCCATTTTGGGTGGCTGTCCCTCAGAATGATGGTGTTGAAAACGAGGTCCGAGCGATCGGCCTCAAGCATCATGAGAGGAACAGCCGTGGAGCATTATGCTGGAATCGATGTCTCTCATGTCTCTC